>CAZMUG010000191.1:0-4729 GCA_964569165.1 uncultured Gaiellales bacterium
GGCGGCGACGTCCCGGGGCTCAACCCCTGCATCAAGGCGTTCGTCAACCGCGCCGAGGATGCGGGTCACGACGTCGTCGGCGTCCGGCGCGGCTGGGCCGGGCTCCTGGGCTACGAGCCAGGGGCGCCGGAGGAGGACTTCGTCGTCGACCTCGATGCGGCCAACGTCCGCACGATCGACCGCACGGGCGGCACCGTCCTCCACACGTCGCGGACGAACCCGGGCTCCGTGCGGGCGAAGGACGTGCCCTCGTTCCTGGCCGGCTCGGTCGAGGGCGACGGCCCCCACGACCTCACGAATCACGTGCTCCGCGTGATCGAGCACCTCGGCCTCGACACCCTCGTCGCGATCGGCGGCGACGACACGCTCTCCTACGCGCTCCGCCTCCACGACGAGGGCATCCCCGTGATCGCGATCCCGAAGACGATGGACAACGACGTCCACGGGACGGACTACTGCATCGGCTTCTCGACCGCGGTGACCCGCGGCGTGCAGTTCATCCACAACCTCCGCACGAGCTCCGGCAGCCACGAGCGCCTCGCCGTGATCGAGCTCTTCGGGCGCTACTCGGGCGAGACCTCGCTCGTCACCGCCTACCTGGCAGGCGTCGACCGGGCCGTGATCTCCGAGGTCCCGTTCGACCCCGACCGTCTGGCCGGGCTCCTCATGGAGGACAAGCGGGCGAACCCGTCCCGCTACGCCATGGTCACGGTGTCCGAGGGCGCGAAGCCCGTCGCCGGTGACCTCCTGCTCTCCGGGGAGGAGGACGCCTACGGCCACCGCAAGCTTGGCGGCATCGGGCAGCTCCTCTCCGAGGCCCTGAAGGAGCGCACGGGCGAGGACATGATCTACCAGCCCCTCGCATACCTCATGCGCTCTGGGAGCCCGGACTCGCTCGACCTCATGGTCGCGACGAACTACGCCGTCATGGCAGCCGACCTCGCGATCGAGCAGGACACGGGCCGCATGGTCTCACTCCGCGGGGGGACCTACACCACGGTGCCGATCTCCGCCACGCGCGAGGGCGTCAAGCGCGTGGACGTGGACGAGCTGTACGACGCGGCGGAATACCGGCCGAAGGTCCGGCACGTGCTCGGCAAGCCGATGTTCCTCTACTGACGTGGCGACCTACGGCGTCCTCACCGGTGGCGGCGACTGCCCGGGGCTGAACGCGGCCATCCGCGCGGTGACGCGGGGGCTCCGCGGCGCGGGGCACGAGGTCGCCGGGATCCGCGACGGCTGGCGCGGGCTGCTCGAGAGCGAGCTGGTCCCGCTCACGCGCCGGGCCGTGTCCGGGATCCTGCCCCGCGGCGGGACGATCCTCGGCTCCTCCGGGATCGACCCGTTTCGGGAGGCCGAGGGCGTGGAGCGCCTCCTCGAGACGACCGCGACGCTCGGCATCGACGGCGTCGTCGCGATCGGAGGCGAGGGAACGCTCCGCGTCGCCCACCGGCTCCACGCCGGGCATGCCTACCCGGTCGTCGGCGTCCCCAAGACGATCGACAACGACCTGCCGGGCACCGACCTGACGATCGGCTTCGACACCGCCGTCCACGTCTGCACGGAGGCGATCGACCGGCTGCACACGACCGCCGAGTCGCACAACCGCGTCATGGTCGTGGAGGTCATGGGCCGGCACACCGGCTGGATCGCGGCCGCGAGCGGTCTCGCGGGCGGCGCGGACGTCATCCTCGTGCCCGAGGACCCGACCCCGATCGAGGACGCGTGCGACCACGTCAGCCGGCGGCACGAGGCGGGCAGGGACTTCTCCATCGTCGTCGTCGCCGAGGGATACCCGCTCACGCGCCGCTCGGGCGAGCAGGAGGAGCCCGTCGTGCAGGAGCACGACCGGTACGGGTATGCGCGACTCGGGGGGATCGGCCGGGTCGTCGCCGACGAGATCGAGCGCGTCACCGGCTTCGAGACGCGGGTCACCGTGCTCGGGCACGTCCAGCGCGGCGGCACGCCCACCGCGCGCGACCGGATCCTCGCGACGCGACTCGGGCTGAAGGCCGCTGAGCTCGCAGCGGCCGCTGCCTGGGGACGCATGGCCGCGATTCACGGCGAGGAGGTCGTGGACGTCTCGCTCGAGGAGACGACCCGGCCGCACCGTCCGCTCCCGCCCGGCTGGATCGCCGCCGGCCGCACCGTCGCCTGAGGCTTCAACGTCGGTGTCTGACACCGTGGGCGTGCAAACCCGCATTGCTACGTGGGGTGGTGTCAGACACCGCTCCCTTCCACCACCCCCTACCAGGCGGTAGGCTCCGCTGATCAGCCAGCTGCGTGAGTCGGCGGCGACAGGCCGCCGCACTCTTGAGGAGGAGACACATGGCCAAGAGAGCGACTGCAGGGCTCGCGTTCCTCGTCCTCGCGCTTGGGCTCGCCCACAGCGTGTCCGCGTGCGGCGGGAGCGACGAGAGCGCGAACGACCTTCTCGCGTCGATCGAGGACAAGGGCACGATCACCGTGTCGACAGATCCGGCCTACCCGCCCCAGTCCGAGCTGAACGAGGACACGGGCGAGTACGAGGGCTTCGACATCGACGTCGCGACCGAGATCGCCAAACGGCTCGGCGTCGAGGTCGCCTGGGAGGCGCCCGCCTGGGACACGATCGTCGCGGGCAACTGGAACGGGCGCTGGGACATCTCCGTCGGGTCGATGACGATCACGCCGGAGCGCGCCGAGGTCCTCTACTTCACGCCGCCCTACTACTACACCCCCGCATCGATCGCCGTGAACGCGGACAACACGACGATCACCGACGCGAGCGGTCTCGACGGCAAGAAGGTCGGGGTGTGCGGAGGCTGCACGTACGACTCGTACCTGCAGGGCAACCTCGAGATCGCGCTCGACGAGTCGGGCACACCGAAGGCGATCCCCTCCGTGATCACCGACCCGCAGATCAAGACCTACGACACCGACTCGACCGCGATCCAGGATCTCAACCTGGGCGACGGCCGGCGTCTCGACGGCGTCATCTCGGCGCTCCCGACGCTCCAGGCAGCGATCGACGCCGGCTCGAACATCAAGATCGTCGGCGATCCGCTCTACTACGAGCCGCTCGCGGTCGCGATCGACAGGAGCTCCGAGCTCGACCCGACCAGCCTGCTGGACAAGATCTCCGAGATCGTCCACGAGATGCACGAGGACGGGACGCTCTCCGAGATGTCCACGAAGTGGTACGGCGTCGACCTGACGAAGGCCGAGAACTCGTAGTCGGCGAGGACTGAATCGTGACCACGGGCGCCGACAGGGGCGGCGGGACCACCTCGCCGCCCCCGCCCGCGGTCGAGCTCGACCGGGGCCGGCGGGAAGGCCTCGAGCTCTTCTCCGCCCGGATCCCCTTCACCCTGAAGCTGATCGTCGTGTGGGCGGTCATCGTCGGCGCGCTCGTCGGCCTGTTCGCGATCGCGGACTTCGACACCGCGTGGATGCGCGACCACGCCTTCTTCATCTTCAAGGGCATCACCTGGACGATCGTCATCGCCGTCCTCTCGATCGTGCTCGCCTCGATCCTCGCGCTGCTCGGGGCGCTGGGGCGCCTGAGCCACAACGCGATCGCGGTCGGGGTGTCCGGGTTCTACACCTCCTTCTTCCGCGGCACGCCCCTGATCGTCCAGCTCTTCCTGATCTACCTCGCCCTCCCCCAGATCGGCCTCGCGCTCGGGGACCCCTGGACCGACCTGCTCACGCTCGACGTGATCGCGGCGGGCGTCCTCGCGCTCGGGCTCAACTACGGCGCGTACATGACGGAGATCTTCCGGGCGGGCATCCAGTCCGTCGGGCACGGCCAGTCGGAGGCGGCCGAGGCGCTGGGCATGACGTACGCGCAGAAGATGCGGCGCGTGGTGATCCCGCAGGCGATCCGCGTGATCATCCCGCCGACCGGCAACGAGTTCATCGCGATGCTCAAGGACACCGCCCTCGTCAGCTTCCTCGGCGTGAGCATCGACCAGATGGAGATCTTCCGCCGCGCGCAGCTCGTGGGGAAGGCCGACTTCCGGAACCTGGAGGCGCTGATCGTGGCGGCGCTCATCTACTGGGGGCTCACGACCGTCTTCCAGTACTTCCAGCTCCGCCTGGAGCGGCGGATCAGCAAGGGCTACGTCCGCGGGACAGCAGGCGTCGCGGTCGCCGGGCAGCAGCGACAGGCGGGAGTCGAGGGATGACGAGCGAAGACGGCCTGCCGGACGTCGTCGTCGAGGGTCTGTGGAAGAGCTTCCACGGGCACGACGTGCTCAAGGGGATCGACCTCGTGGTCGAGCCGGGCGAGGTGGTGGTCGTGTTCGGCCGCTCGGGATCCGGCAAGAGCACGCTCCTGCGCTGCCTCAACTTCCTGGAGGAGCCGACCGCGGGCACGGTCGAGATCGCCGGCATCCGGATTCCGGGCGGCGGCCACAGGACCCGGGCGAAGCGCGAGCAGATCCGCCAGCTGCGCATCCGGGCCGGGATGGTCTTCCAGGAGTTCAACCTCTTCCCGCACCTGACCGCGCTCGAGAACGTGATGGAGGGCCCGCGCACGGTGCTCAGAGGGTCGAAGAAGGAGGCAGAGGAGCGAGCGCGCGAGCTGCTCGTGATGGTCGGGCTCGGGGACCGGGCGGGCCACTTCCCGATCCAGCTCTCGGGCGGCCAGCAGCAGCGCGTCGCGATCGCCCGCGCGCTCGCGATGAACCCCGAGGTCATGCTCTTCGACGAGCCGACCTCGGCACTCGACCCGGAGCTGATCGGC
>CAZMUG010000192.1:0-4685 GCA_964569165.1 uncultured Gaiellales bacterium
GGTCGAGCCCGACGACGCTCTCCCCCTCGAAGAGGATGTCGCCCTCGTCGGGTGGGTACACACCCGTCACGAGGTTGAAGAGGGTCGTCTTGCCCGCGCCGTTCGGCCCGATGACGCTCACGACCTCGCCCTCGCCCACCTCGAGGTCGAGCTCGTTCAGGCAGAGCAGGCCCCCGAACGAGAGCGAGACGCCGCGCACCCGGAGCAGCGGCTCGGCCATCAGACGATCTCCACCCGCTGCTTGCCGAACAGCCCCTGGGGACGCAGCGCCATGAGCGCGACGAGCATCGCCCCGATGAGGACGAACCGGGCGACCGCGGGCTGGGCGAGCAGGACGTTCTGCCACACACAGGCTCCGAGATACAGCAGCGGGACGAGCGCAACCGCGCGCCAGAGCGGCCTGCGGATGAGCGTGAGGGCGAGCACCCCGGCGATGAGGCCCAGGTACGCCACGCGCGCGAGCGCTCCGGCGGGCAGCCCGTCGGGGCCGATCGCCCCCTCCGGGACGAGCACCCAGTCGTCCGCGAGGCGGTCGATCCACGTGCCCCCGAAGGTCAGGCCCTCGACACTCGAGGGACGGACGTGCTCCGCGAGCTCGCGCACGGCGAGCCCGAACACGATCGTCGCGGCCAGCACCGCCGGCCCGACCCAGCGCGGCTTCAGCAGGAGGAGCAGCCCGAGCACGATGGCGAGGTAGAAGACCCAGCTCGCGTTGTTCGCATCCCGCAGCGCCTCCATCGAGGCGTTGATCAGCACGGCACCCACCGTGACGCCGAGCAGGCTGCCCGCGCCGCCGAGGACCACCATCGCGTACACGGTGATGAGGAGGATGAGGTCGAAGCTGGCCGGGAAGATCGCGCCCTGGACCGGGGCGAAGATCGCGCCGGCGACCCCTGCGACCCCCGCGCCGACGGCGAAGGCCGTGAGCTTGAGGCGGTTCACGGGCATCGTCATGAGCTCCGCAGCGAGCTCGTCCTCGCGCAGCGCGCGCCACGCGCGCCCCGTCCGGGACCGGTCGACGAGGTAGAGCACGCCGAAGATGACGACGAAGGCGACGAGCGCGATCGCGTAGTAGCCCTCGAGCGACCTGACCTCCCGCCCGAAGAACGAGAGCGGCTCGATGTCGGAGATCCCGTTCGGGCCGCGGGTGAAGGTCGCGTTCACGAGCACCACGAGCCAGAGCTGGAGGAAGAAGAGGGTGACGATGGCGAGGTAGTCGCCCACGAGGCGCCTCGACGGGAGCCCGACGAGGAAGCCCACGACCGCGACCGCGACCGCGATGAGGGGAATCGCGACCTGCGCCTGCCAGTGGCGCCCCGCGTAGTCCGAGGCGACCGCCGCGTACAGGTAGGCGCCGAGACCGAAGAACACGACGAAGCCGAGATCGAGCAGGCCCACCCAGCCGACTGCGACGTTCAGCCCGAGCGCGAGCAGCACGAAGATGAGCGTGTCGATGCCGACCTGCATGAGGTAGTCGGAGTCGACGAGGAACGGGTACGCGACGAAGGGGAGCGCGAGCAGCGCGAGCTTCAGGGCCGGCGGAACCCGGGCGAAGCGCTCCTGGAGACGATCGGCGAGCCCGAGCTCACGGCGACCCTCGGCGCTCGAGACCCACTCGTCCACTCCGATCCGGGGCGACTCGGGAGGCTGCTCGCTCAAACCTTCTTCACCTCCGGCTTGCCGAAGATGCCCTGCGGGCGAAGGAGCATGAACGCGATCAGGATCAGGAAGACGATGAGGTCGCTGAACGCGCTCCCGAGGCGTCCGAACGTGAAGTTCTCGATGTAGCCGACAGAGAACGCCTCGGCGAGGCCGATGAGCAGGCCCCCGAGCATCGCGCCCGGGATCGAGCCGATGCCGCCCACGACGGCCGCCGTGAAGCCCTTGAGGCCGTAGTTGAAGCCCATGAAGTGGTTGATCTGGCCGAAGATCAGCCCGACGAGAACCCCCGCGGCACCGGCGAGCGCCGAGCCGATGAAGAACGTCTTCACGATCACGCGGTCGACGTCGATGCCCATCATCGCGGCCGCCTCGCGATCGAAGGCCGTCGCCCGCATCGCCTTGCCGAGCTTCGACCGGGCGACGAACAGCCACAGCCCGGCCATCATCGCCACCGCCGCGGCGATGACGACGATGCGCAGGATCCAGACGTTCAGCGGCCCCCAGTGGATGCCGACCTCGACGTCCACGAGGTCGAACGCCCCGTAGCTGCGGAAGTTCGCCCCGTAGAGCAGGAGCACCGAGTTCTGGATGAAGAAGGAGACTCCGAGCGCGCTGATGAGCGGCGCGATACGGGGCGCCCGGCGGAGGGGGCGGTACGCGAAGCGCTCGATGGCGACCCCGAGGAACCCGCAGCCGACCATCGCGGCGAGGGTCATGAGCAGGATCAGGAGCCAGACGGCGACGCTCGGATCCTGCGCCCCTCCCAGCCAGCCGAGGACCCCCCACCCGATGAAGGCGCCCACCATGAGCACGTCACCGTGGGCGAGGTTCAGCAGCTTCAGGATCCCGTAGACCATCGAGAACCCGAGCGCGACGAGCGCGTAGACGCTCCCGAGCGTCAGCCCGTTGACGGTGAGCTGGACGAGTTTCTCCCAGTCCATCCGCGGGTTATCTCACACATCGCCCCGAAACGACGAGCGGCCCACCCCTGCGGATGGGCCGCTCGTGCCAGGTGCGGACCCTACTTGACCGGGCTGTACTTCCCGTTCGTGATCTTGTAGATGACGAACGCGCCGCCCCCGCGAAGGTCGCCCTTCGCGTCGAAGGCCGTCGGGGCGCCGATGATCGACGGCGTCCGTGACGACTTCACGTCCTTGGTCACCTCGGCGCGCGTGACCTTGCCGTCCGCGCACGCCTTCCTGATCGCGCTCATCACGACCCAGCCGGCCTGGTACGTGGCGGGGCCGAATGCACCGGAGGTGTCCTTCTTCACGAACTTCCGGTACTCGGCGATGATCTTCCTCGCCTTCGGGTCGAAGTGGAGGTCGGGCGCGAACACCGACACGTACCCGCTCTTCGGCTTGAACTGCGACGGCGAGTACGCGCCGTCCGTCCCGAACACGATCGCCTTCTTGCCCTGCTCGCGAAGCTGGTTCGAGAGCGTGTTGGCCGCGCTCGCCACCTGCGTGGCGAAGATGACGACCTTCGCGCTCGAGCTCACGTTCGCCACCACCGACGAGAAGTCGGTGTCGTCGGCGGAGACCGACTCGCGGGACACGGTTACACCCTTGGCCTTGAGCCCACGGGTGACGGCGTTCGCGAGCGGAAGGGAGTAGTCGTCTTGCGAGTCGATGACGACGACGTTCTTCGCCTTCAGGTTCGTCGAGACGAAGCTGATGATGTCGGGGCCCTGGACGCTGTCGTTCGGCACGACCCTGAAGAACGACTTGTAGGGGTGCCCCTTCGTCAGGTCGATCGCGGTGGCCGAGCCCGAGACGTTGGCGAGCGACGTCTTCGCGAACAGCTTGCCCGTTACCCGGACCGCCTGGCTCTCCGAGCCGCCGATCACCGCCAGGACGTTGCTGTTGGAGGCCAGCTTTCGCCCCACCGTGAGCGCGACGGGCGCCTTCAGCTGCGTGTCGCCCTCGACGATCTTGAACTGCGTCTTGTACTGCTTGTTGTACTTGTCCACGCCGAACCTGAGCCAGGAGATCTGCTCCTGGCCGAGGAACCCGGCCGGGCCGGTGAGCGGCCCGAGGAACCCGAGCGACACGTTCGTGCACGTGGATACCTGCGCCGCGGCCGCCGGCGCCGATGTGGTGGCTACCGCCGACGTCACCGCGATCGCGGCGGCGACGACCACAGCGAGTGAAGCGATCAGTCCTTTCTTCATGTGCCCTCCTCGGACGGTTGGCCTGCCTCTCGTTCGACGCCGCGCGCTCGCCGATGTTGCTCACCGCGCCGGTCGCCTCCAGTGGCCCTGCATCACATCGCGTCAGCGGTGACATGTCAAATCGCGTCGCTAGCCTTGATCCATCGAGACGGGGCTCAGCGGCAAGGGAGTGCTGGTCACGGGCGCGTCCGGCGGGATCGGCGCCGCCTGCGCGCGCGCGTTCGCGGGCGAAGGCGCCCGCGTCGCCGTCCACTACCACCGGGGCGAGGAGCGGGCCCGGGCGCTCGCGCAGGAGCTCGGGGCGGCCGCGGTCGCGCAGGCGGACTTGACCTCGGAGGACGAGGTCGAGCGGCTGTTCGCCGAGGCGATGGACGCTCTTGGCCGGATCGACGTGTGCGTCGCCGTGCAGGGTGCCTGGCCCCGGGAGGACGTCCCCGTCCGGGCGCTCCCGCTCGAGCGCTGGGAGGAGACGCTTCGCCTGAACCTCACCTCCGTGTTCCTCGTCGCCCGCGGGTTCCTGCGCGAGGTCGAGCGAAACGGGCACGGCTCGCTCGTCCTCGTCGGCTCCACCGCCGGCATCTTCGGCGAGGCGGGGCACGCGGACTACGCGGCTGCCAAGTCCGCAGTCCTCGGCGGCCTGCTGCTCTCGCTCAAGAACGAGATCACCCGCAGCGCGCCGCTCGGCCGCGTGAACGCCGTCGCGCCCGGCTGGACCGAGTCGCCGATGACCCGGGGCCTCGTCGATCCCGAGACCGTGCGCGCGGTGTCCCGTACGATGGCGCTCCGGAAGGTCGCCCGTCCGGAGGACGTTGCGGCGCAGGTGGTCGCACTCGCGTCGGACCTGATCTCC
>CAZMUG010000193.1:0-4667 GCA_964569165.1 uncultured Gaiellales bacterium
ACGGTGGCATTGCTCGCGGGCTGGCCGACACCGATGGCGGGCTCGCCGGGAACGAACGGCAACGGCTTCGGCCTGACGTTGGGCTCGGCGGCACAGTTGGCGAGTTGGCCGACCTGCACGGTGAACGATGCGACGGGGAGCCAATACGCCTACTCGGCGGGGGATCACAGCAAGCCGGTACTCAAGCTCCCGGGAGCGGCCCAGATGGCAGCATGGGCCACGCCCAGAAGCAGGGACCACAAGGACACGGGAGACATGACGCACTCTATGGTGCGGCGGGACGGGAAATCCCGACTGGACACCAACCCTCGGTTGGCTTTTGGGATGTCCAATGGCACCTCTGCCGAGACGGGAAAGTCCGGCCCGTTCCGGTTGAACCCGCTCTTTTCCCTCTGGTTGATGGGGTACAGCGCGGTCGCGTGGGCATCCTCCGCGGTGCGGGCAATGCGATCGTCCCGCAAGTTGCCGCGGCATTCATCGAAGCATACTGCGAAGCGAGAGGAGTAGCCGCATGACCGATGACATCGCGGGTATATGGGCGCACGCGCCCTGGTACGGCAACGACGCGGTCGAGGCGCTGACGTGCTCGTTGGGCTGTGACGAGCCCGAGACGTGCGTTTGCAGGCGAGATGCGACCCGCCTCCTCGACGCCCTAACGCCGTTCGTGGAGGCGTATGCGGCATCGTTCCAGCACATCGTTGCGGCCACTGACGCAGCGCGGGCCGAGGCGTTCGAGGAGGCGAAGACGACGGTGACCGGGCCGTGTACGGGCTGTCCGTGAACGAGTGGCGCGTGGTGATCGAGGGGAAACCAGCGACCAAAAAGACGGGCCAGCGGATCATCCGGGTGAAGGGCCAGCCCCGCATCATCCCCGCCCATAACTCCCTGCAATGGGAACGGGCCGCCGTGCTCACCCTGCAGGCCCGCAAGCGCCAGCCCACCATCACGGTGCCGGTGCAGGTGCAGGCGTTGTTCTACCGCCGCACCAACACCACAGGCGACCTCCACGGCTACATGCAGGCCCTGGCCGACGCGCTCGAAAAGGCGGGCGTGATCGAGAACGACCGCTTGATCTGCTCCTGGGACGGGAGCCGCAAGCTGATCGACAAGGAGCATCCGCGGGTGGAGCTGGTGCTGCGCTGGCAGGAGGCCGCGTGAAGCCGTACTACGAGCATTGGTCGGGTGGTCTTCCGGGATGGGGTCTATGAAGCCCTACTATGACGATGGTCGGGGCATCACGATCTACCACGGGGACTGCCGGGAGATTGCGCCCCGGCTGGGGTTCAAGGGTCTTGTCCTGAGCGATCCCCCCTATGGGATTTCCTACAATAGAGAACATGTACCACAGGGCAAGCACCTGCCTTCGCCGCGAAGGCAGGTGCGAACAGTGGCGCACGACGACCAGCCTTTCGACCCGACGCCGTGGATTACCGGCCACGCCATCCTCTGGGGGGCGAATTGCTACGCATCCAGACTGCCGGACTCGGCAGTCTGGATTGCATGGGACAAGGTGACGCGCAACGGATTGGACCTGCGCATTGGCGAAGCCGAGTTCGCATGGACGAATTGCGTGGGCCGTACAAGGGTGCTGCGCCATCTCTGGTCAGGCGGATACCGGGCGCCCGGTGACGACGCCCGCGCCTTCCTTCATCCGACACAAAAGCCAGTTGCCCTCATGCGGTGGTGTATCGAGATAGCGCGCCCTAGTCCGCGAATCATCCTCGACCCCTTCATGGGCTCCGGCACCACGCTCCGGGCCGCCAAGGACCTGGGTCGGCGTGCCATCGGCATCGAGATCGAGGAGCTGTATTGCGAGATCGCAGCCAAGCGACTTGAGCAGGAAGTCCTGGACTTCGGAGGGGCCGCGTGAGCCATCTCTGTACCTGTAAGCCGTGGGAGGCGAAGTGAAGTGGAAGGCGTGGAGGCATTGTGGTCATGCGCGGACCAGTCGCACCACCTACATCATGCCCGGTGGCCGCTTCGCCGGTCGCGAGGAATGTCT
Source organism: uncultured Gaiellales bacterium (assembly GCA_964569165.1). GTDB lineage: Bacteria > Actinomycetota > Thermoleophilia > Gaiellales > Gaiellaceae > GMQP-bins7. Next base: position 2,003 of record CAZMUG010000193.1, read on the forward strand.
CATCTGCCGCCGGGCGCGCGCCCGCGCCGCTCGCCTGACCAGCGATACCCCGGGCGATGCCCGGCCCAAGCAGCCCAAGCGTGAGGCGAATGGCCGCTACATCCCCGGGGGCATGCGGGAGCAGGTGATCGCCCTGCGCCAGGCCGGCCTGAGCATGGGCGCCATCGGTCGCCAGTTGGGGCTTGCCCCCACCACCGTCCGCGACCACCTCGTCCGGGCCGGCATGTGCACCAAGGGGCTCTGGGTGGGTGGTCGCGGGGTGGCGACCGAGCTGGCCGTCACCTTCCGCCGCTGCATGGTATGCGGTGGCAAAGAGAAGGTGGACGAGCCGCACCAGCACGCGGCCTAAAACCGCAAGGCGTGCCCGACGAGCAGACCTCCTGCATGCCGTAGATTTCGGTGAGTATGACGACAGGATCTGAGGAATGAGCGAGAAAGCACACTGGATGCCGCTGTACGTGCAGGCGTTCGTGGCCGACACCAGGGACATGACACTGGAGGAAAAGGGGGCCTACATGGACCTCCTGATCCACCAGTGGCTCAACCACGAACTGCCGCAAGATGAGGATCGTAAACGGAGGTTGACCGGCTCAACTTCGCGGCAGTGGGCGCGCATCTGGCCTGCACTTGAACCACGCTTCCCCGGTGGGGTCAACGCGAAGCTGGAGCGCGTGCGTAGCAAGCACTTAGCTCGTTCCAAGGCCGGGAAAAAGTCCAACAAAAGTCCAACACAATGCCAACAAACGTCCAACATACAGTCCAACAAATTGCCAACCTTAGAGGTTAGAGGTAAGAGGTTAGATGTTAGATCCTCCCCTAACGGGGAGGAGAAGCAGCCGCCGCACCCGGTGCCGGATGATCTCCGGGCGTGGGTGCCGGATGGCTACCTGCCGGATCTGGAGGCGGCCCTCCGGGCAGCCCGGATGCCAGCGGCCGTGATCGGGAACCTGCGGATGGTGCGGGATGGGCCGGAAGCCCTGGGGATTGCGGGGCCGGTGAGCGGCGAGGAGGTGGGGATGGCGCTCCGATCCGGGGCGCAGGGCGGATTTCATCCCACCGCGGCCAGCCTCAAGACCGGGATCGAGAAGGCGCGGAAGCTTCGGGCCCAGCCGCCGGCGATCCGCCGGGGCCGCGGCCTCTACGACGACGACGAGCAGGGAGTGGCCTGATGGGCATGGCAACGGGGGTGCAGCGGGACGACCTGATGGCGATCCTGCAGGACTGGGTGGACGAGCTCGCGATCCAGACCTACAGCGATGCCAAGCTCCAGCGCATGGCCGCCGTCTGGGCGCGGCGCCTGCAGGGCTACCCGTTCCCGCGGGTCCGGGAGGCGGCCAAGCGGCTGATCCAGGACTGGGAATCCGACCGGCTGCCGGGCTACCGGCACCTGCAGGCCGAACTCCGAAGGCCCCCGGCCCCGGGGCCTGCCGCCGAGGCATACCATCGCTGGATCGGCGAGGGGATGCACGATGGGGCGGGATTAACCCCCTGCCCAACGTGCGGTCGGTTGCCCACCGCCACGGGCCGCCTGTTCACGGATTGCGACCAGGATGCCCATGCCCGGGCCCATGTCCCAATCGCCGCGCAGAGGCCCGAACATGGCGGGTACGCCCCTGACTACCCCCGAGCCCGTGAAACACCGCCATACCCCCGTGAAACGCCATTACGGGGCATTCTGGAGTCGGTGGCGGAGGCGGATTACCGGATCGAGGAGCCGGGTGGGCGGGGCCTGTGATGACGCAAGGGGATGGCGATACGTCCGGGTTGCTCCCGATCGGGGTCAAGCCGAAGGATGTCCGGCGGTCCGCCTTCCGGGTGTTCGTGGCGGCCACGGCATGGGAATACGCGGAACCCGGGACGGAGGAACGGCTGGCGCATTGGCATGACCTGGTGGGGCGGGTACGGGAGTTACGGCATGCGGTGGGGGACTTGGACGACGAAGGCGAACAGCGCGACAAGCGCGCCGTGGGGGATCTCAACGACGAAGGCGAGGCCACATGACTCGCCGGGCGGCCGAGTGGATCGAGCGGTTCCGCACGGACTGGATGGAGCAGGTGCCGCTCGAGGTGATGGCGGCCATGCGGAACCTGTCCAAGCGGAACATCGTGAAAACCGCCCAGCGGATGGGCTTGCCCCGCCGGCCGCGCCGCCACAAGCTGGATGACGGGATGGTGCAGGTGATGGAGCGGGGATTGTCGCATGGCAAGAGCCTGCGCTACTATGGCCGGCTGTTCCAGGTGAGTCCCCACACGATCAAGCGGGCGCTGGTGCCCCGGCCACGGATGCGCCGGTGCCCGATCTGTCAGGGGATGGAGTTGTTGACGATGCCACATAACCACGGAGGGTAGTGATGGGTGAGCGATGGCTAACCGCCAAGGTTGCCGACGTGGATTTGGAGTGCGATGGCTGCGGCGACACCATCCCCGAGGGCAAGCAATACCTCGGGGGTGTGCAAAGCTGCTGCTCGCCGATGCCGCACGGTATGGGGTGCTGTCGGCGCCTGTGCCGCAACTGCGTCTGGTGGGCATGGAGCGCGCTAGTCTGATGCCGTAGGGCACATACCTGCACACTGGCTACCATCCAGCATCAGAGGTGAGGGGAATCCGCCTCGACGCAAGCCAGTATGCGGGCACCACGGCCCGGAACCCTGGAAGCCATTAACGTC
>CAZMUG010000194.1:0-4658 GCA_964569165.1 uncultured Gaiellales bacterium
CCGGCCAGTAGTCGGTGTCGGAGGGAAACGCCGACCAGACGTGCGCGTCGCGGCTGTCCGTGAAGACCGCGTACGTCTGGCCCTCTTCCAGGGGGACGCCCAGGTGCCGCCCGTACCACGCCGCGAGCGCCGTGGGATCGCTTGCTCGAAGGAAGACGCCGCCGATCCCGACCACGCGCTGCCTCTCACTTCCCATCGGGGACCTCCTTGCTGATCCGTGCGGGGATGCCCATCACCTGGACGCCGTCGGGCACGTCCGCGACGACGACGGCACCTGCCGCGACCACCGCGTTCGAGCCGACCGTGACGTGGTCGATGACGATCGCGCCGGTCGCGATCCACGTCGCTTCGCCGATCTGCACGGAGCCGGCCACGTTCGCCCCCATCATGAGCGACGCGAACTCCCCGACCCGGGTGTGGTGCCCGACGAGGCTGCCCTGGAGGACGATGGCGTGCCTCCCGATCCGGGAGTACGCGGAGATCGCAACCTGCGGCCCGACGTAGACACCCTCGTCCAGCGTGGTCGTCGGAGCCACGTACGCCGTCGGATGCACGACCGTCGCGAACCGGAACCCGAGCTCCTCGGCCTGCTCGACGAGGATGCGGCGCCTGGTCGTACCCAGGCCGCAGACCGCGACATGTGTCGCCGCGAGCACGCCGGCGTCCTCGATCCAGTGGACGGGGAGCCCGCGGAGCGGGTCGGCGGCTCGCTCGCGCGAGAGGTTCTCCACGAACCCCTCGACCTCGAACCCAGCCAGCGCCGCCGTCTCCGCGACCGTCTCGGAGAAGTGCGTCGTGCCGAGAACGACGAGCGGGCGGCGTTCGCTCACGCGAAGAACGATCGAACCGAGCCGAGGACGATCTCGACGTCGTCGTCCGAGAGCGTGCTGGCGAGCGGCAGGGTGACGAGCTCGTCCGCGAGCCGCTCCGTCACCGGTAGACGCACATCGTCCACGCCGAACGCCTCTTGGCGGTGGCAGGGCACGAAGTGGACCCAGGCCTGGACGCCCTCGCGCGCGAGGTGCTCCACGAGGGCGTCTCGGCGGCCGTTCCCGACGCGCGCGACGCAGAGGAAGGGGAAGGAGGTCTCGATGTCGCCGCTCAGCGGCTCGATCCCCTCGATCGCGGCGAGCCCGTCGCGATAGGCGCGGAGGAGCGCGCGCTTCCGGTCGCGCATGTCGTCGAGCTCGTCCAGCTGGGCGAGGCCGATCGCGGCGTTCACGTCGCTCAGCTGGTAGCGGAAGCCCGGAGTCGTGGCCTCGTACTGCCATGGTCGCGCGTCGTTGCGGCGTCGCCACGAGTCGTTCGAGACGCCCAGATTCGCGGAGGCGCGGAGCCTCGCTGCGAGGCGCGGATCGTCCGTCGCGATCGCGCCCCCCTCACCACAGGTCACGTTCTTCACGGCGTCGAAGCTGAAGCACGAGAGATCTCCGATGCACCCGATCGGCCTGCCGCGGTAGCGGGATCCGAAGGCGTGAGCTGCGTCCTCGACGATCGTCAGGCCGTGCTCGTCGGCGATCGCGAGCAGCTCGTCCATGCGACACGGGAAACCCGCGTAGTGCACCGGCATGAGAGCGCGTGTCCTCGGCCCGACGAGGCGGGCGACATCGTGAGGATCGATGTTCGCCGTGTCCGGCTCGACGTCCGCGAACACCGGGCGCCCTCCTGCGGCGAGCACGGCCTGAGGAGCGGCCACGTGTGCGAGCGACGGCAGGACGACCTCGTCTCCGGGCTGGAGCTCGAGGGCGAGAGCCGCGAGGTGGAGAGCCGCGCTCCCGCTCGAGACGGCCACGACGTGCCGGGCGCCGGTGATCTCCTCGAGGCGTGCCTCGAACTCCTCCCTCACCGGGCCTCCGCCGAGCCAGCCCGACGCGAGGACGTGTGCGACGGCCTCGACCGCGTGCTCACCGATGCCGGGGCGATGGATGGGTATCGACGTTCTCAGCACCGGGCGGCCGATTCTACGCGGCGCCCCGGGTAGCGTTGTCCGCTTCGAATGAGAGTCGTGCTCGCACTACGTACGCGCGACCAGGCGGATGTCGTCGACGCGCTCGTCGCCTTTCACCTGAACGCCGGTGTCGACTTCGTGGTGGCAACGGACCATCTGTCGGCGGACGGGACCGCGGAGATTCTCGAGTCGTACGAGCGCGCAGGTGTCCTCCGCCTTCTCCGCGACACGGCCGAGAAGATCACGCTCCGGCGGTCGGAGATGGCCCGGCTCGCAGCGGCCGAGCACGGTGCGGACTGGGTCCTCCACTGTGACGGCGACGAGTTCTGGTGGCCCCGCGGCGGGTCCCTGCGGGAGGTGCTGGCGGCGATCCCGGAGCGGTTCGGGATCGTCCGTGGGGCCTGGCACCACTTCGTGCCGCGGCCGGAGGACGGGAGGCACGTGCTCGAGCGCATGACGGCCCGGATCTCGCCGCACGCCCCGCACACGCGTCAGGCCGATCCGTTTCATCCCCAGGTCAAGGTCGCGCATCGTGGACGTCCGGGCGTGACGGTTACGCAGGGTGCCCATGACGCGGAGGGGGCAGGGCTGCACACGCTCCGTTCGTGGTACCCGTTCGAGGTGCTCCACTTCCCTCTGCGGAGCCTCGAGCAGGGCCGGGTCAAGTACCGGCAGCTGCGGAGCTCCCTGTCCGGCGGCACCCTGGACGTCTCACGCCACGTGGAGCGGGCGGCGCAGACGATCGACGCGGGGCTCTGGGAGGAGACGTACCGGCTGTGGCAGGTGGACGATGCGGCGCTCGAGGCACGGATCGCGAACGGGGAGGTGTCGATCGACGTGCGCCTCCGGGACGCGCTCCGGCGCCTCGCGGGCGTCGACGAGCTTCCGGCTGCCGGCGTGCGCTTCGCCGTTCCGCCGCATGCACCGCCACTGGGCTTCGACGGTCCTCGATCGATCACCGGGGCCGCTGCCTATGCCCACGACACGCAACCCCTGCATCTCCTCGACGCGGAGACCCGCCTGCACCGGCGGGTCACGTGCCTCGAGGAGCGGCTGGCCGCTCTGCGGATGTAGCTACCGCGGCGAGGTCGCGAGCTGGCCGCACGCCGCCTCGATGTCGCGGCCGCGGGTGAGGCGCACGGTCGCCGGGATCCGCGCCTGCTCGAGCACGCGCTTGAAGCGCTCGATCGCATCGCGTGACGAGCCCTCGTAACGCCCGGTCGGGTTGTACGGGATCAGGTTGACCTTGAACGTCTTGCCGTCGATCGCGGCGGCGAGCGCGCGCGCGTCCGCGGGCGCGTCGTTGACGCCGGCGAGCATGACGTACTCGACGAACACCTTCCGGCGCCGGAGCGCCACGTAGCGGCGGCACTCGGCGAGCACGTCGGCGAGGGGATAGCGGTCGTTCACGGGCATGAGCTCCGAGCGCTTCGCGGTGTCGGCGGCGTGGAGCGACAGCGCGAGCCGGATCGGCTGCTCGACCTCGTCGACGAACCGGCGCAGGCCTGGCATCCAGCCGACGGTCGAGATCGTCGTCCGCCGGTGCGTGACGCCGAGGTCGGGGAGGCGGCGCGCCGAGGCGAGCACCCCGTCGACGTTGAGGAAGGGCTCGCCCATCCCCATGTAGACCGCGTGGTCCACGGGCTCGAAGCGGCGGAAGTGGAGCGCCTGGTCGAGGATCTCCGACGCGGTCAGGTTCCTCCCGAACCGCATCGCCCCGGTGGCGCAGAACGTGCACGTGAGCGGGCAGCCGGACTGGGAGGAGAGGCAGACCGACCGGCGGCCGTCGCGGTAGCGCATGAGGACGGCCTCGACCGGATGGCCGTCCGCGGTCCGGAACAGGGTCTTGACGGTGCCGTCACGCGAGTGCCGCTCGGTGGCGACCGCGAGCGTCGAGAGCGGCACGCTCTCGGCGAGCGCAGCTCGCAGGGACGTCGGGAGCGTAGTCATCTCCTCGTACGAGCCGACCCCTCGCGCCGTCCACTCCCAGACCTGCTTCGCGCGGTAGGCGGGCTCGCCGCGCTCGGCGAGCACCCGGTCGAGGAGCGCGAGGTCCACGCCTTGACGGTAGCGTGCGCCGGGTGATCGACCTTCGCTCCGACACCGTCACGCAGCCGACCGAGGGCATGCGCCGCGCGATCGCGGAGGCCGTGGTCGGGGACGAGCAGAAGCGCGAGGACCCGACGGTGAACGCGCTGCAGGAGCGCGTCGCGGCGCTGCTCGGGCAGGAGGCCGCCGTCTTCCTCCCGACGGCGACGATGGCGAACCAGATCGCGCTCAAGCTGCACGGCCGCCCCGGTGACGTGCTCGCCGCCCAGGAGCACTCGCACGTGCTCGTCTACGAGTACGGCGGTGCCGCGGCGCACGCGGGCCTCGTCACCCTCGGGCTTCCCGGAGAGTCCGGCCGCGTGACCCCGGAGCAGGTCCGGGCGGCGGCGGCGCCGAGCGCGAAGCCGGCCGACCAGCGCGTCACGGTGCTCTCGCTCGAGACGACGCACAACAACGCCGGCGGCCGCGTGTGGCCGCTCGCGGAGCTGCGGGAGGTCTCCGGGACCGCGCGCGACCTGGGGCTGGCCGTCCATCTCGACGGCGCGCGGATCCTGAACGCTGCGACCGCGCTCGGCGTCCCGGCGGCCGAGCTCGGCTCACTCGTGGACACGGTCACGCTCTGCCTCTCGAAGGGGCTCGGCTGCCCGCTGGGCGCGCTCCT
>CAZMUG010000195.1:0-4621 GCA_964569165.1 uncultured Gaiellales bacterium
CTCGTCCGGCATGTCCGTCGGCAGCGCCACCTTCGCCGGCGCGCTGCTCGCGATCCCGCTCGGCTACTGGATCTACATCGGCTTCACCTACTCCGCCTACATCGGGGGGGAGGTGAAGCAGGCGTCGAAGACGCAGCCGCGGATGATCCTCGCAACGCTCGGCTTCGCGTACGTCGTCTACATGCTGATCCTCTGGCGCTACTACGACGTCGTCGGCCAGGACTTCACGAACTCGGTCGTGTACCTCGACGGGAACACCGACGAGGGATCGGGGCTGCCGGTTGCGCCGGTGTTGAACTTCTTCGCCGGGATCATGACGGACAGCACGGTGCTGAACGTGCTCATCGGGCTCAGCTTCATCCTCTGGCACGCGCTTCTGCTGTTCGTCATGGCGACGCTCTGCACGCGGAACCTCTTCGCCTGGTCGTTCGACGGCGTTGCGCCGCGGCAACTCGCCACCGTCGGTGAGCGGACGCATGCCCCGTGGGTGTCCGCGATCGTGATCGTCGTCGTCGCTGCCATCCTCCTCGCCCTCTACGTGTTCACCTCGTTCTTCACGATCGTCGTGAACTACATCGTCATCTTCTCGATCGCGTTCTGGCTCGCCAGCTTCGCGGCGATCCTGCTTCCGTACCGGCGTCGTGACCTGTTCGACCAGGCTCCCGAGGCGGTGCGCCGGCGCATCGCGGGGATCCCGGTCATCAGCCTGCTCGGGGTGGGGAACCTCGTGCTCTTCACGCTCATCCTCGTGGCGTCGTTCAAGACCCCGGCCTTCAGCGGCCCGACCGGCGGGCGCGCGATTGCGTTCGTCGTGGCGATCTACGTCGTCGGCGCGATCCTGTACCTCGTGTCGGCCGCGATCCAGAGGCGCCGCGGCGTCGACCTCGACCTGCTCTACAAGGAGATCCCGCCCGAGTAATGCGCCTCTTCTACGCCACCGACGTCCACGGCTCGACGAGGTGCTTCACGAAGTTCGTGAACGCCGCCGCCTTCTACGGCGTCGACGCCCTGGTCCTCGGCGGCGACATCACGGGCAAGGCGATCGTGCCCCTGGTAGCGGAGAACGGCCGCTACCAGGGGCGGTTCCTCGGCGAGCGGGTCGTCGCCGAGGCGGGCGCCGAGCTCGAGGCGCTCGAGAAGAAGATCGCCGCGACCGGCTACTACGCGTGGCGCGCCACGCCGGACCAGGAGGCCGAGGTCGCGTCCGACCCGGCGAAGCAGCACGAGCTCTTCATCCACCTGATCGTGGAGCGCGTCGAGCTGTGGATGCGCCTCGCCGAGGACCGCCTCGAGGCGCAGGGCATTCCGTGCTTCGTGAACGCAGGGAACGACGACCCGCGAGAGATCGATGCCGTGATCGAGGGCTCGCGGTGGGTGCACTTCCTCGAGGGTCGCGTCGTGGAGCTTCCCGACGGGACGCAGGTTGCGAGTTGCGGCTATGCCAACGTCACCCCCTGGCACTGCCCGCGCGACGTTGACGAAGCCGAGCTCGGGCGCCGTCTCGAGGAGGTGATCGCGAAGCTCGACGACCCGGGGCGGGCGATCTTCAACTTCCACTGCCCGCCGTTCGGCACGGGGATCGACGCCGGGCCCAAGCTCGGCGAGGACTTCCGCGTAACGGCGGGGGCGGCGGGCATCGAGATGGTCCCGGTCGGGAGCACCGCCTGTCGCTCGGCGATCGAGCGGTACCAGCCGTTGCTCGGTCTCCACGGGCACTTGCACGAGTCGCGCGGGACGCACAAGCTCGGCCGCACGCTCTGCGTCAATCCCGGCAGCGAGTACACGGAGGGGGTGCTCCGAGGGGCCCTCTTCGAGCTCCACAAGGGCAAGATCCGAAGCCACCAGTTCACCGCCGGTTAGCCGTGGCCCGCGCCCGCGAGCTCGGAGTCGTCATCGGGTCGCTTCCGCCGGGGCCGCTGAACGCGATCACGGACGTGCCCGGCGTGCGGGTCGGCCACGCGACGGTGATCGAGGGAGACTCGGTCCGGACGGGCGTCACCGTCGTCCTCCCGCACGAGGGCGATCCCTGGGGTGAGCCGGTCTTCGCAGGCGCCCATCGCCTGAACGGGAACGGGGAGCTCACCGGGCTCGAGTGGATCCGCGAGTCGGGGATGCTCCACTCGCCCATCGGGCTCACGAACACGCACTCGGTCGGTGTCGTGCGGGACGCGCTCGTCGCCTGGGAGGTCGAGCGCCGCGGCGGCGCCCGCGGCTTCTGGAGCCTGCCGGTCGTGGGCGAGACGTGGGACGGCGTGCTGAGCGACGTGAACGGGATGCACGTGCGTCCGGAGCACGTGCGGGCCGCGCTCGACACGGCGGCTGGCGGGCCGGTGGCGGAGGGCTGCGTCGGTAGCGGGACGGGGATGATCTGCCACGGCTTCAAGGGAGGGATAGGCACCGCCTCGCGCGTCGTCGAGGACGCGGGAGATGCGACCGTCGGCGTGCTCGTGCAGGCGAATCAGGGCCGCCGCGAGCAGCTGCGCGTGGCCGGCTATCCGGTCGGGCAGGCGATCCCGACAGCGGAGCTGCCCTCGCCCGGAGGCTTCGACGAGAGTGCCGGCGCCGGCTCGATCATCGCCGTCGTCGCGACCGACGGGCCGCTTCTTCCCGGACAGTGCGCACGGCTCGCGCAGCGGGCAGGGCTCGGCGTTGCGCGAGCAGGCGGGCTCGGCGAGAACTTCAGCGGCGATCTCTTCCTCGCATTCGCGACCGGCAACCGCGGGCTGCCGGCGAACGAGATCCACGGCGACGCACCCCTGTCCGTCCCGGTGCGGATGCTCGCGAACAACTTCATCACGGCCTTCTTCCAGGCGGTCGTCGAGGCGACGGAGGAGGCGATCGTGAACGCGCTCCTCGCCGCGAGCACGACGACGGGGTGCGGCGCCACCGCCTACGCGCTCGACGGCGAGCGGCTTCTCGAGGCGCTGCGCTCCCTCGGCTGGCACTCGCGCCCGGCCCGGGACTCCGGCTGAGCGCGCCGGGCCCCGATCCGGGTACGACAAGAGGGGCCGGGGCTCTCGGCGCGTTGCTCGCAGCGTTCGCAGCGGGTTCGTCGGGTGCGCGGCCCGCGCCGTCGGGCGAGCGCGGAGACCGCCGCGTAGTCCCGCGACGACGAACGAGGCGTTCCTGCGGCGATCTCGGGTCTGTATCGCGGGCTCGGCCCGCGCTACCGGCACGAGTGCTCGGGCGCGTCCTCTCTGGCCATCGCCGCGTCGAGCACGGATGCCATCCCCCGGAGCCCCTCGGGCCCGCGCGCAGCAACGGGACGGAGCCTCAGTCGCGCATCCTCCGGACCGCGTGCGGCGATCCAGAACGCGCCGCCCCGGCCGAGCAGGTCATCCGACATCGCCGCGATCGTCGTCGCCCCGTCCTCGGCCACCGACTCGACGGCGCTGAGATCGACGACGACCTCCCGCGCTCCGCAGTCGACGGCCTCGAGGAACGCGTCCCGGAGCCGTGCGACAGTCCTCCCCGCGATCGTTCCCTGCGGGCGGAGGATCCAGAGGACATCGGTGACCCGGGTGACGGCGAGCGAGCCGGGCCGTGCGTTCGCGGAGATCTCGGACATGGCCTGTTTCCGGCTGGAGGGTCGGCGAGACGCATCCAACCTAGGGGACGCCGGTGCGCCGTACGCGGGTCTGCGTCCGAGCGGCGTCAGGCTCGCGTGCGAATTCCCCGACGTCAGAGCGGGACGAGCTTGTAGCCCGCCTCGCGAACGGTGACGATTCGCTCGGGATGTGCGGGGTCGCGCTCGAGCTTGCGCCGCAGGTTCGAGATGTGGGCGTCACAGGCGCGCGTGTCGCCGACGTAGGGCGTCTGCCATAGATGCTCCATGATCTGGTGCCGCGTGAAGACACGCTCCGGCTCCTCGGCGAGGAGCAGCAGGAGCTTGAACTCCGAGGGCGTCAGCTCGACGCTCCGGCCGTCCGCGTGAACCTGGTGCCGTGCAAGATCGACGACGATGCCCCCGACGCGTATCTCGGTGCCCGCCGTCGGCGCGCGATCCAGCTCGCGCCGCCGCAGGATTGCGCGCAGTCGGCTGACGAGCTCCGCCGTCGAGAACGGCTTGGTCACGTAGTCGTCGGCTCCGAGCTCGAGCCCGAGCACGCGATCGACCTCGCTGTCCCGCGCAGTCAGCATCACGATGGGCACGTCGCTCTCGCTCCGAAGCGTTCGGCAGATCTCGATGCCCGAGATGCCGGGCAGCATGATGTCGAGGACGACGACGTCGAAGGGCTCGACGCGCGCGAGATCGAGGCCTGCCGAGCCGTCGCCTACCGACCGGACCTCGAATCCCTCGCGCTCGAGCGCGAAGACGAGGGGCTCGACGATGTCGTCCTCGTCCTCGACGAGGAGCACACGCGCGCTCATCTCGACTCACCCTCGGCACGTGACGCTGGGAGCTCGATCGACACCGTGGTCCCCTGTCCGGGCTGGCTCTCGATCGCAAGCGTACCTCGCATGGCGTGGACGACCTCTCGCACGATCGAGAGCCCCAGGCCGAAGCCCTCTCCGTCCGACGCTTCGGCTCGGTAGAAGCGGTCGAGCGCCTTCTCCGCCTCGGCCTTCGTCATTCCGGGGCCCTCGTCGGAGACCTGGATCCGCACGACCCCCTCGGAGG
>CAZMUG010000196.1:0-4593 GCA_964569165.1 uncultured Gaiellales bacterium
CTGCCCGCTCGTCTTGGGATGAGCCGCCGCCCCATCCCTCCCGGCAGGGTGCTTCAGCGCCCTGCCTGCTCTCCAGGGATGAAAGAGCAGGTGGGACACTGAAGTGCCCCACCAGGCGCCGGGCATGCTGGTCTGATACCCTATGGGGGTATAGATCACACGCGACCCGTACCCACCCGGAGGAGAAGCCCGTGAGCGAGACCGTCACCTACACCGTCCCCGCGATCCACTGCCAGCACTGCGCGATGTCCATCCGCGAAGAGGTGTCCGAGGTGGAGGGCGTCGACGACGTCGCCGTCGACCTCGAGACGAAGGTCGTGACCGTGCGCGGGCGCGAGCTCGACGACGCTTCGCTGCGAGCGGCGATCGTCGAGGCCGGCTACGAGGCGGCCTGACCGCCGTGACCGTGACGGCGACGCCCGAGAGCGAGCGCGTCGACCTCGCGCTCGACGGCATGACGTGCGCCGCCTGCGCGACGCGTATCGAGCGCAAGCTCAACAAGCTCGACGGCGTCGAGGCGTCCGTCAACTTCGCGACCGAGCAGGCGGCCGTTCGCTTCGACCCGGAGCGGGTGGCCGTCGCCGAGCTGATCGGCGCGGTCGAGGCGGCCGGGTACCACGCCAAGCTCGCGTCCGAGGCCGGCGAGGCCGCCGACCGCACGGGCGCGCTTCGGCTCCGGCTGCTCGTCGCCGCGGCGCTGACCGTGCCCGTGGTCGCGCTCGCCATGGTCCCGCCGCTCCGGTTCGAGGGGTGGGAGTGGGTCTCCCTCGTGCTCGCCACCCCCGTCGTCTTCTGGGCCGGCTGGGGCTTCCACCGAGCCGCCCTCCTGAACGCCCGCCACGGCGCCGCGACCATGGACACCCTCATCTCGATCGGGACGCTCGCCGCCTGGTCCTGGTCGGTCGTGGCCCTCGTCTTCGTCGAGGACGCCGAGATGTACTTCGAGGTGGCGGCCGTCATCACGACGCTCATCCTGCTCGGGCGCTACCTCGAGGCACGGGCGCGGCGTCGCTCGAGCGCCGCGATCCGCGCGCTGCTCGAGCTGGGGGCGAAGGAAGCGCGCGTCCGCCGCGACGGCGAGGAGGTGTCGGTCCCCATCGCCGAGGTCGTGCACGGCGACCTCATGGTCGTACGGCCCGGAGAGAAGATCCCGACAGACGGCGTCGTCGTCGAGGGTGCGTCTGCAGTGGACCAGTCGATGCTGACCGGGGAGCCCGTCCCCGTGGACGTCGGCCCCGGCTACGACGTCGCGGGCGGGACGATCAACACGTACGGCCGCCTGGTCGTCCGCGCGACCCGGATCGGCGAGGAGACGGCGCTCGCGCAGATCGCGCGCCTCGTCGCGGAGGCGCAGTCGGGCAAGGCCCCGATCCAGCGGCTGGTCGACCGCGTGGCAGGCGTCTTCGTCCCGGTGGTGCTCGTCGTCGCGCTCGGCACGCTCGTCGGCTGGCTCGCGCTCTCCGGCGACGCGACGGCGGCGTTCTCGGCGGCGGTCGCCGTCCTCATCATCGCTTGCCCGTGCGCCCTCGGTCTCGCGACGCCGACCGCGCTCATGGTGGGCACCGGGCGGGGCGCCCAGCTCGGGATCCTCATCAAGGGGCCCGAGGTCCTCGAGCGCACGCGGCGGATCACGGCCATCGTGCTCGACAAGACGGGCACGGTGACGGAGGGGAAGATGGAGCTGGCCGGAGTCGAGACGCTCGACGGAGCGAGCCGCGAGGAGGTGCTCCGTCTCGCCGGGGCCGTCGAGGCCGCGTCGGAACACCCGATCGCGCAGGCGGTCGCCTCTGCCGCGCGGGCCGAGCTCGGCGAGCTCCCCGAGGTCACGGACTTCCGCAACCTGCCCGGGCGCGGCGTCGTCGGGACGGTCGAGGGCACGGTGGTCGAGGTCGGCCGCGCGGACGGAACGATCGCCGTCTCCTGGGGCGGGGCCCCTCGGGGCCGGCTCTCCGTCCGCGACACGGTGAAGCCCACGAGCGCCGAGGCGGTCGCCGCGCTCGGGAAGCTCGGGCTGACACCCGTCCTGCTCACGGGCGACTCCCGCGAGACCGCCGAGCGGATCGCGGCGGACGTCGGGATCGAGCGCGTGTTGGCGGAGGTCTACCCGGAGGACAAGATCGCCGAGGTGCGGCGGCTGCAGGCAGCCGGCGAGGTCGTCGCCATGGTCGGCGACGGGATCAACGACGCGCCCGCGCTCGCCCAGGCCGACCTCGGCCTCGCGATCGGCACGGGGACGGACGTCGCGATCGAGGCCTCGGACCTGACGCTCGTCTCCGGAGACCTGCGCGCGGCCGCGGACGCGATCGCGCTCGCGCGGCGCACGCTCTCGACGATCAAGGGGAACCTGTTCTGGGCGTTCGCGTACAACGTCGCCGCGATCCCGCTGGCGGTCGCCGGCCTGCTCAACCCGATCGTCGCGGCGGCGGCCATGGCGTTCTCGAGCGTCTTCGTCGTCACCAACTCGCTGCGCCTGCGGCGGTTCCGCTCGATCAGGGAGGGGAGGCCGGCGTGACCGAGATCCAGCACGTCCACGGGTACACGGGGGAGAAGGACGCGATCGTGCGCCGGCTGCACCGCATCGAGGGCCAGGTCCGCGGGATCGAGCGGATGATCGAGGAGGACCGCTACTGCATCGACGTGCTGACGCAGATCGCGGCCGTGAACACCGCGCTCGAGAGCCTCGCGTTCAGGATCCTCGACGACCACGTGAACCACTGCGTGGCAGGGGCGCTCGCCTCGGGCGACGCGGACGAGGCTGCGGCGAAGAGCAAGGAGGTCCTCGACGCGGTGCACCGCTTCGCCCGCGTCCGGTGAGCCGCCGGCCGACCTCACGTTCACGGCCGCCCGTGCGTTGATGCCTGCATGAGACGACGCGCGCACCTCTCCCTGCTCGTCGTCGTCGTCATCTGGGCGGGGTCCTTCTCGGCCATCAAGGCGCTCCTCGACGACGGCGTGGAGGCGCTCGACATCGCGATCGCCCGCTACGCGATCGCCCTCCCGGGCTTCGCGTTCGTCCTCTGGCGGGCGGGCTGGCTCCCGGGGCTGACCCGTCGCGATGCCGCGCGGATCGCCGCCGCCGGCCTGCTCCTCGTCGTCGGGTACCACGTGTCGCTGAACGTCGGGACGCGGTACACGACCTCCGGGATCGCCGCGCTCGTCGTCGCCCTGGCACCGGGGATGACGTTCGTGCTCGCCGCTCTCGCCGGCCTCGACCGGATGACGACCCGGCGCGTGCTCGGGCTCGCGGTCGCGTTCTCGGGAGTCGCCGTCGTCGTGGCGCTCGGGGCGGGGGAGACGTTCTCGTTCGAGAGCGCGAAGGGGCCGCTGATCGTGGCCTTCGCCCCGCTCTCGTTCGCGCTCTACAACGTCCTCGTCAAGCCCCTGCTCGCCCGCTACGACCTCCTCGCGCTGACCGCGGCGACGAGCCTCGTCGGGATCCTGGGGCTGGCCCCGTTCCTCCGCGGCTCGACCCTGGAGCTGGCCCGGAGCGTCTCCACGAAGGAGGCGGCGCTCCTCCTGTACCTGGGCGTGCTCGCGACGCTCCTCGGCTACATCCTCTGGAACGTCGGGCTCGAGCGGCTCGGGCCGACGCGTGCGGTCGCGTACACCTACGGGGTCTCGCCGCTCGCGGTCGCCATCGGAGCGATCGTGCTCGACGAGCCCGTGACCGGCTGGCTCGCGGTCGGCGCCGCGCTCGTCGTCGGCGGCATCGCCGCGGCACAGGGCGTCTCGCTGCCCCGCGGTGCACGTGTGAAGCGTTTCCGCGTGCGCGGGCAAGAGCAGGTTGATGGGTACGAGACCCCGGGCTGAGCCGATCCTTCCCGAGCTTGCGACAGCGGAGTCCGACGCGGATGCGATCCACCGCTCGCGGGTCGATCCGGAGGCGTTCGTGGCGGTCTTCGACAGGCACTTCGACACGATCCACCGCTACCTGCACAGGCGGCTCGGACGTGACCTCGCGGACGAGCTCGCGGCGGAGGTGTTCACGCAGGCATACCGGAAACGTGATCGCTTCGACCCGAGGTTCGAGTCGGCCCTCCCCTGGCTGTACGGCATCGCCTCCAACCTCCTGCGCAGGCACCGGAGGACCGAGCTGCGACGCTTGCGTGCGTACGCTCGGAGCGGGGTCGACGTGTGGGCCGAGATCGACGAGGGAGACATCGACTCCAGGCTCGACGCCGCTCGCCTGGGAGCCGCTCTCGCGCGGGCGCTCGCGTCCCTCTCGACGGAGGACCGGGAGACGCTCGGTCTCGTCGTTCTCGGCGGGCAGTCGTACGAGGAGACCGGCCGGGCGCTCGGCGTTCCGCCCGGCACGATCGCCTCGAGGATGAACCGTATCCGGGGCCGCCTCTCGTCCCGTCTTCCTGTTGATCCGACCGAGGAGGAGTCGTCATGAGCGACCTCGATCTCTTGCAGTCGTTTCGCGCCGGTGTCACGGCGCCGGCGCCCGGTGTGCGGGCCTCGGCCCGCGCCGAGCTCGTCGCCACGCTTCGACACCCCGAGGTGCGATCATCCCGCGCCGGCCGCAGCCGCCACGGTGTCGCCATCGCTTTAGGTGCGGCCGCCGCCGTGACCGCCGTCGTCGTGGCCGGG
>CAZMUG010000197.1:0-4503 GCA_964569165.1 uncultured Gaiellales bacterium
CGTTGCGTCGGGCGGCGTGCAAGCCGCGACAGGGAAGGGGCGCCGCACGGGCGAAGCGCCTCACGAAGTGTTCAGCAGTACCTTGATCGTGTCCTCAGGTCTGGTCGGCGATGGGTGCCGGGATGGGCTTTGGCTCCTTGGTTGTAGATACGGACTCCCGCGGAAAAGTGTCGGGTCGTTGTACGACGGGTTGAGGACTCCGTCGCTTACCGGTTGCTGGTCGGCCGATCTTCACTGAACAGCAAATATCGCCATCTCTTCGAATATCGGATGCAGCGCCTCCCCGAGGCAGGGCGATGACGTTGTATCGGCACGCTAACAGCAGCGATGTTGTCGTGCGAGTAGCGCGTTATTCGCAAGGCGGATGGCTGCGGCGGTCACCCGTCGTGCTGCGGTCTTCGCAGGTACGGGCTTGAAAGTCACGAGATCGTTCGGGTCCCGAGCGACGCGGCAATCAGGTCCTTGGCGGTCGATCGCGGACCGGCGACCAGCGCGCGGATTCGCGCCTCGATCCCGTCGATCGATCCGCCGTTCCTCGCGGCAGCCAGGGTGCTCGAGCACGCGGCGAGTACGTCGACACCCGTGATCTCGTAGCCATAGCCGGCGGCGATCCAGCGCAGGGCGGCGAGGCCCGCCTCGACGGCGAACCGGGGTTGCGTGGCGGCGAAGTCGCGAGCGGCCCGGGTCAGCGTGCGTGGGTCGCACGGCGTTCGTTGGGCGAGGGCGATCGCCTCGTCGTAGAGCCCGGCATCCTTCGCCGCGGCGAACCACTTGCCTTCCTGCCCCGGCGTGCTGGCGACCAGATCATCGAGGATCTTGGCGGGCCTCTGGGTCGGGTACTTCTTCGCGATTGCGCGGAAGGTCGCGAGAAACGTCGTCCCCTGGCTGGCCGCGATCGCGTATCTCGCGTATGCCTCGTCGGCGAGGCCCGACGAGAGCAGGATCTCCTCGCAGGCGCGAGCGATCGCGACCGGGTTGTCGTTCAGGCCGCGGCTTGTTTCAGCGTAGCGGATCGCCTCCGCCTTCCGCCCCAAGGCCACCAGCGCCTTGACGCCCCACTCGCGGTAGTGCCACAGCGAGACGGGCGCCTTGTCGAGCAGAGCGATCAGTTCTTCATGGCGCCCGGCGTGGAACAGTGCGCTCAAGCACGCGATCGTCCCGTGGAAGTAGTCCCCGGGCCTCCGGTGCGGACTCCAAAGCGCCTCGATTGTGCCAATCAGCCGATTTGCCCATGCGGAAGCTCGATCGCGCGTTCGGCCGGCGCCGGGTCCTTCTTCGCGACCTTCTGGATCTCGGCCACAGCTTCCCGAACTCGCTGCACGGCGGGTTGCGAGCGCCAGCCGAAGGCATGCCGGCGAAAGCGCGGCGCGAACGCCCACTTGTATGCTGCGGGTCTTGTCATCGATAATCACGCTTGTCGTTAATCACGCACTGCGTTATTATTCTGCCTGTGGCGATCCGGTCGTTCAAGTGCGCCGACACCGAGGCGCTGTTCCAGCTGCGGCGCGTGGCGCGTTTTGCCAACATCGAGCGCCCGGCGCTGCGCAAGTTGAAGCAGCTCGACCTCGCACGACGCATCGAGGATCTTCGCGCGCCGCCGGCGAACCGGCTGGAGCAACTGAAGGGCGATCGCGCGGGCCAGTGGAGCATTCGCGTGAACGATCAGTTCCGCATTTGCTTTCGCTGGACAGGAAGCGATGCCGAAGACGTCGAGATCGTGAACTATCACTGAGGCAGAACGACATGACCAGGAAACTCAAGCCGGTGTCCCCCGGAGAAATGCTTGCAGAGGAGTTCCTCAAGCCCTTGGGCATGAGCAACTACCGTCTGGCAAAGGAGATCGGTGTGCCCGCGCAGCGCATCGGCGAGATCGTTGCCGGCAAGCGCGCCATCACCGCGGACACCGATCTGCGGCTTTGCCGCTTCTTCGGGCTCTCCGACGGCTGGTGGCTGCGCCTGCAGGCGGACTACGACACCGAGGTCGCGAAAGCGAGCCTCGCGAAGACGCTCGCGAAGATCAGGCCGTGGAAGGAAGCCGAAGAGCAGACGGCGGATGCGCACTGACGCGGCGCGTCCGAGCGGGAATGTCGTGACGGTAAAAAGATCGCCACAAGGACTCGATGCGACAACAACTTACGGTGTTCGATGCCGACGTTTCGCTGATCACTTCGCGCCGAGCGAGGACTCCCCTCGCGCCAGAGAGATCGCGTGCGAAGACGCGATAGATGTCGATAGACCTCGACAGCTGAGTAGCGTGGAAGCGCCGACTGTCCTCGATAGATGTCGATTGATGGTGAAAGCTGCGCTCGGGGATCCCAGTCAAAACGGCGGTAAGGATGACGGTAAAACTCAGGCGTTACGGACTGAGCATCAAGCCAGACAACGACTTACCGAAGCTGTTGATGATCGAGTGGGAGTGAAACCGGTGCTTCAGTCGCCGCGTCCACTTCACATGAAGCCAGGGTTGCGAGGCAGGTACCGTGTCCAGTCGCCGAACTCGCGCGACGACATGAGCACCATGGGAAGGGTCAATCGCATGCGGTGGCCCATGGCGATTGCCAGCGCATCACTGGTTCCGGGGAGGAATGCGGAGATGCGCGGGGCGCCGCTGCTCCATGCCAGATCCAGGGCCGTGTCGAATGCCTTCGCCATCGCGCGCGTCCGTGCGACCGCCAGCGGGCCGATATGCCCCGTCGCAGAGATGTAGGCGTAGCCGACACACTCGCCCTCGTCGTGCAGGAGCACGCCTTTCATCGAGGCATCGTCCGCCAGATAGCGGTGGTGCTTTTCCCGCGAGATCCCCAAGGCACTCATGTCGAGACGTGCCAGCATTTCGAGATCGGCCGCAGTGGGCCGGATCGGGGTCGTGCGGAGCGGGTCACCGGGTGGGCGGTTCTTCAGCGATTCACGTTCGATGCTGCACACGTGCAGGGGTACGCGGGGATAGAACCCATGGCGCATATACAAGCCTTGCGAGACCAGGTTGAACGCAAAGGTGATGAGGCCCCTCTCGGTGGCGCCGGCATCCGTTGCATGGTGCAAGGCACGGGTCAGCAGCTCGTCGCCGATGCCGCGGCCCTGCTGACCCGGGGCGACGAACAGTTCCGCGAGAAACCACAGGCGGGCGGAAATCCACCCCAGCGCAAAGCCGACGATTCGGCGATCCAAGCGGCTCGCGCATCGTCCCGAAGGCAAAAGGCCTGGAAATCCGCAGGCCTCGACGCGGCGATCGTCCCGAACGCGTGGCGCGAGGTGAGGTCATTGATGGTGCCAACGACCAGCTCTTCGGCTCGAGGGAGTTCGTCAGCGATGGCGGGCCGGTATACGATCGACATGAGTTGCCCCTTCACTGGCGGCCATTCATGTAGACCAGAATACCTCGCGACCGCCCGAGCGCAAGTGGGCGTTGCCCTGACTGACACCGACGCGAGGCGATGGGGCCGTGGGGAGAGCCGCATTTCTACCGGGCAGACCTTCTTCATCGACCGCTTGCGCGTCGTGCTGTCCGCGCTGGTGATCCTGCACCACACGGCGATCACCTGCGGGGGCAGCGGAAGCTGATGCCATCGAGAGGTGCGTGACGGCGGCACACCGACCAGCCTTGCGCTGACGGTCGCCTGCGCCGTCAACCAGTCCTTTTTCACGGGGATGTTCTGCTTGCTCGCCGGCTACTTCACGCCGGCATCGCTGCGCCGCAAGCGGATGAGCCAATTCCTTCAGGAGCGGCTGCTGCGCCTGGGTGTCCCCCTGCTGGGCTTCGGCTTCGTTCTCGGGCCATTGGCCGTCGCGTGGGCCGGAGTTCCTGACGGCCGTCCTCTGCGCGATGGCTGGCTCCAGCAACTGTCGCAGGCCAGGTTCGTGATTGGCCCGCTCTGGTTTGCCTGGGCGCTGCCTGCGGCGCTGAAGTTCGCCATCGTGGGCGTCAGCAGCATCTCGGCTTCGTTCGCCATCGCCGGGGGCTTGCTGAGAGTGCCGGGGGCACGACGCATCCTCTAGCGAGCGGGGTCGCCGGCGTCGATTGCATCTGCCGGCTGTGGACGGCAGCAGTGCGGTGCCGGGCCCGACCGAATGTCGTTTTCGTGTTCCACAGCCGTCCGGGACTTCGCGAGAGCGTTGCCGTCGGGCCAGGTCCCGGGTCGACGGCGCGCTGCGGGTGCAAGGTCCAGGATCCACGCGGGTGATCGGGCACTCGGCCACGCCCATGCCTGGAGCGCGCCTCACGCCTTGCGCCGGACCCGCCAGCCGCCCGCCGGCCAGCGAAGCAGGTTCAGCACGTTCCCGGCCAGGATCAGGCCGACGCCCAGGGCCGTGAAGAGGTCCAGCCGCTCCGAGTACATCAGCCAGCCCACGAGCGCGGTCAGCGGGACGCGCAGGAAGTCCATCGGCACGACCAGGGTGGCGTCCGCATGCTGCATCGCCCTGGCGAAGCAGTGGTGGGAGTAGGTGGGGCTGTGGGCCACTACCACCACCCAGGCCCAGGCCGCCGCGGAGGGCGATTGCCAG
>CAZMUG010000198.1:0-4493 GCA_964569165.1 uncultured Gaiellales bacterium
GCAAGCTGGAGATGATGCTGACGATCGGGCGCGGTCGCGGCTACGTCCCCGCGGAGCAGAACCGCGGGCCCGAGACGACCATCGGCGTCATCCCGATCGACTCGATCTTCTCGCCCGTGCGCCGCGTGGCATACGAGGTCGAGGCGGCTCGCGTCGGTCAGCGCACCGACTACGACAAGCTCGTCCTGGACGTGACGACCGACGGCTCGATCGAGCCGCGTGAGGCGATCGGCCAGGCGGCCGAGATCCTCATCCGGCAGCTCGCGATCTTCACCGATCTCGAGCGCATCGAGGGGCTCGGCGAGACGACTCCCGAGGCGGCCGTCGAGGCTCCGGTGACGCACGGGATGGAGAACTTCCCGATCGAGGAGCTCGAGCTCGGCGTCCGCTCGTACAACTGCCTGAAGCGCGTTGGCATCGAGACCATCGGCGACCTCACCTCCAAGTCCGAGAACGAGCTCGTCGCGATCCCCAACTTCGGTCGCAAGTCGATCGAGGAGGTTCGCGAGGCCCTCGCCACGCACGGCCTCACGCTCAAGGGCGAGGAGCTCGCGTAGGGCGATGAGGCACCAGCGGTCCGGCAAGAAGCTCGGGCGGGACTCCGCCCATCGCAAGGCGCTCTACTCGAACCTCGCCGGCGCCCTGATCGAGCACGGCCGGATCCAGACGACCGAGGCCAAGGCCAAGGCCGTCAAGCCGTTCGCGGAGAAGATGATCACCCTGGGCAAGCGCGGCGACCTCCATGCCCGCCGGCAGGCGCTCGCCGCGCTTCGCTCGAACTCCGTCGTGCACCACCTCTTCGCCGAGGTGGCGCCCCGCTTCGCGGAGCGGCCGGGCGGCTACACGCGGATCGTCCGCCTCGGTCCGCGCCAGGGCGACGCCGCCGAGATGGTCTACCTCGAGCTCGTGGACCACGAGCCCGTGGCCACGGCTCTCGCTCCTCGCCGCGCTCCCGCGGCCGAGGAAGCCGCGGCCGCTTCCTAGCGCGAGCCGATCACCTCGATCTCGCGCCACGCCACCCACGAGGGGGACTGGGACGTCTCGATCCTGACCGCGCGCGCGCCTTCCACGGGGCTCGGGGGCCGAGCGACGAGCACCTGGCCGTCCGCGGTGCTGCCGGCGAGATCGGCGATCGTGACCCAGCCGGACGGCGTCAACGCCCGGACCCGGTGGGTCGTGGGCCCGCTCGGGGTCTGCGCGACGTGGAGCCGCACCTCGACCACGCGGCCAGGTGCGCCGAGGTCGACCTCGATCCACATCGGCGGGCCCGCGCCCGAGATCCAGGTCGTGCCGGAGTCACCGTCGATCGCCAGGGCCGGTGGGGTCTCGGGGAGCGAGCCGCCCGCGCTCGCCGGCCGGCCCAGGGCGAGGTTGGACAGCGAGGCTCCTTCCCGAACCGACGCCCGTGCGGGCCAGAGCGCGCTCGAGCCTGCGTAGCGGGCCGTGATCTCGAACCCCGTGCCCGGGACACCGGTGAGACGAACGGCGAACGCGCCTCTGCCGTTCGTCGTGACGCCCGCGGACGAGATCACGAGCGGGTCGCCTCCGCTCACCGGGAGCTGTGCCGTGACGTCGATACGCGCGCCCGCGACGGGTTTGCCGGAGGGAGCGAGGAGGCGACCGCCGGCAGCGATCGCTGCCCCCGCACCTTCGAGAGCGAGGGTGAGCCGGGGTCGCGGGCGGGCGTACGCCCTGACCAGGCCGGTGAACGTCGCCGCGCTCGTGTCCGGCAGGGTTCGATCGGGACGGTCCTGCCAGGACTGGAACAGGACGTGGTCGGGAGTGCCGCCCGCATCGATCTCGTAGCGCTCGATTCGCTGGCGCGCTCGTGCGAGCCAAGCTCCGTCACTCGGGTCTCCGGGCTCTCCGAACACGATGAGCCCGAGCGGGACGCCGCGCTGCCGAGCTGCGTTCTCGAGCGTCTTGGCCGTACCCTCCCATCCCGCCAGCGAGTACGACATGTCGAGGTGGAGGAAGGCGAGGTTCTGGCCGGAGACCGCCCGGTACGTGTCGAGCCACTGGACGTAGGCGGATGCATCGTTCGGCGAGGTGACGGGCTCGGTGTCGCCGACGGCGACCTTCGGGAACACCCCGCGTACGGCTCGCACGAACGCCGCGACACCTCGCGCGACGCGGTCGGCGTCCCAGCGGCACGCGCGTGGCCCCTGGTAGCGGCTCCCGTAGAAGTACGGCTCGTCGAGCGCGATGTAGCGGAGGGTGCCCCCCGCCGCCTTGATCCGGCGGGCCATCTCGAGGCCGGACCGAACCGTGGCGAAGCCCTCGATGCCCTCGCCGCACTCGGGAGTCGGGTCGAGCGGGCCGGTCTCGAGCGCGAGCGCGATCTTCCGGCGCCGGAGATCCGAGACGACTCGACGCAGCTGGGCGTCCGTCGCCACGCCGTGTACCCACTCGCCGTAGAGCTTGAAGACACGGACTCGCTTCGCCGCTGTCTTCCAGCGAGCCTTCGTCGAGAACAGCTGCATGAAGTCCGG
Organism: uncultured Gaiellales bacterium; assembly: GCA_964569165.1. Classification (GTDB taxonomy): domain Bacteria; phylum Actinomycetota; class Thermoleophilia; order Gaiellales; family Gaiellaceae; genus GMQP-bins7. Next base: position 2,493 of record CAZMUG010000198.1, read on the forward strand.
CGAGCCGATGAACTCGCGGCCCGGGTACGTGGGCATCGGGGGCAGGGGCGCAAACCAGACCGCGGCCTTTCCGGGCGCCGCCGTCGTCGCCACGTCCCGGGCGCTCGCGCCGGCGACGGCGAGCATGGCGATCGCCGCGGCGAGGCCTGCGATCGCCAGCGCGACGAGTAGCCTCGGGCCAGTGCTCTTCCTCGTCGGTGTTCTCCTGGCCATCTTCGTCCTCCCTCAACCGTGGGGGCTCGTCGCGATCGCCGTTGGCGCAGCCCTCGACATCGCCGAGACCGGAGCATTCCTCTGGTGGTCGGGTCGGCGCAAGGCGCTCGTCGGCGTCGAGGCGCTCGTCGGGAAGCGGGGGGTCGCGGTCGGCGATCTCCGGCCCGAAGGGCAGGTGAGGGTGGCCGGCGAGATCTGGAAGGCACGCTGCGCGGCGTACTGCGATGCGGGAACCGAGGTCGTCGTTCGTGAGCTCGACGGTCTCACGCTCGTGGTCGACCCCATCTCGGGCTGACCGGAGGCATCACGAGGCAACGTTGGCGCACACGGCGTACGCGACGAGCTGCCAGCTCGCCGGCCAGACTTCGGTCGGCCACTTGGCGTAGGCCCGGAAGCGCGAGAGGTCGTTCCACGGCCAGCTCCAGTGGGCGGTCACGTTGTCCGGGCCCGTCCCGCCGAGCTGGTGGCCGCCGCCGACCACCTTCTTCCCGGATGGACAGCTCGCATCAACGATCTTGGGGCTGGTCGAGTCGTTCGGGCTCGTTGCGATCACCCACTGCAGGCCGCTGAAACCGGGAGCCCCGGCTGCCCCGGTGTCGCCCTTCGGGCCCTGTGGCCCCGCGGGGCCCTGCGGGCCGGCGGGCAGCTGGCCCGACTTGAAGTCCCCGGCCAGCAGCGAGCCGTCGAGCACGGCCACGCCGGTCACCGCGCCGGGCTTGAGCTTCGCCGCCGTCACCGACCTGTTCTTCAGCTGTTTCGTGCCGACGCTGTTGCCCGGGAGCGCCCGGACGACTGCGTGCCCCAGCGGCGTCGACCCGAAGACCGAGATCGCGAGCGCGGTCGCGGAGAGGACGAGAGGCAGTCTCGGCTTCATGGTGCGTAGCTCCTTTCCGGACGCGTTTCGAGCGGGCTGGTCATTGCTTCATGCAGGTGACGGAGAACTCGACCCACCACGACGTGCTCCAGGGCTTCAGTGCAACCAGCATCCGGAAGCCGATCACCGTCCCGTCCTGCGACGCAAAAGGCTCGAGCACGGCCAGTCGCGCGTCACGCAACCGCGTCAGGCCCGGCGTCTTGGCGTACGCGGCGAAGCCGGCTCCGGTCGCCGTCCAGCCCTGCGGGCACTGGACGGGATACGCGGTGGTCTTAGGAACCGTGCTGTCGAAGTACTTCCCGTTCCACGCCGCCTTCACGGCCTTCGTCACCTTCTTGACCGTGTGCTTGTGCGAGGCAGCCGGCTTGCCGGCAGGCCCTTGCGGACCAGCCGGCCCCTGTGGCCCCTGAGGTCCCTGGGCTCCCTGCTGTCCCTGCGGGCCGGCCGGACCGACGGGCCCCTGCTGGTTCCAGGTCAGGGAGCTCCCGGGGCACGACCGGCCTTCGGGGGCCTGGAAGAAGTAGCCGCTCGAGTCGAGGCAGGCGGTGATCTCCGACTGGAGGAGGGTGCCCTTCGCCCACACCGCGCCTGCGCCGAGGAGCACCCCGGAAACGATCGCGGCTGCCACGAGGGCGCGGCCGCCCGGCCGTCTCGAGCTCAGCATGTCCACCACCCCTTGGCGGTCTTCCCGCCCTCGTACAGCGTCCCCGAGAACGTTCCCTTCTTCGCGCCGGGAGCCGTGATCGTCACCTTCGTCTTCGAGGGGCGCAGCGTCCACTGCTTCCCAGGGGTCTGGAAGTTGATCGTCCAGTACTCGTACGTCCCGGGCTTCAAGTCGCTGCCCGCTGCGCTGAAGCTCGTGAACTTCGGCTTCGCGCGCGGGACGGTGTACCGGCCCGTGTTGACCGCGAAGA
>CAZMUG010000199.1:0-4481 GCA_964569165.1 uncultured Gaiellales bacterium
GATCGCGGGGCGCTCGACGCCGCGCGGTCGTTGCTCGCGACCGTGCACGCGATCGTGCCCGCCGACGCCGACCGCGAGGTCTCCGACGGCATCGCCGCGTGCAGCGCGCACGTCGAGCTCGCGGCCGGCGGCGACGCCGGCGAGGCGCGCGCGCACCTCGCGCGTGCGCGTGCGGGTGCGGTCGACGTGCGCATCCAGGCGCTCGCCCTCGCGCGGCGCCTCGAGGGCTGGACGCCGACGCGCCGGCGGCTGGTGGTCGGCTCGCACGCGCGATGGTTCGTCCTCGACGAGCGCGAGCGCGTGGGGCTCGAGCGCCGCGGACCGCCGAGCCGCATCCTCGCGGCGCTCGCGGACCACCGTGCGGCGGCGCCGGGACGCGTCGTCGGTCCCGACGCGCTGTTCGAGGCCGGGTGGCCGGGACAACGCGCGTCGTCGGAGAGCGCGGCGCAGCGCGTGTACACGGCGATCTGGACGCTCCGCAAGCTCGGCCTGCGCGACGTCATCGTCCGCGTCGCGGACGGGTACTTCCTCGATCCCGAGATCGACCTCGTGACCGACGACGCCGTGCGGTAGCGCGCGGCCGGGCGTCTGATATCTTGCGCCGATGAAGGTCTACGGGACCACGACCTCGCCGTTCGTGCGGCGCGTGCGCGTCGTCGCGGACGAGCTCGGCGAGCCCGTCGAGCTCGTCGACACCGCCCCGGAGGCAGGGCAGGCGCAGCTCCGCGAGGTGTCGCCGATCCGCAAGGTGCCGGTCGCGGTCGTCGACGGCCGGACGCTCTTCGATTCGCGCACGATCATCGACTGGCTGACGGCGACGCGCGGCTGGGGAGCGCTCGCACCGCCGCGCGATCGCTGGCGCGAGCAAAACCTCCTGAACGCGCTCGACGCCGCCGTCGAGTCGGTGATCTCCCTGTTCTACCTGCGCCGCGACGGCGTCCCCGTCGACGGCAGCGTGTTCGCGACGCGCCAGCTCGAGCGCGCGGACGCGATCTTCGCGTGGGTCGCGCCTCAGCTGTCGACCGAGGCGTTCGGGCTCCCCGAGCTGTCGGCGATCGCCGCGCTCGACTGGATGGACTTCCGGCACTCGTACGACACGCGGCGCGCCGCGGGCCTCGCGCGCGTGCGCGAGACCTGGAGCCCGCGGCCCTCGCTGGTCGCGACGCGGCCGCATGCCTGAGCGCGGGACCGATATCGCGCGCGCCGCCCACGTGCTGCGCGCCGGCGGGCTCGTCGCGTTTCCGACCGAGACCGTCTACGGCCTCGGCGCGGACGCGTCACGCGACGATGCGGTCGCCCGCATCTACGCGGTCAAGGGCCGGCCGCGCACGCACCCGTTGATCGTCCACCTCGCGCCCGAGGCCACGCTCGATGACTGGGCGCGCGACGTGCCCGAGGTCGCGCGCCGGCTCGCCGCGGCGCTGTGGCCGGGGCCGCTGACGATGATCCTGCGCAAGGGCCCGCGGGTCGCGGTCGCGGCGACCGGCGGTGGCGACACCGTCGGGCTGCGCGTGCCGGCGCACCCGCTCGCGCAGGAGGTGTTGCGCGCGTTCGGCGGCGGCGTGGCGGCGCCGAGCGCGAACCGGTTCGGCGCGGTGAGCCCGACGACGGCGGATCACGTCGCGGCGGATCTCGGCGACGACGTCGACTACATCCTCGACGGCGGTGCGTGCGATGTCGGCGTCGAGTCGACGATCGTCGATCTGTCGCGCCAGCGCGCCGTGCTGCTGCGGCCGGGCGGGGCGCCGCGCGAGGTGATCGAGGCGATCACGGGCCCGCTCGAGGACGCCGATGCCGCGGCGCCGGCGGCGCCGGGCACGCTCGCGAGCCACTACGCGCCGCGCGCGCGCGTGCTCGCGGTCGCACCGCACGAGGTGCCGGCGGTCGTCGCCGCGGCCTCGGGGAAGCTCGCGGTGCTCGCACCCGCGGCAGCGTTCGCTGCGTGGCCGCCGCTGGCGACGATCGCGCGCACGCTGCCGGACGACCCGGCGGGCATGGCGCGCGAGCTCTACGCGGCGCTGCGAGATCTCGATGCGGCCGGCGTGGATCTCATCGTCGCCGCGTTGCCACCCGAGGCCGGGCTGGGCGAAGCTGTCGCCGATCGGCTGCGCCGCGCAGCAGGACCAAACCGATGAGCGTACGTGTCGGCATCATCATGGGCTCGCAGAGTGATTGGGCCACCATGAAGCACGCGGCGGACGTGCTCGGCGAGCTCGGCGTCGGGTACGAGGCCAAGGTCGTGTCCGCGCACCGCACGCCGGATCTGCTGTTCGACTACGCGGAGAACGCCGAGGGCCGCGGCATCTGGGTGATCATCGCGGGGGCGGGCGGTGCCGCGCACCTGCCGGGGATGACCGCGGCGAAGACCCGCCTGCCCGTGCTCGGCGTACCCGTGCAGAGCAAGGCGCTGAGCGGGCTCGACTCGCTGCTGTCGATCGTGCAGATGCCGAAGGGCATCCCGGTCGGCACGCTCGCGATCGGCGAGGCCGGCGCGGTCAACGCGGGGCTGCTCGCGGCCGCGATCGTCGCACTCCACGATCCGGCGGTCGCCGACAAGCTCGACGCGTATCGCAAGGCGCAGACGGAGCGCGTGCTCGCGGAGACGCTGACATGAAGCCGCTGTTGCCGGGCGCCACGATCGGCGTGCTCGGCGGTGGTCAGCTCGGGCGGATGATGGCGGTGACGGCGCGCCAGATGGGCTATCGCATCGTCGTCCTCGATCCGAGCGCGCGGTGCCCGACGGGCCAGGTCGCCGACGGCGTCGTCGTCGGCGCGCTCGACGATCTCGACGCGGCGAAGCACCTCGCGCGGCAGGTCGACGTGATCACGCTCGACACGGAGCACGTGCCGGCGTCGCTGCTCGAGGAGCTCGAGGCGATCACGCCGGTGCGGCCCGCGGCCTCGGTGCTGCGCACGATCCAGGACCGCCTCGTGCAGAAGCAGTTCCTCGATCGCATCGGGCTGCCGCAGGCGGCGTGGGCGCCGGCCGACGATCTGCCGGCGGCGCTCGCGCGCGTCGGGCGGCCGGCGATCGTGAAGGTCCGCTACGACGGCAAGGGCCAGTACCGGGTCGACGCCGACACCGATCCGGCCGCGATCGTCGCGAAGCTGCGCGGAGAGCCGGCCGTCGTCGAGGAGGTCGTGCCGTTCGAGCGCGAGGTGTCGGTCGTGCTCGCGCGCGGCGCGGACGGCTCGCACCGGATCTACCCGATCGCCGAGAACGTGCACCGCCGCCACATCCTCCACACGACGCGCGCGCCCGCGCCGATGCCGGCGGCGCAGCGCGCCCGCGCGGAGACGATCGCGATCAGCGTCGCGGACGCGCTCGGTCACATCGGCGTCATGGCCGTCGAGATGTTCGAGCTCGCCGACGGCCGGCTGCTCGTCAACGAGATCGCGCCGCGCACGCACAACAGCGGTCACTACACCTACGGTGCCTGCGCGACCTCGCAGTTCGAGCAGCACGTGCGGGCGATCTGCGGACTGCCGCTCGGCGATCCGCGCGCGCTGACCGGCGCGGTGATGGTGAACCTGATCGGCGATCTGTGGAGCGCCGGGCCGCCGCCGTGGCAACACGTGATGGCGCTGCCCGAGGCCCGGCTGCACCTCTACGGCAAGGACCTGGCGGCGCCCGGGCGCAAGATGGGGCACGTCCTGCTCCTCGACGACGACACCGATCGCGCCCTGCATCGGGCCGAGGATCTGATAAGCGCGCTAACCGCGCGAACGTGATAGGTTTCGGCGGCCAGGATGGCCACGCTGGTCTATTCGGATTCGGACGGCCGCGACCGATCATTCGCGCTCGGCAACGAGCCGGTGACGGTTGGTCGCGCGCCGGAGTGCACGATCCGGAGCGAGGACCCGCGCGTCTCGCGCATGCACGCGCGGTTCTTCCTCGACCAGGGCGGGCTGTGGATCGAGGACCTCGGGAGCACGCATGGCATCTACGTCGGGCCGAACAAGGTGCAGCGCGCGCCGGTGCCGCCCGGCGAGGTCGTGTTGATCGGCAGCCTGCTCGTGCGACTCGTCCCCCAGAGCGGCACGATGCCGCCGCCGATCGGGCTCCACGGCACGCTCGCGACCTGGCTCGACCTCGAGCGCAAGAACCGGGTCGCGGTCGAGGAGGAGCGCGACGCGTTCGCGAAGCGCGTCGGCGAGCTGCACCAGGAGCTCGCGGCCGCGCGCAACATCGCGGCGGGACCGACGCTCGAGCCCGGCGAGGACAACGCGACGGCGACCCAGCCGGCGCTGATGGCGGAGGCGATCCGGACGCGCGACGAGGCCGAGGCCCGCGCCGCCGCGCTCGAGCGCGCGCTCGCGGCGGTGCAGGACGAGCTGATGGTCCTGCGCCAGACCTCGACGGGAGACACCGACGAGGACGTCCGCCGCCTGCGCGCCGAGCTCGCGACCGTGCGCGAGCGCCTGATCGACGCCGAGCGCGACCTCGCCGACCGCGCCGAGTGGTCGACGCTCGTCGGCGC
>CAZMUG010000200.1:0-4467 GCA_964569165.1 uncultured Gaiellales bacterium
GGAAGGGCCGCCCTGCCCGCTCGGGCCGCGCGAGCAGGCGCTCGAGGAGCGAGCCAAGCGCCCGCCTGAGCGTCAGCTCGTTGGCCACGGCATCGGGAAAGACGAGCGCCTCGACCAGCTCGGACGCGGGCTTGCGGCCGCGAACCCGGGCCGTGCGCCCCCCGCGGGCCAGCCGCCACGCTTTCCTCCCCTCCGTTCCGAGCCGCTCGGCCACGGCGCCGCCGGGAAGTGCCGCGAGCTCTCCGAGCGAGCGAAGCCCCAGCCCCTCGAGCTCCGCGTAGCGGTCGGCCGTCAACGGGAGCAGCGACAGCGGCAGCGGCTCGAGGAACGACTCCTCCTCGCTCGCCGCGACGACCACGATCTGCCCGGGCCGCGCAACGCTCGCGGCCGCGAGCGCGGTGAAGCGCCGTCCGGCCGCGCCGATGCGAGGAGCCCAGCCCGACCCGACCGCCGCGAGCGCCCGCTCGAGGGCGGGCTGCACGCCGCCGTACAGCCGCTCGACGCCCGCGGTCTCGAAGACGACCGCTCCGAGCTCCGCCGGCTCGACCGCGAAGCCCGCGTCCTCGAGCCGGCGCAGCACGCCCTCCCACTCCCGCTCGACGGTCGCGGGATCACGATCGACGAGCGCGAGCGACGGGCACGTCGAGAGCGCCTCCCCCAGGCGCATTCCCGGCTTCACGCCCGCCTGCTCGGCAGCCGCCGTCACGGGCCCGAGGCGCGGCTCCTCTCCCGGCTCAGGAGCGAGCGCGGCGGGCTCGAGGGCGAGCCGCGGCCGCTCCCGCAGCGCCGCCCGCAGCTCGAATCCCGGGATGAGGAGGCAGGCGACCATTCGAACACATGTTCTATACGAACACACGTTCTCCTGTCAAGCGACGGCGTCCTCTGGCCATGCTGGCGCTCCTCGAGGCCTGGCTGTACGGCGCGGCCTGGAGCCTCCTGTCCCGCCCGCGCGTCGGTCAGCGGCTCTCGGCCACTCGCTTCGGTCGCCGGGTCGAGAGCAAGGCGGGCAGTACTGCCGACGGTTCCTGACTCAGACGCGCTGCAGGTGCGTGTCCCTGAAGCCCGTCGGATACTTGAGCCCGTACCCGAGGAGCCGGTCGAGGCCGATGTGCGCCAGCCAGATCAGGGCGACCTGCACTGCCGGGTCGGAGCCGCCGAGGACGCCGTAGGCGCCGAGGGCGACGGGCCCGACGTACGTGTGGACGAGGTCGTAGCTCAGGGCGCCGAGCCTCGGCCCGCCCAGGTATCCGAGCATCGCCAGATCGGGCGCCAGGAAGAGGACGACGAGCGCGACCCAGCCGTAGCCCGCGTCGAAGTAGAGAGCGAGCGAGCCGGCGAGCACGGCTAGGCCCTCCAGATGCAGCATCCGCCGGGGAAGCAGTCCGACCATCACGCTCCTTTCGTCGCTCGGTAGCACTCGGTGAGGTACGCGAGGCGAGCTCCCTCCGCGCTCGCGGTCTCGTCGTACAGCGCCGCGACCGCATCCAGGATCGGCTCGCGATCCTCGGCCGAGAGCTTCGCGCAGTAGCTGCGCGAGAGGATGAGATCGAGGAGCCCGGCGCGGTCGAGCACCTGCGCGAAGCGGAACACCGCGTGCTGCACCGGCTCGAAGAGCCCGCTCGCGCGCACGGGAGCGAGGTCGGCCTCGTCCACCGCCTCGTTCCCGATGATCGCGCTCAGCCGCGCCATCCACGGGTCACGGTCGTCACGCGAGTTCCACACGGAGGCGAGACGGCCGCCCGGTCGGAGGACGCGCGCGATCTCGGGAAGCGCGACAGCGTGGTCGAACCAGTGGAACGCCTGGGCACACGCGACGACGTCCGCGGAGCCGTCCGGGAGCGGGATCGCCTCCGCGCGCCCCTCGAGCACGGTCACGCCCGGGACCGCCGCCTCGAGCTCCGCCCGCATCTCGGCGAGCGGCTCGACCGCGGTGACGCGATGGCCGGCCGCGAGGAGCGAGCGGGTCAGCTTCCCCGTGCCCGCGCCGAGGTCGACGACGTCGGCGGCTGCGTCTCCTGCGAGCCAGCGCACGGCCTCGTCCGGATATCCGGGCCGCCCCCGCTCGTACGCGTCCGCGACCTGCGCGAACGACGCCGACGGCCCGCGGACCAAGTGGTCGCGGTCGATCACACGGAGATCTCGGCCGCGCCGTCGCGCATCGCCACGAGGCGCGGCACCACGTCGAGGACGCTCTCGCGCGCGCAGAAGGGGAGGTCCGGCTCGAGCTCGGGGGCGTTCTCCATGAGGTTGCGGCCGCTCCTCGAGGCACGAAACGCCTCCTCCGCCCCGCTCCAGGTCGAGACGAGGCGCGCGGCAACCTCGGCGGAGTCGGTCCGCTCCCAGCCGAGCAGCTCCACGATCCGGCCGGCGACGTACGTGTCGTCGAGGTTCGGCGTGCCCTGGACGCCCGCGCAGACGACGAGGACGTCCTCCCCGTGGCTGCGGGCACGCTCGACGACTGCCGCCAGGTTGAGGAGCGACGCGATCAGCACGCGCTCGCACCGCCCGGCCGCCGACACGACGGCCCGGGTCCCGTTGGTCGTCGAGAGGACGAGCGTCCCGGCGACCGGCTCGAGGTACTCGCGCGGGGAGTTCCCGAGGTCGAAGCCGGGAATGCGAACCGCGTTCCGCTCGCCGCCGAGAGCGCCCTCTCCGAGCGCGTCTCGCAGGGCGCGGGCCTCCCCGACCTCCGCCGCGCAGAGGACGCGCTCGTAGCCGGCGGCGAGCGCCTGGCAGATCGTCGAGGTGGCGCGGATGACGTCGATCACGATGCCGGTCGGAGCGGAGCCCGACTCGTCCGGGGTGAACACGACGTCCACGCGCACCCCGGTACGCTAGCCCGCTGTGAGCGCGCCCGACCAGCCCATGCGCTGCTACCGCCACCCCGACCGCGAGACCCTGGTCACGTGCTCGGACTGCGGGCGCCCGATCTGCCCGGACTGCATGACCTTCGGCCCGGTCGGGATCCGCTGCCCGGACCACGCGAGCTCCTCCGGCAGGGTCTCGACGCCTCGCCAGACCGTGCGCCGCACCGCGCGAACCTTCTCGGCCGACGGGCCGATCGTCACCCAGGCCCTGATCGCGATCAACGTCGGCGTCTTCCTCGCCGAGCTCCTCCTCGGCGGGCAGATCAACGGGACCGGGAACGCGCTGTACGAGAACGGCCTGCTCTTCGGCCCCGCGGTTGCGGACGGCGACTGGTGGCGCCTCGTGACGGCGATGTTCCTCCACTACGGCCTGCTCCATCTCGGCATGAACATGCTCGTCCTCTGGATCATCGGGCCGCCGCTCGAGGACTACTTCGGCCACTGGCGCTACGGCCTCGTGTACCTCGTGTCCGGGCTCGCCGGCTCGGCCGGGGCGCTCGTCTGGTCACCGAACGCCCTGACCGTCGGAGCCTCGGGGGCGATCTGGGGGATCATGGGCGCCGCGCTCGTCCTCGAGGCGCGCCGGATCTGGGTCTTCGGCGGTCAGGCGATGGGCCTCGTGGTCTTCAACCTCCTCTTCACGCTCCTCGTCCCCGGGGTGTCGATCGGCGGGCACATCGGGGGCCTCGTCGGCGGCGGCCTGTGCGCGCTCGCGTTCTCGAGCCTCCGCCGGAGCCCGGCGCTCGCGACCGCGTCGATGGCCGCAGTCGGCGTCGCCAGCGTGCTGGTCGCGCTCGCGAGCGTCTGACGCTCAGCCGCCGATGGCGACGGCCGTGACGCCCTCGTCGGCAAGGGCCGCCTGCGCCGCCGCGAGCCGCGCCAGCGGCACGCGGTACGGCGAGCACGAGACGTAGTCCAGCCCGAGGCCGTGGCAGAAGGCGACCGAGCGCGGCTCGCCGCCGTGCTCGCCGCAGATCCCGAGCTTGATCCCGGGCTTCGTGTCCCTCCCCCGCTCGGCCGCGATCCGCATCAGGTCTCCGACGCCGTCCTCGTCGATCACCTCGAAGGGGTTCCGCTCGAGGATCCCGTGCTCCAGGTAGTGGGTGAGGAACTTCCCCTCGGCGTCGTCCCGGGACATCCCGAGCGTCGTCTGGGTGAGGTCGTTCGTGCCGAACGAGAAGAAGTCGGCGACCTGGGCGATCTCGTCGGCGCGCAGCGCAGCGCGCGGGAGCTCGATCATCGTCCCGCACAGGTACTCGACGCCGGGCTCTTCCTCCGCGACGCGCTCCGTCAGCTCGCGGAGCCGCGCGAGCTCCTCGCGGAAGCCCACGAGCGGGTGCATGATCTCGACGAGCGGCGCCTCGCCCGTGCGCTCGTGGACCGCACGGGCCGCCCGCACGATCGCGCGGACCTGCATCTCGTAGACCTCCGGCCACTGCAGCCCGAGCCTGCAGCCGCGCGTGCCGAGCATCGGGTTCGCCTCGTGCAGCTGGCGGATGCGCTCGCGCATCTCCTCGGAGGTCGCCTCCTCGAGCGGGGGCAGGAAGCTCGCGCTCGACGGCCGGCTGCGCCCGGTCCGCGGCGCCCTCTCGCTGTCGCT
>CAZMUG010000201.1:0-4458 GCA_964569165.1 uncultured Gaiellales bacterium
CAAGATCGTGCGCATGGTGCGCGAGGCCGGCGCGCGCGAGGTGCACATGCGCATCTCCTCGCCGCCGATCACGAATTCCGACTATTACGGCATCGACACGCCGAGCAAGACGGCCCTCCTCGCGGCCAACTACGATCTCGAGGGCATGCGCGCCTTCATGGGTGCCGACAGCCTGGCGTTCCTGTCGGTGGACGGCATCTACCGCGCCGTGGGCTACGACGGACGCGACGACAACAGCCCGCAGTTCACCGATCATTGCTTCACGGGCGAGTATCCGACGGAGCTCACCGACCGGAACGGGCAGGCCGGCACCCGCCAGCTCTCGCTGCTGGCCGAGGTCGGCTGAACGCCTCCGGCTGCCTACCGGACCACGCGGGCCGTTGGGACGACCCGGCGGCGCGTGGCGACTTGCATATCAACTCGACCGCTTGCCTCTCGGAAACCAAGCGGCGGGGAACGCCTTTTCTCGGAGGCCCATCCGCGCGTACACTGCGGCCTCACAAGCCTCTGCCCAGATTCCTCCCATCATAGGCGCCCATGACACCCCGCTCCCGCTTCAAGGACCGTATTGCCCTCGTCACCGGCGCCTCGCGCGGCCTCGGGCGTGCCTTCGCGCTGGCGCTTGCCCGCGAGGGCGCCCAGGTGATCATCTGCGCCCGGAGCGCGGGCGCCCTCGAGGAGTTGGACGACGAGATCCGCGCCAGCGGCGGGCGCGCGACCATCCTGCGGCTGGATCTCCGGGCGCACGATCGCATCGATCAGATCGGGCCGGTGCTCTACCAGCGCTGGGGGAAGATCGACGTCCTGGTCGCCGCCGGCGGCATTCTCGGCCCGCTGTCTCCCCTGGCCCACATTGCCGCCGACGCGTGGGACAGCGTGCTCGACACCAACCTCACCGCCAACTGGCGGCTGATCCGAACGCTCGACCCGCTGCTCAAGCGGTCGGAGGCGGGACGCGCGCTGTTCGTCACGTCGAGCGTGGCGGCCGGCGATCTCGCGTACTGGGGTCCCTACGCCGTTTCGAAGGCCGGGCTCGACGCGCTGGCGCGCAGCTATGCGGACGAGCTCGTCAACACGAACGTGCGGGTCTCGCTGCTCGATCCTGGGCCGATGCGGACGGGGCTGCGCGCCAAGGCGTTCCCCGGCGAGGACAAGGCCAAGCTCGCGGAGCCGGCGGAGGTCGCGGCCTTCGCGCTGCCGCTGCTGCTGCCGTCCGCCACCGCGAACGGCGAGCTCGTGCGCTTCAAGCCGAGCACCAAGCCCGTGTTCGCCGTCGGCAACGACGCCTAGAGCTTGTTCAGATCTTATGGGCTCGAAACATCGTTCCCCTCCCCCCTTGTGGGGAGGGGTCAGGGGTGGGGGGAACCCCTATGGCTGATGGTCTGCAATCCCCCCTCCTAGCCTCCCCCACAAGGGGGGAGGAACAAGGGCGATCAAGTACGCCAACCGCGTCCGTATGATCTGAACAAGCTCTAGGCAAAAAAACTTGTGATTGACGGCGGGAGTCTTGCGCCGTGGTCTCGCGTCGCGGCGAAAGCGTGCTCTCCTCAGATCTCGATCACCATGTTGTCGTAGGCGGGCTCGACGTGGGGGGGCAGCTCGCGTTTCAACGCGTCATAGTCGAGGTCGCCGGTCATGTGCGTCAGCACGGCGCGCCGGGCCCGGAGCCTGGCGATATGCTCCAGCGCCTCCTTGACCGAGAAGTGGCTCGAATGCGGCGTGTAGCGGAGCGCGTCGACGATCCAGAGATCGAGGTCCTCTAGCAGCGGAACGGACTCGAGCGGCAGCGCGGAGACGTCCGGCGAATAGGCCGTTTTGCCGAAGCGGAAGGCGAGGCTTTCGATGTCGCCGTGGTGCTGGCGGATCGGGAGCGCCTCGATCGGCCCGCCCGCCCCTTCGATCCGCACGGGCTCGCCGGGGACCAGACGCTCCGCGGTCAGGATCGGCGGATAGACCGAGCCTGAGGGCTGCACGAAGCAATAGGCGAAGCGGCCGACGATGCTCGCCTGCGTCACGGCATCGAAGTAGCACGGCACGCGCTGCTTCATCGCATAGGCGATCATGCGCAGGTCGTCGATGCCGTGCGTGTGGTCGGCGTGGTCGTGCGTGAAGAGAACGGCGTCGATCGCGTTCGCGCGCACCGACAGCAGTTGCTCGCGCAGATCGGGCGGCGTGTCGATCAGGACGCTCGTCGTGCCGCGCGGCCCGCGGCGCTCGACCAGCATCGCGCAGCGGCGGCGGCGGTTCCTGGGGTTTTCGGAATCGCACTTGCCCCATCCGGCGCCGATGCGCGGCACGCCGCCGGAGGATCCGCAGCCGAGGATCGTGAAGCGCAGCGTCATTCGGCGACGGCCTCCGTGGATGCCGGCGGGCGTGCCTTTGTGTAGAGGCGGAAGAAGTTCGCCGTCGTCGCCCGCGCGATCTCGCCCTCGGTCAAGTCGCGGATGCGCGCGAGCGCGGCTGCCGTGTGCACGACATAGGCGGGCTCGTTCATCTTGCCGCGATGGGGCGCGGGAGCCAGGAACGGTGCGTCGGTCTCGACGAGGATGCGGTCGAGCGGCACGTCACGGGCGATCTCCTGCAGCGCCTCGGTCTTCTTGAAGCTGATGACACCCGAGAACGAGACGTAGAGGCCGAGGTCGACGGCGCGCAAGGCAAGCTCGCGCCCACCCGTATAGCAGTGGAGCACGGCCGGGAAGGCGCCTTTCCGGTGCTCGTCCTCGAGGATGGCGAGCGTATCGGTGTCCGCATCGCGCGTGTGGATCTCGAGCGGGAGCCCCGTTTCGCGCGCGGCGGCGATGTGGGCGCGGAAGCCCTCGGCCTGCGCGGCGGGAGTTCCGTTCTTGTAATGGTAATCGAGGCCCGCTTCGCCGATGGCGACGACTTTCGGATGGCGCGAGAGAGCGACGATCTCGGACGTCGGGATGCCGCGCTCCTCGTCGGCATTGTGCGGATGCGTGCCGACGGAGCACCACACGTCGGGGAAGCGCTCGGCGATGGCGCGGATCTGGTCGAAGGCGCGGATGCGCGTCGAGATCGTGACCAGCGTGCCCACGCCCGCGCTTTTGGCGCGCGCCACCACACCCGCGAGATCGCTCGCGAACTCGGGGAAATCCAGGTGGCAGTGGTGGTCGACCAGCATCAATAGCTCCGACGTGCTTCACCTCTCCCCGTCCATGCGAAGCATGGCTCTGCCATGACGGGGGAGAGGTCGGAAGCGATCGTCATGGCGAAGCCATGCTTCGCCTGGACGATCGCTTTCGGTGAGGGGCCGCAAGCTCCCGCTCATCTTCGACCTTCTGCCCAATCCATCCCCCTCACCCTAACCCTCTCCCCACAGGGGAGAGGGGATAGGCTGCGGCGTGGGGATGACCGGTTTATTCCTTCTCGCCTTTGCTGGCCTTCTTCTGCTTCGGAGGCGGTTGCTGTTTCGGCTGCTCCTCCGGATCGACATAGCGCGGGAAAACGCCCTGCGGCTCGGGGATCGGCGTGCTCGGGACCAGGCGACCGGCCGGGCCGAGGCTCGCGAAGCTGCGGCTCTCGGTGTCACCCGGCAATATAAGGTCGAGCAGCTTGGCCGCCAGCTCGGGCATCACGGGCTGCGCCAGAATAGCGAACTGGCGCACGATCTCGGCCGTTACGTAGAGAACGGTCTCCATGCGCTTTGGGTCGGTCTTCTTCTTCGCCCACGGCTCCTCGGCGGCGAAATAGCGGTTGGCGTCGGCGATGACGGCCCACACGGCGTCGAGATAGCGCGTGACGGCCTGCTTATCCATGGCCGTGCGGGCTTCCGCGTAGAGGGCGTCCGTGGCGGCGAGGATCGCCTCGTCCTCGGCCGTGAAGACGGCTGGCTCGGGGATCCGGCCGTCGCAATTCTTGTAGATCATCGACAACGAGCGCTGCGCGAGGTTGCCGAGGTTGTTTGCGAGGTCCGCGTTGATGCGGTTGGCGATGGCCTCCGGCGAATAATTGCCGTCCTGGCCGAACATCACCTCGCGCAGGAAAAAGTAGCGCACCTGGTCGCGGCCGTAGGCGCGCACGAGATCGAACGGATCGACGACGTTGCCGACCGATTTCGACATCTTCTCGCCCTTGTTCAGCACGAAGCCGTGCGAGAAAATGCGCTTCGGCAATTCGATGCCGGCCGACATCAGGAACGCCGGCCAGTAGACGGCGTGGAAGCGCACGATGTCCTTGCCGATCACGTGCACGTCCGCCGGCCAGAAGCCAGCGCGATCTCCCTTCGGCGTGTTGAGCAGGCCCGTGGCCGTCACGTAGTTCGTCAGCGCGTCGACCCAGACGTACATGACGTGGCCCGGCGCGTCGGGGACCGGGATGCCCCAGTCGAGCGTCGAGCGCGAGATGGAGAGGTCCTCAAGGCCGCTCCTCACAAAGCTCACGACCTCGTTCCGCCGCTCCACCGGCAGGATGAAGTCGGGGTTCGCCTCGTAGTGCGCG
>CAZMUG010000202.1:0-4391 GCA_964569165.1 uncultured Gaiellales bacterium
CCCTGGAACTGGGCGGCCGCCGCAGCCTCCGCCTGACCACTACGTGTCAGAACTGGACGCTTACGAAACCATACCGCCGAACAGGGACGCTCACCCTCGAAACAGGGATCGCTAAGCGTGGCCCCCCAGAGGCTTGTTGCCAACTGAGTTGAAATGCCAAGGCACCCGACGTCGGGGGCAAAAGGCAACTCATTAATAATGCAGCATTTTTCGACGCGGAAACCTTGCCGGACAGACGCTTCTGCACTAAGTTATGGGCGCCTGGAGCGAGGCGTAGGCGGGTCCGGAGAGCGTCCATGTGGATGTTGTCGAAGGCCCAGCCGCATGGGCGGCAGTCAGCGAAGTAGCTCCAAAGTGAGGGCGTGACGCCCGATGGGTTCGAGGTGGTGCATGTGCACGGCACCTCGAGACAACATCGAGGAGTCGCGCCCATTTTGATTGCGGGCTCCTTTTCCAATCGGGAGCCTGACATGGCTGAACTCGCCATCACCTACCAGCCGCCGGCTGCGCTGAAGCCGCGCAAATCCAACCCTCGGACTCACTCCAAGGCTCAGCTGAAACAGATTGCGGATTCGATCCGCACCTTCGGTTTCACCAACCCGGTCCTCGTCGACGAAGAGAACCGGCTGATCGCCGGGCACGGGCGCTTGGAGGCCGCTCAGCAGATTGGCATGGAGACGATTCCGACGGTCTGCCTCGCCGGCATGACCGAGGCCCAGATCCGCGCCTACGTCATCGCGGACAACCGCCTCGCGGAGAATGCGGGCTGGGATCCCGAGTTGCTGGCCATCGAGCTGCAGTACCTCGCCGACCTCGACCTTGATTTCGACGTCACGATCACGGGCTTTTCGATGCCCGAGATCGACGTCCTGATTGGCGGTCTCGACGCGGCGGCTCAAAAGCCCGACCCCGCCGATGCCGTCCCTGAGGTCGACGGGCCGGCGGTAACGCGTCTCGGCGACATCTGGCAGATCGGTCCGCATCGCTTGATCTGCGGCGACGCGACCGTCCCCGAGACCTACGCACGGCTCCTCGAGGGCGAGACGGCGCAGATGGTCTTTACGGACCCCCCTTATAACGTGCCGATCGCTGGGCACGTCTCCGGGCTTGGCAAGGTCAAGCACCGGGAATTCGCTAGTGCCTCGGGCGAGATGTCCGAGGCCGAGTTCACCGCCTTTCTGCGTTCCGTCTTCGGCAACCTCGCCGCGGCGTCCGGCGATGGCGCCATCCACTTCGTGGCCATGGACTGGCGGCACATGCGCGAGGTCCTTGACGCTGCCGATGGCGTCTATAGCGCGCTCAAGAACCTCTGCGTCTGGTCGAAGACGAACGGTGGCATGGGCTCGCTCTATCGCAGCCAGCATGAGCTGTTCTTCGTCTTCAAGTCTGGGACGGCGGCGCATATCAACAACGTCGAGCTCGGCAAGCATGGTCGATACCGGACGAACGTCTGGACCTATGCCGGCGTCAATTCGTTCGGCCCATGCCGCGACGACGAGCTCGCCATGCATCCGACCGTCAAGCCGATCGCGCTTGTCGCCGACGCGATCCTCGATTGCTCGCGCAGAAAGGGCATCGTCCTCGACGCGTTCGCCGGCTCGGGTACGACTCTCGTCGCGGCTCATAAGACCGGTCGCCGCGGCTACGGGATCGAGCTCGATCCGCTCTATTGCGACTTCATCCTGCGTCGGCTGGCAAAACTCGCCAAGCTGGACGCCGTGCTCGTCGAAACCGGCCAGACATTCCAGGCCGTTGCCGAGAAGCGCAGCCCGGCCGTCGAAGCCGATACCCCTGCGCCTGGAATGACCGATGCAGCGTCCCGGGAGGCCGCCGAATGACCAGCGACATCCCAGCAAAGGATAAGGCTGCGACGACTGCGGCCGGTGCACCGGCCAAGCGCCGCAGGAAGCGGCTGCCGAGCCCGAAGAAGCGGGCCGAGCGCCAAGGCCTTGTCGATATCGGCGCAATCCTCAACGAACCGCTCGAGGTCCTGAAAAACGGCAAGGTCGGGAAGATGTCTGCGCTCGAGGTCGCGATCCGTCGCCAAGTGAAGAAGGCGCTGACGGAAAAGAGCCTGCCGGCGGTGATGGCCGTCATTCAGATCGCGATCGATCATGATCTTGTCGCGGCCCCGCCGAAGGTGGCCGAAGGCGGCGTTTTCGTTGTCCCCAAGTGGGTCTCCGACGAAGATCAGCACCGCATCTTCGCCGAGTACGAAGATCGCAGCATGAAGTTTATCATCGACATTCTGAGGCCGTACTATGAGCAACAGCAAGGCTGACAAGCCAGAGCACGCGAAGGGCGAAGTTGGCTACGGCAAGCCGCCCGTCGAGTACCGCTTCCAGCCCGGCAAGTCCGGCAACCCGGGCGGACGGCCGAAGGGTGCCAACGGACGCCGGGCAACCGTCAAGCGCGTCTTGACGGAGAAGCATCGCGCCGATCCTGCGGGAACGGGCAAGCCGAAGCAGTACCCGGCGATCGAACTTGTGCTCATCCTCCTGAAGCAGCTTGCCGCCAGCGGGGACCAACGTGCGTTCAAGGCCTTCACCGATCTTGAGAAGAAGTTTGGCCCCGTTGACATGGACGGGAAGAGGGTCGGCTACCTGGTCGTGCCGGAGGAGCTGGCAGAAGAGGAATGGATGACGAAATATTCGCCGAAAGAGCCGCCGCCCGGGGATATTGAGTTCATTGAATGACTTTGGAGCCCCTCCGGCACATTTGCGGATCTCAACTGTCACGTCGACGACCGCGTGCTCCACTCAGACTTCGTCGCGAAGATGGGAGACGCGACTGCTCGTGTGCATCGAACGCCGCGCCCATGATTTCACGACAGCAAGCGGGACCAGGGCGGCGTGATGTACAACGACATCGGCGTAGTCGAAGTCCGACTGACGCGAGGGCAGTGGAAGTTCACTTGAACAAGATGTGCAAATCTCCCGGGAGGCCATCCGTGATTTGGAAAGTAGAACTACTCCCTACGGACCACCCCGTCATGCCGTCTCAAGGCGAAACTTTAGAAACCGAGCGCCGCCGTGATCGCCTTCGCCAGTGAACTGGGCACCGAGTCGGATGAGCGCTCTGAGGTTCTTGCGTGACGGAGGCACAAGGAATGTCACGAACGGAATTCTCGGGTCAGCTCTGGCGACCATCAGTGCTTTCTGAGTAATCCGTGCACCCAGTCCGAAAAACTCGGGCTTGAGCACCAATCCGAAATCCCACTCAACTCCCTCCTTTTGAAACCCGCCCCAACCGGCATAGGTGCCTTTAAAGAGGATCGCCCAGTGCCCGAGGCCGTCGCGGCGCCAGTACGCCTCCTTCGTCGCAAGGAACTCTGAAAGCGTTTCGCTATTCCATTCGAATGTGAGCAGAGGCATGTGCTTTCCGACACGGCGGTCGGACATGTGCGCAATGATCTCCTCGCGGGGGATGTCCCGCAACTGGCCAAAGGCTATTCCGTCTCCCGAGTTGCACATTGTATCGATATCCAAGCTGGCTACGGATCGAAGACAAGGCGAGACTTCATCCGAGGAGTCACAAAGTCGATGAAGGCTCTCAGCTTCTGCGGCATGGACCGCCCGGCTCGATAGACGAAGCTGACCGGTGTCGGCGAGGGCTCGAAGTCGCGCAGGATCAGCTTCAGCTTCTTCGCCCGGATCGCGGGTAGCGCCTGATAGCAGAGAAGTCGTGTGAGACCGAGCCCCGCAGCGGCCGCGTCGGCCGCCGCGTCAGCGGCACTTGCGGATAGGCGCGAGTGCACCGGAATACGCTTCACGGATTTGCCGACCCGGAAGGACCATTCATGTGCCGATTCGAGCGCGGTGAACGTTATGCACGCGTGATGGCGTAGGTCGTCGGGTGACGAGACGGGATGAACGCCCTTGAGATATGCCGCGCTGGCACAGACGACGCGCCGGATTTCCCCCAGCTGGATCGCTTTGAGGCCGCTGTCGGGCAGATCGCCGACACGCAATGCAATGTCGATGCCCTCGTCGGCAAGGTTGATCACCTCGTCACCCAATTGAAGCGCGACATCGACCTCGGGATAGGCCTGCAGGAATTCGGTGATGATTGGAGCGAGGTAAATCCGCCCCAGACTGACGGGCGCAGCCACGCTCAACGTCCCGCGCGGCGAGGTGTATTCGCCGGTCACCAGTCGTTCTGCTTCTCCCAGTTCTTCCAGCAGCCGTCGCGCAGTCTCGAAGTACCGCTGGCCGGTTTCGGTGAGCGTGACCGAGCGAGTCGTTCGGACAAGCAGTTGCACACGTAGGTGACCTTCGAGTTCCGAAACCCGCCGGCTCACGGTGGCCAACGGCGTGCGCAGGTGCCGCGCGGCAGCGGAGAAGCCACCTGCTTCGACGACGGCGACGAACGCCGACATGGCTTCGAGACGA
>CAZMUG010000203.1:0-4385 GCA_964569165.1 uncultured Gaiellales bacterium
CTTCTCTTCAGGGTGCTGCCCTATCCGGGCCGCCTGCGGGCCGCCCTGCGCCTCGCGCCGCTCGGCCGCGCGCTCCCTGGGCGGCTGGGAGCGCCGGCGAGAGCCGCCCCGCGCTGGCGCAGCTCCGAGGCCGTGCCGGCGGTGACGCCCGCGGCCGGCGAGCGCCGCGCGCGCGTGGGGCTCCTCACCGGCTGCGTGCAGAGCGCGGTGTTCTCCGACGTGAACGCGGCGACCGCTCGCGTGCTCGCCGCCGACGGGTACGAGGTCGTCGCCCCCCCGCAGGGCTGCTGCGGGGCGCTGTCCGTGCACGCCGGCCGGCTGGACGAGGGCAAGGCCCTCGCCCGCGCGCTGCTCGAGGTGCTCGACGGCGTCGATCTCGTGGCAGTCAACTCCTCGGGCTGCGGCTCACACCTCAAGGAGCTCGGGCGGCTCCTCGGCGACGAGCGCGCCGAGGCGTTCTCGGCGAAGGTGCGCGACGTCGGCGAGCTCCTGGCCGCGACGCCGGCCCGGGCGCCGCGGCATCCGCTCCCGCTGGCGGTTGCGCTCCAGGACCCGTGCCACGCCCGCCATGCGCAGCGCCTTCCGGTCGCCATGCGCCCCGCTCTCGCACGTATCCCCGGGCTCGAGGTCGTGGAGCCCGACGAGCAGGACCTGTGCTGCGGCTCGGCCGGCATCTACAGCATCCTCCAGCCCGCAGCGTCGCGCGAGCTGGGCGACCGCAAGGCCGGGCACGTGCTGGCGACGGGCGCGAACGTGTGCGCGAGCGCCAACCCGGGCTGTCTCGTCCAGGTGTCGAACGCCCTCCGGCGTGCCGGGAGCCCGCTACCGGCCCTGCACCCGATCGAGCTCGTGGACGCGTCGATCAGAGCGGTACCGGCCGCACGGCTTCGGGCACGCGCCCGGCGCTGAGCTCCGCGCGCGACGTTACGCTCAGACCGGTGACACGACCCGTCGAGACACCGCTCCTGCGCAGGATCCGCGAGTCGGTGATCGGCGACGATCAGGTGATGGTCGGCCCCTTCGGGCCCCGGCGCGTGACCTATGCCGACTACACGGCCAGCGGTCGCGCGCTCTCGTTCGTCGAGGACGTCATCCGCGAGGAGGTGCTGCCCCGGTACGCGAACACGCACACCGAGTCGTCCGGAACCGGCCTGCAGACCACGCGCCTGCGCGAGGACGCGCGGAGGATCGTCCACGAAGCCGTCGGGGGTGACGACCAGACCTGCGTGATCTTCTGCGGCTCCGGCGCCACGGGCGCGGTGGACAAGCTCGTGGGGATCCTCGGGATCCGCCTTCCCTCCGCTCTCGAGGACCGGCACGGGCTCTCGCAGGCCATCCCGCCGGGGGAGCGCCCGGTCGTCTTCGTCGGGCCCTTCGAGCACCACTCGAACGAGCTCCCCTGGCGCGAGTCCGTCGCCGACGTCATCGAGATCCGCGAGGACCCGGACGGGCACATCGACCTCGCGATGCTCGAGGAGGAGCTCGAGCGACACTCGGCGCGGCCACTCAGGATCGGCTCGTTCTCGGCCGCCTCGAACGTCACGGGGATCTTCTCGAACACGTGCGCGATCGCGGATCTCCTCCACCGCCACGGTGCGCTCTCGTTCTGGGACTTCGCCGCCGCCGCGCCGTACGTCGAGATCGAGATGTACCCGCGCTGCTCGAATCATCCGCTCGCCTACAAGGACGCGATCTTCCTGAGCCCGCACAAGCTCGTCGGAGGGCCGGGCACGCCGGGCGTCCTCGTCGTCCGCCGCGAGCTGCTCGCGAACCGCGTGCCGGACGTCGTCGGCGGCGGAACGGTCGCCTACGTGAACCCGGCCGAGCACCGGTACCTCGACGACCCGGAGCACCGCGAGGAGGGCGGCACGCCCGCCATCGTCGAGTCGATCCGCGCCGGGCTCGTCTTCCAGCTGAAGCAGGCCGTCGGCGTCGATCTCATCCGTGCGCACGAGGAGGACTTCTGGCGACGCGCGGTCGAGCGCTGGAAGCGGAACCCGAGCCTCGAGCTCCTCGGCAACCTCGACTCCGAGCGGCTGTCGATCGTGTCGTTCGTCGTCCGCCGCGCCGGCGGCCGCTACCTCCACCACAACTTCGTCGTCGCGCTCCTCAACGACCTGTTCGGCATCCAGGCGCGCGGCGGCTGCTCGTGCGCCGGGCCCTACGGGCACCGTCTGCTCGGGATCGACCTCGAGCGCTCACACGAGTTCGAGCGCGAGATCGCGCGCGGCTGCGAGGGGATCAAGCCCGGGTGGACACGGGTCTCGTTCAACTACTTCATCTCCGAAGCCGTCTTCGAGTACCTCGTCGAGGCAGTGGACCTCGTGGCGACAGACGGCTGGAAGCTCCTCCCCCTCTACCGGTTCGACCCGGTGACCGGGCTCTGGCGGCATCGCGACGGGCCGGTGGAGCCACCGTTCCGGCTGACCGACATCGCCTACGACCCGGAGACCGGCGAGCTGCGGCTCCCCGCCCTCCCGCACGACCGGGCCCCCGAGTCGGCGCTCGACGGGTACCTGGAGGAGGCGCGGCGAATCCTCGCGGCGGCGGACGGCCCCGGCGAGGGCGATGCGGCCGGCCTCGGCGCGGACTTCGAGCACCTGCGCTGGTTCGAGCTGCCGGCGGCCTGCGTGGCCTGAGCGTCAGGTCTCGACGGGGCGCAGGTCGTCGAGACGGTCGACCCGGGCGAGGGCCGGGAAGAGCTTCCACCAGGCGCCGGCGACGACGATCGTCACGACGCCGCCGAGCACGACGGCAGGGACGGCCCCGATGAGCGCGGCCGCGACCCCCGACTCGAACGCGCCGAGCTCGTTCGACGCGCTGATGAACACCATCTCGACGGCGTTCACGCGACCGCGCAGCTCGTCGGGCGTGACGAGCGGGAGGATCGTCGCGCGCAGCACGACGCTCACCATGTCGAGCCCGGCACCGACCGCGAGGGCGAGCATCGAGAGCCACATCTGCCGCGAGAGGCCGAAGACGACCATGGACGCGCCGAAGCCGGCGACCACGAGGAAGAGCTTCGGCCCCGCGTGACGCCTGATGGGGAAGCGTGCGATGAGAACGGCCGCGACGAGCGACCCGACCGCCGGAGCGGTGCGGAGGAACCCGAGCCCCGTGGGCCCGACCTCGAGGATGTCCTTCGCGAAGACGGGCAGCAGCGCCACGGCGCCGCCGAAGAGCACCGCGAAGAGGTCGAGGGAGATCGCACCCAGCAGGACCCGGGTTCGCCGGATGAGCCGCACGCCGGCGAGGACCTCGCCGAGCCCCACCGCCTCCTGCGCGGCCGGCGTGCGGCCGCTGCGCAGGGCGAGCACGCAGCCGAGGGCGACCAGCGCGAGCGCGATCGCGACGACGTACACGAGCTCGGCCCGGATCGAGAGCAGGATCCCACCGGCAGCGGGACCGACCACCGCCGAGAGCTGGAACCCGATCGAGCGCTGGGCGAGCGCGCTGACGAGGATCTCCTGCGGGACGAGAGACGGGGTGAGTGCGCGCCCCGCCGGAGCGCCGATCGCGCTCCCGACGCCCTGCAGGAAGGCAAGGGCGAAGAACGGCCAGACGCGGTCGATACCCGCGGCCGTGATCGTCAGCAGCCCCCCGAGGACGGCGAAGTTCGAGAGGAGCATGAAGACGAGGAGGGTTCGCCGCGGCACGCGATCCGCGAGCTGGCCGGCCGGGAGGGCGAGCAGCAGCAGGGGGAGGAACTCCGCGAGCCCGACGAGCCCGAGGTCGAGCGGGTTCTCCCGCACCGAGTAGACCTGCCAGCCGATGGCGACGAACGACATCTGCAGCGCGAAGGACTCCGCGACGAGCGAGACCCAGAAGAGGGCGAAGTCGCGGTGCCGGAACGCCGATCTCGCGGCGGGGCTCATGCGGTGCATACGGCCGCATGGCGGCGGCGCGGCTTCATCGCCATGAACGCCGGAGGCTACGCGGCCGCCGGCTCGCCGGTCGGCGTGTCGTCCGCCCCGAACTCGACCTCGAGGCGCATGATCCGCGAGCCCTCGATCTCGAGAACGCTCAGGGTCAGGCCGTTCACCGCCACCTCGTCCCCCACCTCGGGCGCGCGCCCGAGCTCGCCGAACACGAGCCCGGCCATCGTGTGGAAGTCCTCCTGCCCGAGGTCGGTCCCGAACTCCTCGTTGAAGTCGTCGATCGTGTAGGTGCCGTCGATGCGGATGCGGTGCTCGTCCACGCGCTCGACGGACGTGTCCGGGAGGTCGAACTCGTCCTCGATCTCCCCGACGATCTCCTCGAGCACGTCCTCGAGGGTGACGATGCCCGCCGTCCCGCCGTGCTCGTCGACCACCACCGCCATGTGGATGCCGTTCCGGCGGAGCTCCACGAGCAGATCGGCCAGGTCGCGCGTCTCGGGCACCACG
>CAZMUG010000204.1:0-4370 GCA_964569165.1 uncultured Gaiellales bacterium
GGCATGCTCGTCCAGGGAGACGGGGGAGCCGTGGAGATCGGCGATGCCGTGCGGCTGACCCGCGTACTGGATCATCTTCGCCGGCACCCCGCGGCGCCTGAGCGCGAAGTACATCTGCTCGCCTTCCTCGTACGGCACGCGCTGGTCGACTTCACCGTGGACGAACAGCGTCGGCGTCTTCACCCGATCCGCATACGTGAGCGGGGACTGCCGGATCATGCGCTCGCGCGCCGCCGGGTCCCATGGCGGACCGTAGAACTCCGTCTCCTTGGTCCGGTAGATGTCGGCGGTCCCGTAGTCGCTGACCCAGTTCGAGATGCCGGCGCCGCTGATCGCAGCAGCGAAGCGCTCTGGGTACTGGGTGATCAGCCAGTTCGTCATGAAGCCGCCGTACGAGTGGCCCGTATGGCCCACGCGCTTCGGATCGACCGGAAAGCGCTTCAGCACGTAGTCCACGCCGGACATCACGTCCTGGCCGTCCTTGCGCCCCCACTCGCCCCATGTCGCCCACTTGAACGCCTCTCCGTATCCCGTCGAGCTGCGGAAGTTCGTGTCCAGGACGAAATAACCGTTGGCCGCGAAGTACTGCTTCTTGAAATCGAAGCTGTAGCCCGTCGCGGAGTGCGGGCCTCCGTGGCTGAAGACGATCATCGGGTACGGGCCCTTCGCGGGATCGTAGCCGTGGGGAAACATGAGCCAGCCCTCGATCTCGGTCCCGTCGTCGCTCGGCCACTTCAGGCGAAGCGCCCGGGAGAGCTCGATTTCGCTCGTCAGAGCCGAATGGACGTCGCTCAAGCGCCGCTCGTTCTTCCCGTCGATGTCCGCGACGTAGACTTCAGGAGGGACCTCGTGCAGGCCGACGGTGTACACCATCTTCGTCATCGCCCGGTCAAAGCTCACGCCGTTCAGCCGCCGCTCGCCAGTCGTCACCTGTTCGACCGGCCCTGACGGTACCCCGACGCGGAACAGGTGGCTCTCGCCGCCGGTCGCCGCCGTGAAGTAGATGAAGCGGCTGTCGGGTGACCACGTCGTTGCCCCGGGTTCGAGGTCCCAGGCGGCAGTGACATTGACCGGCTGACCGCCATCGACCGGCCTGACGTAGAGATCGCTCGGTCCCCCATGGTTCCGCTTCTCGCGGATGATGAGGTCCGTGCCCGGATCGCGGACGTACGCCAGGAATCGACCGTCCGGTGAGAACGAGGCGTCGCTGTAGACGTGGCCGTCGTCGGTCAGACGCGTCACGGTCCCGTCGAGGCCGGCCATCCAGAGGTCGGGGCTTTCGTACTTCAGGTCGTCGCGCCAGTCAGGGTCAGCCAGGAACACCAGGCGGGAGCCGTCCGGATGCCAGGTCAGCCCCGTCGGACGCAGGTCTCTGTCGACGAGCACCCGGGCGTCTCCGCCGCCGGCGGCCTGTACGACGATCTGCTGGCCCGGCCGCGCGCGCAGGTTCGGGGCCGGAAACGGCTGGCCGTCGCGCTGGAAGTCCTTCCAGTCGAACGTGGCGCCCTTGAACCGCTCGTCGTGCCGCCGCTCGAAGTCGCTGTTGAGCGGCGCGCTGCGAGACGGCCGCGGGATGTCGACCAGGCGGGCGGCCCACCGGCCATCCGGACTGCGCAGGCCGTCGCCGCCCGACGGACTTCCCCTCCCGCGCCCGCTGCCTCCCGCTCCGGCACGCGGCGAGGCAACGGCCAGTGGCGGGCGGTTCAGGCCAGCCGGGTCGACGGACCAGCGTTCGGCGCCAACCGCGTACTCGATCCGGTCGTCGTCCGTCCACCTGGCACCCGTCACGTCGCGGCCGTAGTGCTGCAGCCGCTGGGGACGCGCAGACGCGTCGGCGGGCGCGAGCCACGTCGCCGTCTGCGAGCTGTTGTCCTCCTCCACCCGGGTCGACACGGTGAAAGTCACCCACCGTGCGTCCGGGGAGAGCGCCGGGGAGCCCACGGTCTGGAGCCGGTAATAGTCCTCGATGGCGAGTGGACGCCCGAGGGGACCGTCCGGAGACGGGTTGTCGACGGGGTATTCCGGGTGCTGGGACCAGTGCTCGAACGACCCGTCGTACAGCAGCACCGGGTGGCCGAGGGTGCGTGCCGCGAACAGCACCGCCGTCGCCTGCTGCCCCAGGTGGCAGTACCCGACCACCGTGTCGCCGGCCCTGACGCCCGCCGCGTCGAACATCCGTCGAAGGTCGTCCGCAGGCCGGACGAGGAGGTTCTCGGTCGTGATCTCGGTGAAAGGCACATTCCGCGCGCCACGAATATGCCCGGTCCGGTGCGGCCGCCCCCTGGTGCCGCCCCGCTGGCTCCCCTCGTAGAGGGCTGCCGCCCGCCCGTCAATGATGGCGAAGCCCGGAGACGCGAGATGCGCATTCACGAAGGCGGCATCGACCACACTCGGCCGCGTCTTCAGGGGAGACAATCTGCCCGTCCGCGGCGGCGGTACCGTCGTCGTCACCTCACGCCCGTCCCGCATCCAGGCGCCCATGCCCCCATCGAGCAGCGACGAGCGCCCCCCGAGCCCGGCGTGGTCCAGCGTGAACAGCACGCGCGTTGCCGGAGACACCCAGTCCCTGCCGTAGTAGACCACGACGCGGGAGTCGTCGCTGATGCCGAGGCCTTCGAGCCGGCGACGCAAGTCCTCTGCCGGTGGCATCTCGAGGAGGAGGGCCTCGGTATCGACGGAGATGTCGTTCAGCGTGACGAAGCGGGCCCCGGGGATATGGCCGGTGTCGTAGCCGGCCTTGTCTCCGACGTGCAGCAGGACCAGGTTGGCGTCCTGCAGGTGCTCCGCGAGCCACGCCGTCGTCACGACGAGGGAATCACGCTGGGCAGAGGCCGGGGCAGCCAGCGCAACGGACACGAGCAGCAGGGCGGCAGCGAGGACGGTTGGCGTTCGACGCATCGCGGAACCTCGGAATGGAGTGATTCCGCGAGTATACCGCCCGCGGCCGCGGAACGTGCCACCCACGCGTCCTCGCGTCGCGGACGACCAGAGCCCCGGCGTGGCCGGCGCGATCCGGCGAGGCGACGGCGTGCGGCCTACTTCGGCGTAGACGGATCGACCACCGTAAACGCGCCCTTGCCCATCTTCATCCCGCAGACGATCTCGATCTCTCCGGTCTTGGTCGGCGTGAACTCGATCACCGTGGAGCCGTCCTTGACCGTCTGTTTGACGTCGAAGGCCCCGATGACGACCGTGCGCATGCACCCTTTGACCGTCCCGAGATCCACGTCCATCCTGACCGGGATGCCCTTCGTGACCGTCGACGGCGTCATGACGTAGCCCTTGTCGTCGAAGGACAGCTTGACGAGCTGGACCGTCGCGTCCTTGCCTTGGGATTGCGCGGCACTCCGGGTGCCTGCCGACAACGTCAGGGCCATGGCGAGTCCCGCCACCATCGTCTTGAACGGCATTTTCATCGTTTCGCTCCTGCGGGGCAGGGTTCTCCCGCACACGCCGACACATACGTTTGCTTACGGATCCCTTCCCCATTGTCTCCCGTCCGGTCCCCGCTGTCGAGAACAGCGATGAGCCGGACGTTCCGCAAGTACCGCCAGTTCAATGAAGGGCTACAGAAATGGATTCAAGACCGGCACGCCGGTTCGTTCGATGTCTCTGGTATTCCGCGTGACAAGCGTCAGCCCGTGCACGCGAGCCGTGGCGGCCAAGAGGCCGTCCACGACCGGAAGGGGGTCTGGCACGTTCAGGCGCCCCCACTGTTCCGCAACGGCCATGTCGACGGGGAGGATCCGCAGCGCGTGGAGCGTGACCAACTTCTTCACCCAACGGTCCAGAGCCAGCGCGGCGGATCGATCCCGTCGGCGAATCGCCTCGATGCCCCGCCGGATCTCCCCGACCACGACGACGCTCAGGTAGACCTCATCTTCCCCGATGGAGCCGAACCAGAGCGCCACCCCGGGATGACAGCGCCCCTTCTTCCGGAGTTCAGACAGGACGTTGGTGTCGAGGAGGAAGCTCACAGATCCACCGGACGCCCCGTGTCCCGAGGCCGCTCGAAGTCCGCATCTTCCCCCACGTCAGGCATGGCTTGCAGGAGGGCTTTCAGCGAGCCACGCTGGCGCCGGCCGTCCAGTGCTTCTTCGAGGATGCGGCGGTGCTCGGCCTCGGCGGACCGACCGGCCCGCGCCGCCCGCTGCCGGAGTGCGCGCACGATGCGCTCGTCGAGGTTCCTGACGATGAGCTGACTCACGGGCCCTCCGCTGATGATATCAATGATATCACACTGTGGCGGAGGCGCCGCCCGGACGTGCCCTTCGACTCGCGTGCGCGTGCTGCGCTCGCTCCGGGTTCAGTGATGTGGAGGCGCCGCCCGGATTTGAACCGGGGAATGGAGGTTTTGCAGACCTCTGCCT
>CAZMUG010000205.1:0-4362 GCA_964569165.1 uncultured Gaiellales bacterium
TGACGTCTCGCCGGTACGAGGCAGCGGTGTCGGAATGCAAGACCTGACCCCGTGACGTCGGGCTCCCGGCGGCCGCCGCCGGCGCTGCACGCGAGGGACGCCGCGCTAGGGTGCGCGCGATGGTGTCCCTGCACGAGATGCTCGGGCTCGCGGTGATTGCGGTGTGCCTCGCCTCGGCGGCCGTCGGCTTCATCGCGTACCGGCGGGCCGGTGGCGCCGGGAGCCTCGTCTCGCACGCGCTCGTCCTCGCGCAGACTCTCCTCATCGCCCAGGCCGCGGTCGGCCTCCTGCTCCTGTCGGACGGGAAGCGCGCGCCGGACAAGCTCCACTACTCCTACGGTGCCTTCGCGCTGGGAGTCGTGCTCCTGCCCTGGTTCTACGCCCCCGGTCTGGGGCCGAAGCGCCTCCTCTGGTTCGCGGGGACGACTCTCGTCGCGGGAGCGCTCGGGGTGCGCGCGTTCATGACGGGCTCGTGAGCAGGCTCTGGAATCGCATTCCGCCGCTCGTGCGGGGGCTCGGGATCGTGGCGCTGATCGCGGTCGTCGTGGTCGTGCTCTCGCTCGAGCCCGTGCTCGCCGCGATCGGCGGGATCCTCTCGATCGCGTTCTTCCTCGCGGTCGCGTTCTTCCTCTTTCTCGTCTGGCGCGAGCGGCGGGGCGACCTGGAGGCGTGGTCGGAGTGGAACCGGCGCCTGTTCTACGGTGCGATCGGGCTCGCGGTCGTGGACGTCGGCCTGGCGATCGGGCTCGGCTTCCCGTCCGGGATCGGCGCCTTCGCGTTCGTCGTGGTGCTCATCGCGTGCGCGTACGTCGTCGTCCGCGTCTGGCGGCTCGAGCACCGGTACTAGGGATGAAGAGCCGGTGAGACGCTGAAGCGCCTCACCAGCAGCAAACAGCAGGTGAGACGCTGAAGCGCCTCACCAGGCGGCTGAGGGCTGAAGGGCAGGTGAGACGCTCAACGCCTCACCGGCGCCTCGCCGCTACGGGAGCGCGAACGCCGGCCCGGCGCGAACCGTCGGCGGCGCCGGGTTCACCGGGTGCACGAGGCTGAGCGTGTACCGGTACCTGCCGCGCGCGAGCGAGCGGTACCCGAGGTCCACCTCGACGAGCTCCCCGACCTCGGCGACGCCCCGCCGTCCGAGCTTCGTGACGTGCGTGACCGCGTTCTCGAGGCGGACGCGGTAGCGGCAGTCGAGGTCGCAGCGGAAGGCCGCGCGGAAGACTCCCCGCCGCGCGCCCGAGCGCTTGCCGAATCGGAGGTACGTCGTGTGAACCGTGAGCTGGACGCCGGGGCAGCGCGTGATCGACCCGCCGGTCGCGCGATCGAGGGCCTCGGCGACCCGCGGGCGGCTCGACTTCGCCGTGCCGTCCACGTAGTCGAGGCCCGACTGCCACGCAGGGCGGGCGCGCTCGTCACGTGAGAGGAAGAGGAGCATCCCCTCGACCGTGGGCTGGCAGAAGGCGAGCGCGAGCGCCTGCTCGTAGTACGCGGCCTGGGTCGCCTCCGGCACGGGCTTGGTCGTGCTCGGCTCGACGCCCGTGTACAGCGCCGCCTTGCTCGGCGGGATCTCGGACTCGACCCCGAACTCCGCGTACAGGACGGGGAGCTCGGAGCCCGGCTGCGCGGTCCCGTCGAAGGCCTCGCCGAGGAGCGCGACGAGCTTCTCGTAGTCGGCGACGCCGATGGTCGTGGACTTCGGGTGTGCGAACGTCGGGGGCTGGCTCGAGTTGTCCGGATAGGGGTGGATCGTGAACGCGTCCATGACCGGGCGCTCGCGACCGCTCGCCCTGTAGGCGACGCCGAGCCCGCGGATGAACGTCGTCGGCGAGTGGGTGGGGCGAATGCCGCCCGGCTTGTCGCCGCCGCGCGGGGAGACGGCGCCGCCGTACACGCGAACGGCCGGGGAGACGGACTTCAGCGCGTCGTACGTCTCGGCGAGGAGCGCGAGATACGCGGCCGGTGACGCGCTCGAGCCGTCGAGCGCGAACTGCGGCATCCAGAACCGGTTCAGGTTCGGCTCGTTGCCGACGATCACGTTGCGGATCGACGTGTCCCTTGCGATCGTCGCCGCGTACGAGGCGAACTCGGCGCGCGCCTCGTCGGTGAGGGGGGTCGTCTTCGACGTCTGGCTCATGACCGTGACGTACACGCGAACCCCGGACTGCGTGCCCGCCGCACCGACGTTCTGGAGGATGCGCAGCTCGTCGTCGGTGGGCCTCGTCAGGCCCGGCCGCCAGATGCTCGAGATGCGCACCGCCCGGTATCCGGCGAGTCGGAGGCCGGCCATCTTCGCTTGCGCATCGACGAGTGAGAGCGCCCGCACGTCGTCCTCGACGACGCCCCCCACGAGGCCCGGTCCGGCGTTTGCGACGCCGGGCAGGACGAGACCGGTCAGGGCCGCAATTGCCGCCAGGAGCCGGAGGCGCATGGGGATACGCTAGCTCCGGAATGGGTGGAAACCTTGAAGCGAAGGTTGGCACGCTCCCTCGCGCGCCGGGCGTCTACCTCTTCCGGGACGCGGACGGGAACGTCCTGTACGTCGGCAAGGCGAAGTCGCTACGCGCGCGCGTGCGCAGCTACTTCCAGCGCGGAGACGGCCGGGTCGGGACCGCGCAGCTGGCGGCGAGGATCGCCGACGTCGAGGTGATCGTCACGCGCAACGAGCCGGAAGCGCTTCACCTCGAGCAGAACCTCGTGAAGCGCCACCGTCCGCCGTTCAACATCAGGCTGCGCGACGACAAGTCGTTCCCGTACATCGCGGTCACGCTCGAGGACGAGTACCCGCGCGTCATGTTCACGCGCGAGCGCCACCGCCGCGGGACGCTCTACTTCGGCCCGTACGCCAACGCGAAGAAGGTGCGCGAGACGCTCGACGTCCTGAACCGCGTCTTCCGCTTCCGTCCCTGCGAGGGGCCGCGACCCGGCCGCCACTCGGGAATCCCGTGCCTCGACTACCACATCGACCGCTGCTTCGCGCCCTGCGTGGGGGCAATCTCGCGCGAGGACTACGCGGCGATCGTGAACGGCGTGGTCGGGTTCCTCTCGGGCGACACCCATACGATCCAGCGCCAGCTCGAAGAGCGGATGCGCGAGGCCGCGGCGGACGAGCGCTTCGAGGAGGCTGCGCGCTACCGGAACCGCCTCTTCGCCATCCGGCACCTGGCCGAGAGGCAGGCGGCGGACCGGCGCGACGTCGGGTCGGCGGACGTCATCGGGCTGGCGGTGGAGGGGGACCGAGCGGCCGTGCAGGTCTTCCCCCTCCGGGACGGCAAGATGATCGACCGCCACGGGTTCCACCTCGAGAACGCCGGTGGCGACGACGCCCAGTCGGTGCTGGAGGCGTTCGCGCTCGAGTACTACGGCTCGTCGCCGAGCGTGCCGCCCGAGGTGCTGGTGCCACCCGGGATCTCCGACACGTCGGCGCTGAGCGACTTCCTGGGCGAGCGCCGCGGGTCC
The DNA here is from genome assembly GCA_964569165.1 of uncultured Gaiellales bacterium. GTDB lineage: Bacteria > Actinomycetota > Thermoleophilia > Gaiellales > Gaiellaceae > GMQP-bins7. Next base: position 3,457 of record CAZMUG010000205.1, read on the forward strand.
CGCGTGGACGTGCGCGCTCCGGCGCGCGGCGAGAAGCGGCGGCTCGTCGAGCTCGCCGTCGAGAACGCGCGGCTCGCGCTCGAGTCGGACACGGCCATCCGGGAGGCGTCCCGGGCGCGGCGCGTCGCCGCGCTCGAGGAGCTGCGCGAGGTACTGAACCTCGAGAGCCTGCCCCTCCGGATCGAGTGCTTCGACGTCTCGAACATCCAGGGCGAGTCGGTCGTCGCCTCGATGGTGGTGTTCGCGGACGGCAGGCCGAAGAACGCGCACTACCGGACGTTCGCGATCCGCTCCCTGGGCGGGCAGGACGACGTCGGCGCGATGCGGGAGGCCGTCGGGCGCCGCTTCGCGCGGATCCGTGAGGGCGACCTGGACGAGAGCTTCTCCCGCGTCCCGAACCTCGTCGTCGTCGACGGAGGCAGGGGGCAGCTCGGGGCGGCGCTCCGCGCGATCGAGGAGCTCGACCTCCCGCGCATCGCGGTCATATCTCTGGCCAAGCGGGAGGAGGAGGTCTTCGTGCCCGGATCGTCCGCGCCCGTCGTCCTCGAGCGCTCGAGCCCGGCGCTGCAGCTGCTCCAGCGGATCCGGGACGAGGCGCACAGGGTCGCCCTCCGCTACCACCGCCGGCGGCGAGGGACGAAGTCGATGGAGACGATCTTCGACACGCTCCCGGGCGTCGGCCCCGTCCGCAGGCGCGCGATCCTCCGGCACTTCGGCTCGGCCGAGCGCTTCCTCGAGGCGACCCAGGAGGAGCTCGAGGGCGTTCCGGGCCTGCCGCAGAAGACGGCCCGGACGCTCTACGCGCAGCTGCACAAGGCCGGCCCCTCCTGAGGCGGCAGGGCGCTGAAGCACCCTGCCAGGAGGGGTGGGGTAGACGTCAGGCAGGGCGCTGAAGCACCCTGCCAG
>CAZMUG010000206.1:0-2737 GCA_964569165.1 uncultured Gaiellales bacterium
CTTCTCCAGCAACCTGCAGGAGTATGGCCTGTGGTACCCGGCTGCTCATATCGGCAGCTCAACCTTCGAGGAAGCCCGTCAGGTCCAAATGCCCGGCGTTGCCCGCAAAGGCAAAGTGGAAGCTGTGCCAACTGGTGCGCTGGAAACTGCGACGGAGGCGGTATGAACGGAGAAAGAACAGGGTGCCCTCGCCCAGCCGCATTTGCAGTTCCCTGGGCAGGAGATATCCACCTGGCATGCGAATATCACACTCGTGTACTCGTAGCAATTGGAAATGCAATTGGCGCTCCCGTTTCACCGAGACCGCTGACCCAGCAAAGCGAGCTGTGCTATTCACCTGAAGTACCACCTGACGAGCCGCCTACATCTGTAGACCTCGGCAACTCTGACGGCGAACCGGATCCGGTGTCGGCATGAAACAGCTTCCTCTCACTCTCACAGAGCTATTTGAAAAAGCCTTGCTCAGAGACCTTCATGGTGTTGAAGGGTCAAAAGACAGATGGCAGCAACGCAGAAGTACTGGCCTTTCTGACCAAGAACTGAAAGAAGCAATTTCTGAGGAATTTGGCCTGGGCGGTGGTTTCTGCTGCTATGAGGATGCCGATGGTGTGAATTGGGATACCTGGCACCAAGGAGGAGTATCGCCTTATTTTCAACTCTCTGAGCTAACTAGAACTGATAGCGAAGAGGAGTTCGAAGAAGCCTTCAAAAACAAGAGAAGGTTCAAGCTATCAGGTTATGAACTTCTAGCTGCCGTGCGCCGCGTATTGGCTATTTCCTCTCCTGTTCCCGAGGGGCAAATTGCTATGGAGTTTTTGCATGGCTGAGCAAATCAAAGAACGCCCAATTCTCTTCTCGGCCGAGATGGTGCGCGCCATCCTCGAAGGACGCAAGACGCAGACGCGCCGAGTGATGAAGAAGCAACCGCAGTTATTTACTGCTCGTCAACTTGCAGAAAAACTGCCACCGTATGACGAGATTGTTTCCAAATGTCCTTACGGGCAACCCGGCGACCGCCTCTGGGTGCGTGAGAAATTTTCATATTTGGAATTCACCAACCGCTACCCCGTGATCAAGCGCTCTTTGGCAGAAGGCGATACGCAACCCGAAGTTTTTTATTGGGCAGACGGGAAAATGCCAGGCTGGGGTAACTGGACGCGCCCGAAGCCGTCTATCCACATGCCGCGCTGGGCCAGCCGTATCACGCTGGAAATCACCGCACTGCGCGTGGAACGCCTGAAGGATATTTCCGAAGCGGATGCCGAAGCTGAGGGAATGCAGTTGGCGTACATGTCAACTAGGCGCTCTTCATTTCTGGAGCTATGGGATTCCATCAACAAGAAGCACCCTTGGACTGCCAATCCTTGGGTGTGGGTAGTCGAATTCAAGCGGGTGTTGCCATGAGCACTCACCGTTGCCCCAACTGCGGACACGAAATCTCTCTGCGCGCAAAGCGAGTATGTGCCCTTTGCGAAAAGCAAGTCCGCTCTCACCACAAATGGTTTTTCCGTGATGACGGCCGGATCCAACATAGGCATTGCGAGAATCCAGACCACTACTACTCAAAAGAGGAGCAGCAGGAACGCGACCGGGTTCGTGCAGCTGAAAGGGGTTTGGCCAATGGCTGAGCAAACCGGCATCGAATGGTGCCATCACACCTTCAACCCCTGGATGGGCTGCACCAAGGTCTCGGCCGGCTGCAAGCACTGCTACGCTGAGCGCGAGAACATGCGCTACGGCAAGCACCGCTGGGGGCCGGGCGCACAGCGCCAGGTGACCAGCGACACCTACTGGCAACAGCCGCTGAAGTGGGATCGCAAAGCGGCCGCGGATGGCGTGCGCCGGCGCGTGTTCTGCGGCAGCTGGTGTGACGTCTTCGAAGACCGCCCTGATTTGGTAGCGCCACGGGCGCGCCTGTTCGAGCTCATCGAGCAGACCCTGCACCTGGATTGGCTGCTGCTCACAAAGCGTCCGGAAAACATCTCGGTGCCAGACGACTGGTACACCGACTTCCCTGGCAACGTGTGGATGGGGACGAGCGTAGAAGACCAACAAACAGCAGACGAGCGCATCCCGGCTTTACTCCGCGCCCCTGCCAATGTGCGCTTCCTCAGCTGCGAGCCACTCCTTGGCGCGGTGAGCCTGCCAGATACCAGCCAGATTCACCAAATTGACTGGGTCATCGCTGGCGGCGAGAGCGGCCCGAACGCCCGCCCTATGCATCCAGATCACGCCTACAGCCTGCTTGACCAATGCCAGGCGGCCGGCATCCCGTTCTTCTTCAAGCAATGGGGCGAATGGGTGCCGCGGCGCGAGCTGCCGGAAGGCGCCCAGGTCACCGCCTCGGTAGTGATCGCCGATGAAGCCGACGTATTCGCCCCGGGCTACGAGTTGCTACGCGCCGGCAAGCGTGCGGCCGGCCGCCAGCTGCGCCAACGCACTTGGGATGAGGTGCCCTCATGAACAAACACATTACCGCCCGCGCCCTGCTGGACTTCGCCGGCCGAGAATTTCGCTCCCGCGCCGAACGCCGCTGGGCTTCCGAAGGCCACATTCTGATCGCTGAGATGTTCCACACACCCGTTGAGCTCACGCTCTATGAGCCGATGAGCTTCAACGTGCCAGGCGGCCGTTACACGCCCGACTTCCTGCACATCCTCTCCACGGGCGAGCAGGTCTTTGTAGAGATCAAGGGCAGCCGCCTGCAAAGCAACTATCGCGATGCCCGCTCAAAGCT
>CAZMUG010000206.1:2837-4336 GCA_964569165.1 uncultured Gaiellales bacterium
CGCTTCGTAGACTTCAAAGCCGGCTGGCCGGTGCGTGTTGAGGGCGAGTACACCGTGTACGCCATCAACCGCATGATCGACCTCATCACCCCGTTGCCGGATTGGCTGCGGGCCGAAATCAACATCGAGCCGCCCGAATTCTCAGCCCATATCGAAGGTGATTGGCTTGTGGTGGACAAGGGCAAGCCCAATGATGTATGGGCCAGCCTGGGCGGCGGCAAGCGCTTCAGCAAGCGCGAAGGCAAACGCCTCAAGATGCCCGAGACCCAGCGCCTGCAGGTCATCCGTGACCTATTGCGCAAAGGCGTGCTGCCGTATCGCCCCCAGCCCATCCCCGATGAGCTGCGCCGCAACCCAGCTGACTACACCACCATCCAACTGCGTGAAGAGCAGGCACGCGACTTCGCCATCTGGCTGCAGTACAGCGCGGTAAGCGCCTTCGCCACGGGTGGTGGCGGCAAGACTTTCTTTGGCATCTACGCCGGCGCATCGGTGAAGGGCTACAAAGCCGTGGTGGTGCCGCGGCGCGCCATCGCCCAGCAATGGGAAGCCCGCATCAAACTGCTGGCGCCGAAGATGGCGCATGAGTGGGACTTCCTCACCTACCAGGCCATGCACAAGCGCATTCCCAACAAGCAATATGGGCTGGTCATCTACGACGAGATCCAGCACATGCCCGCCAACATGGGTATCAAGGCCAGCCAGATGCGCACCGCTACCCGCATCGGCCTCAGCGCAACGCCCTGGCGCGAGGATGGCAACGAGGACATCATCCCTGCCCTGTGCGGCCTGCCCGTAGGCGTGGACTGGCCATCCGGTGAGCCGGCCGATACAAAGGTCTGGATTGTAGATGGGCAGAAAGAGAAGCTGGACATGGTGGAGCAACTGGTCAGCGACCCAACGCCCGGCAAGACCATGATCTTTGTTTACCGACTGGAAGTCGGCCACGCCATCGCCAAGCGCTTAGGCGTGCCGTTTGTGCACGGCGCAACCGCCAAACAGTACAAGATCATTCAGGATAGCGACACCTTCGTCATCAGCAAAGTTGGCGATGCCGGCGTGAGCATCAACGCTACCCGTGTCATCGAGGTGGACTGGCTGGGCGGCCGGGCCGAGATTGGCCAACGCGCCCTGCGCACTCAACACGCCGATAAGCGTGGCGAGTTCCACATCCTCATGACCCGTGGTGAATACAACGACAGCTCGAAACGGCTGAGCGCGCTGGATGCACTCAGCTTTGATGTTCATGTGATGGGAGCGTAAAGAGATGAGCGATCAACAAGACCAATCCCTGCTGACGGATAAAGAGCGCGAAGCAAACTACCATGCGTCTAACTGCCTAGTGATGTGTGGGCTTGACGCTAGCGCGGTGAACATTCTGACGAACGCCCTCATCGCCGCCCGCGCCGAGAACAAGCGCAAGGATGAGATGCTGGCGAAAGCCGAGGAAGCCTTGATATGGGCGAGCGGGGCATTTCAATCCGAAGAAGAAAGCGCAG
>CAZMUG010000207.1:0-1517 GCA_964569165.1 uncultured Gaiellales bacterium
GAACGAGCCGCCAGGCGCCCGCCTGCGCGTCGGCCTCACCGCGCTGACCCTGGCCGAGTACTTCCGCGACGAAGGCCGCGACGTTCTTGTCTTCATCGACAACATCTTCCGCTTCGTGCAGGCGGGCTCCGAGGTGTCGGCGCTGCTCGGCCGCATGCCGAGCGCCGTCGGCTACCAGCCGACGCTCGCGACCGAGATGGGGCAGCTCCAGGAGCGGATCACGTCCACGCAGACAGGCTCCGTGACGTCCGTGCAGGCGATCTACGTGCCCGCCGACGACCTCACCGACCCGGCGCCGGCGAACACGTTCGCGCACCTCGACTCGACGACGGTGCTCGAGCGCTCGATCGTCGAGAAGGGGATCTACCCCGCGGTCGATCCGCTCAAGTCCACCTCGCGCGCGCTGCAGCCGGGAATCGTCTCCGACGAGCACTACGACGTCGCGACCACGGTGCAGCAGCTCCTCCAGCGCTACGCCGACCTCCAGGACATCATCGCCATCCTCGGCATGGACGAGCTGACCGACGAGGACAAGGTCGTCGTCGCGCGTGCGCGCCGGATCGAGCGCTTCCTCTCGCAGCCGAACTTCGTGGCCGAGCAGTTCACGGGCACGCCCGGCAAGTACGTCAAGCTCGAGGACACGATCCGCAGCTTCCGCGAGATCCTCGAGGGGCAGCACGACGAGCTTCCCGAGTCGGCCTTCTACATGGTCGGCACCATCGAGGAGGCGGTCGAGAAGGCGCGCGCCGCGGAAGCCGTCGCGGCGTAGGCGGCGGCTGTGGCGGAGACGCATCCGAAGTTCGACGTCGCGCTCGTCACGCCCGACGGGGCGGTGTTCGACGGCGAGGCCGAGATGGTCGTCGTGCCCGGGGCAGCGGGCGAGATCGGCGTCCTCGCACGGCACGCGCCGCTCGTGGCGACGCTCAAGGCGGGATCGACCCGCGTCTACCTCGACCAGAACGAGGTCGTCGAGTTCGCGACGGGCCCGGGGTTCTTCAAGGTCGAGCTCGACCGTGCGCTCGCGCTCGTGGACGACGCCGTGAACGTCAAGGAGATCGACGACACGCGGGCGCGGGCGCAGCTCGAGGCTGCGCGGGCGGAGCTCGAGAAGGTCGAGGCGGGCGAGTCCCAGGCCGACCGCTGGCAGCTCGAGCAGCGCGTCAAGCACGCCGAGAACCAGCTCGCGGTGAGCGGCCGCACGACCGGGTAGGCGGGCTGAAGAGCAGGTAGGGCCCTGAAGGGCCCTACCGGGCAGAGCGGGTAGGCGGTAGGCCTTTCAGGGCCGGTGAGGCTCTTCACGGCCGGTGAGGCCCTTCAGGGCCTCACCTTGCATGCACAAGGGCTGACATGCCCGGTAGGGCCCTGAAGGGCCCTACCGGGCAGAGCGGGTAGGCGGGAGGCCTCCCGGGGCCGGTGAGGCTCTTCACGGCCGGTGAGGCCCTTCAGGGCCGCACCCGCGCCGGTCTTACCGGGGCGGGGATGGCGGCCGGCCACAGGGCCAGGGGGGGGGGGGGGCC
>CAZMUG010000207.1:1527-4335 GCA_964569165.1 uncultured Gaiellales bacterium
CGGTGAGGCCCTTCAGGGCCTCACCGGCTAGTGTCTTCCCGTGCAGGAGATCGCTCCCGGCATCTGGCACTGGTCGGCGGTGCACCCGCGCCTGCAGATCGTCGTCCACTCCTACTACCTGCCGGAGGAGCGCGCCGTCATCGACCCGATCGCGCCACCGGACGGGCTCGACTTCTTCGCGGAGCACGGGCCGCCCACCGCCGTCCTGCTCACGAACCGGCACCACTACCGCGCGAGCGGCGACTTCGTCGAGCGGTTCGGCGCGACCGTCCGCTGCTCGAGCCACGGCCTGCACGAGTTCACGCACGGGGAGGCGGTCGAGCCGTTCGAGGCCGGCGAGGAGCCGGTGAGCGGCATCGTCGTCCACGAGGTCGGTGCCATCTGCCCCGACGAGGTCGCCCTCCACATCCCGGCCCGGAGCGCTCTCGCCGTCGCCGACGGAGCGGTGCGCTGGGAGCCGGACGGGGGGCTCGCGTTCGTGCCCGACAAGTTCATGGACGAGCCCGAGCGGACGAAGGAGGGGCTCCGGGACGCCTACCGCCGGCTCGCGTCCGACCTCGACTTCGACCACCTCCTGCTCGCGCACGGGGAGCCCTTCGTGGGGAACGGGCGCGAGGTGCTCGCGGCGTTCGCCGGCTGACCGGTGCAGGGAACGCCCACCCGCCCGCAGATTCGCTAGCCTGAGAGCCCCGGAGAGCTTTGAACGGCAGCTTGGCGACCGGGTCACCAAACGCCTAAAGAGCCTCGAGGGCCGCCCGGCTCCCGGCTCTTCAGGCGGGAGCCGCACTCGTGAAGGACGCCCGCAGACATCTGGAGGAGCTTCTCGCCGAGCGCATCCTCGTGCTCGACGGGTCCTGGGGCGTGCTCATCCACCGCCGAGCGCTCTCGGAAGAGGAGTACCGGGGCGAGCGCCTCCGCGACCACACGCACGACGTCAAGGGCGATCCGGACCTCCTCAACGTCACGGCGCCGCACGTCGTGTCCGAGATCCACCACGCCTACTTCGAGGCGGGCGCGGACCTCGCGACGACGAACACGTTCACGGCGACGTCGATCGGCCAGGCGGACTACGCGCTGGAGGGCCTCGCCGCGGAGCTGAGCCTCGCCGGCGCCCGCCTGGCCCGTCAGGCGGCAGACGAGTGGACGGAGCGCACCCCCGACAAGCCGCGCTTCGTCGCGGGGTCGGTCGGCCCGCTCAACGTCACCCTCTCGCTCTCGCCGAAGGTCGAGGACCCCGCGTTCCGCGCCGTCACGTTCGACCAGGTGCGCGAGACCTACGAGGAGCAGATGGCGGCGCTCCGGGACGGCGGCGTCGATCTCCTGCTGATCGAGACCATCTTCGACACGCTGAACGCGAAGGCGGCGATCGTCGCGGCGGCGAACGTCGCGCCCGAGCTCCCGCTCTGGCTCTCGTTCACGGCCGTGGACCGGAGCGGGCGGAACCTCTCCGGCCAGACCTCGGACGCATTCTGGATCTCGGTCGAGCACGCGGAGCCGTTCATCGTGGGCGTCAACTGCTCGCTGGGGGCGACCGAGATGCGGCCGTTCCTGGAGAGCCTCGCCTCGGTCGCCTCGACGTACGTCTCCTGCCATCCGAACGCGGGCCTCCCGAACGCTCTCGGCCTCCACGACGAGCAGGCGGAGGACACGAGCCGCTACCTGCGGACGTTCGCCGAGGAAGGGCTCGTGAACCTCGTCGGCGGCTGCTGTGGCACGACGCCGGAGCACACGCACGCCATCGCCCGCGCCGTCGAGGGGCTGCCTCCCCGCCGGGTCCCCGCGCGCTCGACGAGGCCGCGCTTCTCCGGGCTCGAGCCCTTCGTGATCGGCCCGGACACGGGCTTCGTCGTCGTGGGCGAGCGGACGAACGTGACCGGCTCGGCGCGCTTCCGCCGCCTGATCGAGGCGAACGACTTCCAGGGAGCGGTGGACGTCGCCCTCGAGCAGGTGCGGGGCGGGGCGAACCTCCTCGACGTGAACATGGATGCCGACCTGCTCGACGCGGAGCAGGCGATGACGACGTTCCTCAACCTGCTCGCGACGGAGCCGGAGGCTGCCCGGCTGCCGATCATGGTGGACAGCTCGCGCTTCTCGGCGCTCGAGGCGGGGCTGAAGTGCCTCCAGGGCAAGGGCGTCGTGAACTCGATCTCGCTCAAGGAGGGGGAGGAGCCGTTCCTCGAGCAGGCGCGGATCGTGCGCCGGTACGGCGCCGCCGTCGTCGTCATGGCCTTCGACGAGCGCGGCCAGGCGGAGACGGTGGAGCGGAAGGTCGAGATCCTGGGCCGGGCGTACGACCTGCTCACGGGAGCCGCGGGCTTCGCGCCCGAGGACGTGATCATGGACCCGAACGTCCTCGCCGTCGCGACCGGGATCGAGGAGCACGCAGGCTTCGCGAAGGCCTTCATCGACGCGATTCCGCTGCTCAAGGAGCGCGGCCCCGGCGCGCTCGTCTCCGGTGGGATCTCGAACCTGTCCTTCGCGTTCAGGGGGAACGACGCGGTGCGCGAGGCCATGCACGCCTCGTTCCTGTACCACGCGATCCGTGCCGGGCTCGATCTCGGCATCGTGAACGCCGGGCAGCTGGCGGTCTACGCCGACATCGAGCCGGAGCTGCTCGAGCGCGTCGAGGACGTCCTCTTCGACCGGCGTCCCGACGCGACCGAGCGCCTCGTCGAGCACGCCTCGACCGTCACCGGAGGCGCCACGAGGCGCGAGCTCGATCTCTCGTGGCGCGAGGCCCCGGTCGCGGAGAGGCTCGCGCACGCGCTCGTGCACGGGATCGTGGACTTCATCGAGGAGGACACGGAG
>CAZMUG010000208.1:0-4324 GCA_964569165.1 uncultured Gaiellales bacterium
TCCCGCCCACCTCGACGACACGGTCGAGCGCGGCCCTCGCCAGCGGCGCCCGGCCGAGGTTCGTGTGCACGAGGACGCCCGTGGCGTTGAGCACGCGCCGGAGCGAGGGGGCGCGCGCTGCCGCGAGCTCGGCGAGCGCGGCGTCGACCAGCGGGCCCGGCTCGCGGCCGGCCGCGATGTCCTCGCGCGCGCGTTGCAGGGTCGTCCTCGCCGCCGCCACCGCGAGGTCGTGCGGCGCCCCCGCCAGCCGCTCGTCGCGCAGCAGCTCGTCCACGGAGGGGAGATCGCGAAGCCTCATATCCCTGGCCGCCGGCGGCCTGCACCCCTCGCGGCGCGGTTCCTCGCACCCGGGGCTCGTCCGTACCTCGAGCACGCCCATGCGCCCCACGCGCTCGCCTCCCTTGCAAGCGACGCCCCGGGAACATGCGGAATCGTCATTCGGAGAGTGTAGGAACGAGCTCGCGGAGGAGCGCGGTCAGGTCTCCTGCCGCCCGCGCGCCGACCTCGAGCACGGCCTCGTGGTCGATCTTCTCCGGCAGCACCCCTGCGGCCATGTTCGTCACCACCGAGATGCCGAGGCACCGGATCCCCAGATGCCGGGCCGCGATGACCTCCTGGACGGTGGACATGCCCACGAGATCGCCCCCGATCGCGCGCATGAACCGGATCTCGGCCGGAGTCTCGAACTGCGGCCCGAGCCAGGCCGTGTACACGCCCTCTCCGACCTCGATCCCCAGTCGCGCAGCTGCCTCGCGCGCACGCGCCCGGAGCTCCGGGTCGTACGCGCCGCTCAGGTCCGGGAACCGGGGCCCGAGGGACTCGTCGTTCGGGCCGACGAGCGGCGATGCGCCCTGAAGGTTCACATGGTCCGAGACGAGCACGAGCTGCCCGGGCCGGTACGCCTCGTTGATCCCGCCAGCCGCGTTCGTGACGACGAGCGTCCGAACGCCGAGGCGCGCGAGCACCCGGACCCCGAACACCACCCGGTCGGCGCCGAGCCCCTCGTACAGGTGCACGCGGCCGCGCATCGCGGCGACGGGCACACCGTCGAGCGCCCCCACGACGAGCACCCCCGTGTGACCGGCCGCGGTCGAGACCGGCCAGCCGGGGATCTCCCCGTAGGGGATCTCCGTGGCGTCCGCGAGCGCGTCCGCGAGCCCGCCGAGCCCGCTCCCGAGCACCACCCCCACGCGGGGCTCGAGGGGTGTCGCCGCACGGATCGCGCGAGCCGCCTGGTCCAGCATCAGTCGCCGCCTCCGTTCCGCGCCTCGTACGCCTCGACGACGATCCGCACCGCCTCGTCCGGATCGTCGGTGACCGTGACGAGCTCGAAGTCCTGCTCGGAGATCGTCCCGCGCGGGAGCAGCTCCGCCCGGAGCCAGGCGAGCATCTCCTCCCAGTAGTCGCCGTCGAAGAGCACGAGCGGGAAGCCCGCGATCTTGTCCGTCTGGATGAGCGTCACCGTCTCGAACAGCTCGTCGAGGGTCCCGAACCCGCCGGGGAAGATCACGAACCCCTCGGCCGCCTTCACGAACATCGTCTTCCGCGCGTAGAAGTGGTGGAACGTGAGCGAGACGTCGAGGAAGGCGTTCGCGCCCTGCTCGTGCGGGAGCTCGATGTTGAAGCCGACCGACAGTCCGCCGGCGTCCTGCGCTCCCCGGTTCGCCGCCTCCATGAGGCCCGGGCCGCCGCCCGTGACGACGGCGAACCCCGCCTCCGCGAAGCGGCGCCCGACCTCTCGCGCAGCCACGTACGTGGGCGTGCCTTCCGGCGTGCGGGCGGAGCCGAAGATGGTCACGGCGGGCCGATCGAGCCGCTCCACGGTCTGGAAGCCCGCGAGGAACTCGGCGGCGATGAGCGACACGTCGCTCGCGAGCGTCTCGCGGCCGCGCTGCAACGCGCGGGCGTCGAGCCCCCCGCCCTGAGCGCTCACAGGTCCCGCTCGACGTGCGTCTCGGTCATCGCGATCCCGAGGGCGAGGACCAGCCCCAGGTAGACGACGGCCACCACGGCCCGCTGCGCCACGGTGAGCCGGTAGTAGTCGCCCGCCTCTCCGCGCTCGCGCCAGCGCCGCCAGAGGTCGAGCCCTCCGAGGACCACGACGAGCAGGAGGATCGGGTTCGGGCGGATCGCGACGAGGCCGACCATGAAGAGGAGCCCCACGAACCAGAGCGCGGGATGGAGCGCGGCCGCGGCGCGGCCGCCGTCGAGCGGCGTGATCGGGATGAGGTTGAAGAGGTTGAGGAGGAAGCCGACGAACGCGAGAGCGACGAGCAGGTCCGACCCCGTCACCGCCCCCGCGAGCCAGCAGGCGGCGGCGCCGATCGAGCCGAGGATCGGGCCCGCGAGCGCGACGCGCGCCTCCTTCCAGGCGTCGTCCGGGAGCTCCTTCATCCCGATCACGGCTCCCAGGAAGGGGATGAAGAGCGGAGCGCTGGCGCGGACTCCCTGCCGACGGAGCTCGAGGACGTGCCCCAGCTCGTGGACGAAGATCAGGAGGACGAAGCCGATGGCGAACGGAAGCCCCCACAGCCACGCGTAGGCCGCGATCGAGACCAGCATCGAGGCGCCGGTCGTGACGACCTTGAGCTTGAGGAGCAGGCCGCCGAACTTGAGCAGCACCAGCCCGAGCCCGATCACGGGCGCACCCAGCTTGCGCGCGAGGTCCCGGAGCCCGGAGCGCGGATGGATCGGCTCGTACGAGCGCAGCTCGTCGCTCGACGGCTCGCCGTCGGGGAAGCTGCCGATCTCGGGTGGGTCGGTCGCCTCGTACCGTGAGTCGTGGTCCCGCTCTACGACCCCTGGCCGATCCATTCCTCTCCCCCGGCGTAGACCTCCTTCTTCCAGAGCGGCACCGAGGCCTTGAGCTCGTCGATCGCCTCCCGGCACGCCGCGAGCGCAGCCGCCCGGTGCGGTGCGGACACGGCGATCACCACGCTCGTCTCGCCGATGTCGACACGGCCGACCCGGTGGTGGATCGCCACCCTGCAGAGCTCGTGGCGCCGGCCCAGCTCCGCCGCGAGGTCGGCCAGGACCTGCTCCGCCATGCCCTCGTACGCTTCGTACTCGAGGTGGAGCACCTCGCGCCCGCGCGACTGCCGGCGCGTCGTCCCGACGAAGGTCGCGATCGCTCCGGCGTCGGCGTCCCGGACCTCGGCGACCACCGCATCGAGCGAGAGCGGCGCCTCGGAGAGGCGAAAGTCGCCTCCCGACACCGGAGGGATGACGGCGACCTCGTCCCCGTCGGAGAGCGTCGCACCCCGCTCGACGTAGGCCCGATTCAGGGCGTAGAGCATCCCCGGCGGCTCCTCGCCGAGCGCGAGCGCATCCCAGACGGCGTCGATCGTCGAGCCCTCTGCGAGCTCCAGCTCGACGGCGCTCACGCCCGCGCGCTCGCGCAGCCCGGCGAACAGTCTCACCCGCACGTTCACGGTCGGAGCGTATCCGCCGGTTGCCACGAGGCCCCGTGACATGTTAGGTCCCGCACATGGCGACGGCGCTCGCGGGCACGAGCCTCAACGACCGGGTGTACGACGAGCTCCGCACGAGGCTCCTGACGCGCCGGCACGCGCCGGGGTCGAAGCTCAGCCTGCACACCCTCGCCGACGAGCTCGGGGTGTCCCGCAGCCCGGTGCACCACGCGCTGACGAGGCTCGTCTCGGAGGGGCTCCTCACCGTCCGCGCCAGGCGTGGCTACTACGTCACGCCCGTGACGGCCCGCGCCGTGGCCGAGGGCTACGACGTGCGCCTCGCCCTCGAGCTGCTCGCGGCGCAGCGCACGGTCGGCCAGCTGAGCCGGGAGGAGCTGGGTCGGTTCGACGAGCTGCTGCAGGAGACGGCGGAGGCGATCTCGCACGAGGAGTGGGACTCCGCGAACGCGGCGTTCCACGAGCACCAGGTCGGCCTGGCCGGGAACGCGCTCCTCTCCGACGTATACCGCAGCCTCTCTGTCAACCTGCTGATGCAGGTCATCAGGGGTGGCCGCGTGGAGGGGCACGCGAACCTGGTCACCGAGCACCGACGCATGGTCGAGGCGTTTCGAGCGGGCGACCTCGGAGCCGCCGAGCGCGCGATCCGGGCGCATGTCGAGACCGGAAAGCGCATCGCTCTCGAGGCGATCGAGCGCGCCGGGGGGGTGCTGTGATCCGAACGGGCCGGGCAGGGTGCTCCAGCGCCCTGCCTGCTCTTGGGATGAGTTGCAGGGGGGATGAACTGCCGGTGCGGCGCTGAAGCGCCGCACCAGGCGGGCGGCAGGGCTGAAGGGCCGGTGCACCGCTGAAACGCTGCACCAGGCGGGCGGCAGGCTGAAGGGCCGGTGCGACGC
>CAZMUG010000209.1:0-4290 GCA_964569165.1 uncultured Gaiellales bacterium
CTCCTAGCCTCCCCCACAGGGGGGGAGGAACGACGTTGCGAACTCCGCAGAGGTCGCGCATGAGCAAGCTCACGCATCTCGACGACGCGGGCCGCGCGCGCATGGTGGATGTCGGCGCCAAGCAGGTGACGCATCGCACCGCCGTTGCCGAGGGCTTCATCGCCATGACACCCGAGGCGCTCGATCTCGTCGTCTCGGGCGGCGCGGCCAAGGGCGACGTGCTCGCGGCCGCACGCATCGCCGGCATCATGGCCGCCAAGAGGACGAGCGAGCTGATCCCGCTCTGCCATCCCCTGGCGATCACGAAGGCCGCCGTGACGTTCACGCCGGAAGACGCGCCGGCCGGCCTGCACATCCGCGCCGAGGTGAGCGTCGGCGGGCAGACCGGCGTCGAGATGGAGGCGCTGACGGCGGTCTCGGTCGCGGCGCTCACGATTTACGACATGCTGAAGGCGGTCGATCGCGCCATGGAGATCGGCGCCGTCCGGCTCGTCTCCAAATCGGGCGGCCGCTCGGGCGACTACGTCGCACCGCCGCGCACACACGCCGGGAGCCCGAAACGATGAGCCTGCTTCCGGTCGCCGAGGCGCTCGCGCGCGTGCTCGCCGAAATTCCCTCCCCCGCCGAAGAGGTCGTGCCGATCACCGAAGCAGCCGGCCGCGTGCTGGCGCGGGACCTCACCGCCAGGCTCACGCAGCCGCCGTTCGCCGCTTCCGCCATGGACGGATATGCCGTGTTCGGCAGCGGCGCTGGCGCCGTGGGCGATCGATGGACGGTCATCGGCGAGTCGGCCGCGGGGCATGGGTTTGCGGGCCGGCTCGGGCCGGGCGAGGCCGTCCGCATCTTCACGGGCGCGCCGGTGCCCGCGGGATCGGGCACGGTCGTGATCCAGGAGAACGTCTCGCGCGACGCCGACACGATCGCAGCCACACACCCGACCGCGGCCGGAGCCAACATCCGCCACGCCGGCAACGACTTCTCCGAGGGCGACGTGCTGCTCGCGCGCGGCCGGCGGCTCGATGCGCACACCGCCACGCTCGCGGCGGCGATGGGATACGGCGAGGTTCCGGTGGCGCGCCGGCCGGTGGTGGCGCTTCTCGCCACGGGCGACGAGCTCGTGGCGCCTGGGACGCCGCCCGGACCGAGCCAGATCGTCTCCTCGAACCCCGTCGGGCTTGCAGCCCTCGTCACGGAAGCCGGCGGCGTGGCTCGGCCGCTCGGCATTGCACCGGACCGCCTGGACGCACTCACCGCGCGCATCGCGGAGGCCCGCGACGCGGACATCCTCGTCACCATCGGCGGCGCGTCGGTGGGTGACCACGATCTGGTCGGGCGCGCGCTCCAGGCCGAGGGGATCGATCTCGCGTTCTGGAAGATCGCGCTGCGCCCCGGCAAGCCGCTGATGTTCGGGAGGCTCGGCGCGACGCGCGTGCTCGGGCTGCCCGGCAATCCCGTCTCCGCGCTGGTCACGGCGCGTGTGTTCCTGGTGCCGCTCGTCCGGGCGCTCCTCGGCGAGACCGGCGACGCGCGGGTGAGCGAAACGGCAATCCTCACGCGACCGCTCGAAGCCAACGGGCCGCGCCTGCATCTCATGCGCGCGACGCTCGGACGCGACGACACGGGGGCATTGACCGTCACGCCCCTCAACTCCCAGGACAGCTCCCTCCTCAACGCGCTCGCACGCGCCGACTGCCTGATCCGGCGGACACACGACGCGCCGGCAGCCGCGGCCGGCGAGCGCATCGAGATCGATCGGCTTTAAGGGAAAGCGTCGCGCGATTGTCCGCGCGTGAGCCTTCGGTCCCGTCGAAAGACGGGAGCGCGGTTCCGCTTGGCTTACAGGCAAACGCTCCTCAGAGACCGGTCGCGCTCGGCTGGCGCAGCTCCTCCACGGTCAACGGGCGCACGGCATAGATGCGCTCGCCCGGCACCGCGCCCGCGCGGTTGCGCGCAAAGGACATGGCACGCGCCATGTGGGGGATCTCGACGTTCATGAAGCTCGACGCCGTAAGGTCGTGCTCCGCATACTGGGGCATGATCTGGAGCCGCCAACCCGCAATCGTGTTCATCTCGTGCCCTCGACAGGTCTCTGTTTGGGGACATAACTGCACACGGGCCGGGACCGCGCCATGGCAATGCGCCGCTACCGTAAAATTTGACCATGCACGGGGATTTTCCAACCGGGCTTGCGGAACCTTGTAAGAACGATTAGGGTACATTCACGATTTGTTTTAGGTGAGTCCCCCTCACTCCAGGTTGCGGCGCCATCGGTGCCGCGGACTCCGGGGCGGGGTGGGACGGTCGAGGGGCGACGGCGCCGCGATCCGCAAAAATCGAAACGGCACTCGGCCTTTGCGTATCGGGCCGCACGGGAGGCACCATGCTGACGTCGAAGCAGAAAGAGCTGCTGCTCTTCATCCATGAGCGCATGCAGGCGGACGGCGTGCCGCCCTCGTTCGACGAGATGAAGGATGCGCTCGATCTCAAGAGCAAATCGGGCATCCATCGGCTGATCACGGCGCTGGTCGAGCGCGGCTTCATTCGCCGCCTGCCACACCGGGCGCGGGCGATCGAGGTCTTGAAGCTGCCGGAAACCTCGACCGTGGCGGTGACGGCGGCGTCGGTCTCGGCGGAGCCGCGCCGCATCGGGTTCCAGCCGAGCGTCATCGAGGGCGCCAAGGTGCGCAACATCGCGCTCCCGCCTTCGCACATGGTGGACAGCCGCACCGTCTCGGTGCCGGTCATGGGCCGCATCGCGGCAGGCGTGCCGATCTCCGCCATCCAGAACCATACCCACGACATCGCCTGCCCGCCGGACCTCCTGACCAACGGCGAGCACTTCGCGCTCGAGGTGAAGGGCGACTCGATGATCGAAGCCGGCATCCACGACGGCGACACGGTGATCATCCGCCGCTGCGACACGGCCGAGAACGGCGACATCGTCGTGGCGCTCGTCGAGCAGGAGGAGGCGACGCTGAAGCGCCTGCGCAAGAAGGGATCGACCATCGCGCTGGAAGCCGCGAACCCCGAGTTCAAGACGCGCATCTTCGGCCCCGATCAGGTCGACATCCAGGGTCGCCTCGTGGGTCTCATCCGGAGATACTGAGAAAGAGCTATCGAAACCTGAGCGCCGGCGTGCGCAACCTTCCGCCCGGCCGCGGCGGCTGCAGCCGGTCCGCCGCTATCGCTCGATGCAGCAATCCTTCTTCGGACATCCTCGTGGGCCCGAATACGCCGGGCTAGCGCTTGTTCAGATCATATGGGCGCGGTTGGCGTGCTTGGTCGTCCTTGTTCCTCCCCCGTCATGCCGAAGGCATGTCTCCGACATGACGCTAGGAGGGGGGCCAGGGTCTTTCCGACATAGGTGGAGGCATGGCCGTGCGAGCAATCGGCGTGTCCGGATCCTGGCCGTCCATGCGGAGCATGGCTGCGCCATGACGCCGGGATGACGTTGAAATCGGGCAATCGGATCGCCACCAATAATTCGTCACTCCGGCGAAGGCCGGAGTCCAGACACGCTTCCGTACACCGAACCCCTGTTTCCACCTGAAACGGAAACACTCTAGGAGGGGGGGGATTGCAGACCATCAGCCGTAGGTCCCCCCTTCTTCCGCACGCCGAGTCGGAGGCTCGCCTTCGGCGAGATGGGAGGGGAATGGCGTTTCGAGTCATAAGATCTGAACATGCTCTAGCCGGTGCGTGCGGTTCGGCGGCCCCCGCGCTGCCCTCACGGCATCGGCGCGCGGAAGACGCGGAGATCGAGCGCCTTGATCCGGCTCCTCAGCGTATTGCGGTTGAGCCCAAGGAGCTCGGCAGCCCGGATCTGGTTGCCGCGTGTCGCCGCCAGCGCCGCCGAGAGCAGCGGCTGCTCGACCTCCCGGATCACCCGGTCGTAGAGCCCGGGCGGCGGCAGCTCCTTGCCGAAACCGGCGAAATAGTCCGCGAGATAGCGCTCCACCATCTCCGCGAAATCCTTGGGCTCGCTCTCG
The DNA here is from genome assembly GCA_964569165.1 of uncultured Gaiellales bacterium. Classification (GTDB taxonomy): domain Bacteria; phylum Actinomycetota; class Thermoleophilia; order Gaiellales; family Gaiellaceae; genus GMQP-bins7. The sequence goes on from CAZMUG010000209.1 coordinate 3,990, forward strand.
GGGGCCGCGCTGCGCTTCGGAGGCTCCGCCTCAGCGAGCTCGTGCTCGATGATCTGCTGCGTCAGCGTGTCCTGCGTGTAGAGCGCTCCCACGCGGCGCACGAAGTTCTCGAGCTCGCGCACGTTTCCGGGCCACGGGTGCGTCTTGAGCCGCTCGATGGCTGCCGTCTCGATGGATTTCTGCCCGAGGCCCTCGCGCGCCGCCTGACGCAGGAAATGGCGCACGAGATCGCCGATGTCCTCGACGCGCTCGCGCAGCGGCGGCAGCCGGATCGGCAGCACGTTGAGCCGGTAGTAGAGGT
>CAZMUG010000210.1:0-4250 GCA_964569165.1 uncultured Gaiellales bacterium
TAGGGATCCGGGGCTATTCGCCCGTATGTCGCCACGATATCGAACTGGCCGTCATCGCGGGCGCGTCCTATCTTGGGCCAAACGTGGGCATGGGCACTCGAGGGATCGAGTCTCACCCGCCCCTGCGGCGCATTGAATTCTGTTCCGAGAACGGCGGCGCGAAGGTCGTCGACGTTGTCGGAATTAACCGCACGGAGCGCCTCTGCGATCATCAGCACCTGAACGTATGCCGCTTCCCAGCACATATTTGTCACCACCGGTCCGCCGACCTTGCGTCTGTATCTTTCAAGGCAGGCAGCGTTCTGAACGCTTTCATGAGATTGGAAGTAGGTCGCCGACGTTATATGACCGGCTCCGACGTCGCAGCCCATTGCCTGAATATCGGTTTCGCTGGTGGTCAAACTGGCGATCGGCATCACTTTCGACGACAGTCCGGCCTCGGCAAAGGCCTGATAAAAGCGAACGATGCTTTGACCGACGAAATTGCAGAAAATAACGTCCGGCTGACGGGATTTGATGTCATTTATGAGACCTGAAATGGCTTTGCGGGGGGCGTCGAGCTTGAGATATGCGCGCCCGGCGATCTCACCGCCATCCTGCAGCACCATCTCGGTCATGATGCGATCCGATTCGCGCGGCCAGATATAATCCGAACCGACCATGTAGAACCGCTTTCCAATATATCGCAGAAGGTATTCGCCCAATTGGAAGCTGTTCTGGTTCGGCACTGCTCCGAAATAGATAGCGTTGCGCGAATATTCGAAGCCTTCATATTGTGCAGGGTAACAAAGCAGCGCATTCTGGCGATCAACCGCACGCAACGCCGCCTTGCGGGAACTCGACATGTAACAGCCGAAAATGATCCTGGCGCCGTGCTCGACGAGAAGCTGCTTGGCGAGATAATAGTAAGCCGTTAGATCTCCAGCCGGATCGAGGTGAATGGGAACAAGCTCACGCCCGTTTATTCCTCCCGCGGCGTTAACCTCGTCGATCGCGAATAGCGTGGCATCTGCCATGCTACTTTCCATGACGGACGTCAGGCCAGTTCTCGAAAACAGAACACCGATTTTTATCGGCCTATCGAACAAGCCCATCCTCCATCAGCCGCAGCAGATACCAGGCGCGTTAATTTAGAAACGCAAAAAGGCGCTCTATGCAGAGTCTCCTGCACGAGAGCGCCTTTGCTCGTCCGATAACCTCGACGTTATCGTAGGAAAGTATGACGTGACGCGGGTGGCATGTCAACTTGTTTCGGGTCGTATCGTCGCATCCGCGCAACATCGCGAACCGAACAATGATCAAATTATGAGCACGACGTCCGGCGACTTACAGGCCTGTCGGTCAAGATAAAATATATGCTCGAAATGACTACGATGCCGGAGCCTAAGAGGGTCCAGCGATCCGGAACGTCACCAAATACAAAATATCCGAGCGCAACCATTACGAGCAGTTGCCTGTAGAGAAAAGGCGAGATTGAGGACACGTCCGCCAGCCTGTGGGCGAGAAATGAAGATGTAGTGGCCTATGCCGCCGAAGAGCCCGAGAAGGGCGAGCAACAACCATGTCAGCACACCCTCGGGTGGTATCCACTGCACGAACGTGAGCGGTGCGCACAAGACCGTGCCGGCCAGCAAAAGAGTAAACCAGCGTGACGGCGGACGGATCGTGAGCCACCAGATAGCGCGTCAGAAGACGTAGCGAGCCCATACGACCTGCAAGACGGAAAGGTCTTTACGCGTGATCAGATACTTCGCCGTGGTATCGAGCAGCGCGAAGAGAGAAACGGCAAGCACCAGCAGGGCGACGGCGCGCAAGCGGTCCGCAGGATGAGACACGCGGATCTGAACACTCGCGGTGTCATCCATCGCCAGACCGCGATCGTGTACGCGGCCTCGCAGCACACCTTACGATTGCAGGAGGGCGCGTCGGCGCGCGCGCTATTTGTACGCTGGAGCAACCGTAGCCAGGAGTTGCGGCGCAGACCTTCGACGGCGTGAACCAGGCAGACGGTGCCCTGATCGTATCGCGACGGCGATACGATCAGGGCAAAGGTACATTCCTGGGATATCTTGAGGGGCATCGCGCGGGCCGCATCTAGGTTGGGGCCCCGTTGCCGGTGCCCGACACCTAACATCTCCGGCGAAGGGATTAATCGATCCGTTGGTTGGCGGGCGGCTGCGAAACATCCCGGACAGTGCGAAAGCACTTCACCCGTATCTCGCGGCCGGCTTTGCGTTGCCGAACTTCTTCGACAGCTCACGGCGATCCGCTTCCCACTTCGTCCATGCATCCCCATCGTGCAGGCTGGGGATTGTGACGAGTTCTCCGCCATCAAGCCCGGCAAGGGCCGCGTCGTCGACGCAATCTTCGGCCGACATCGTGATGGCGGCGGTCTTCTGCGCTGCGTAGCCGGCCACATCCCAGAATTCCGTGGCCGTGGCACCGGGCAGAACGGTCTGCACGCGCACGCCTTTGTCCGCGAGGTCCTTCTGAAGCGAATGGCCGAAGCTGATGACGTAGGACTTCGACGCGCTATACACGCCATTCAGCATCTCGGCTGCAATGCCGACAACCGAAGCGATATTGATGATCGTGCCGCTGCCGCGGGCGGCGAACGTCGGCGCGACCGCGTAGGTGAGCCGTGTCAACGCCGTGATGTTCAGCGCGATCATGTCGGTGACGGTGTTCACGTCAGCCTGCAGGATCGAGGGCGACCGAGCCCACGCCGGCATTGTTGACGAGGAGGGTGATGGATTTGTCGTCCCTCAGCAGAGCCTCAACCTTGGCGAGGCTCGCGCTATCGCTCAGGTCCGCCGGAACAACTGTAACCTTGCGGCCCGTTTTGCTCTCGACGCGGCTGGCCACCGCTTTCAGACGCTCTTCATTTCGCGCCACGAGGATCAGATCGTAGCCGCGCTTTGCGAGTCGGTCGGCGTAGACCGCACCGATGCCGGACGACGCGCCTGTCACGACCGCAACGCCTTTGGAAGCCGGGCTGCTCATTGGATGTCTCCTTCTATCGTGTTGCTGCAAGAGACATACGCTTGCGAGCGCGCGACCTAAATGTCATATATGCGTAAATTTAGGACATTAGGTCCCTGAGCCATGCGCCGTATCACGTTCGTCGTCTATCCCGGGTGCTCAGCCATCGCGCTGGCCGCGCTGTCGGTCTTCGAAACAGCCAACATGTTCGAGAAGCGGGGCCTATTCCTTTCGCTTTGTTTCGGAGACCGGTGGCGCGGTCAGCACTTCGCTGAGTCTGCAGCTCGAGACCGAACGGTTCAGCAACAAGCCCGGCAACACGCTCATCATCGGCGGCGGCGCAACCTCGCGGGAGCCGCCTCGTCCTGCCATGACCAAGTTTGTCCGCGCGGCGGCGCGCGCGCATCGGCGTGTAACGGCGATCTGCACGGGAGCGTTTGTACTAGCGGAAGCGGGCCTTCTCGACGGGCGCCGCGCGACCACGCACTGGCTTTATGCGCGCGAGCTGCAGAAGCGGTTTCCAACCGCGAGGATCGATGAAGATCGGATCTTCATCAACGATGGCCCTATCTGGACTTCGGCCGGCATGAGCGCCGGCATCGATCTCGCCCTCGCACTTGTTGAAGATGATCTCGGAGCCGAGGTCACAAAATCGGTCGCTCGAAAGCTGGTTCTCTATCATCGGCGAGGCGGCGGACAATCTCAGTTCTCGACGCTCCTCGAACTGGCGCCGAAGTCCGATCGGATTCAGACGGCCCTCGCCTTTGCGCGCGAGAATCTCCACACGCCGCTGACCGTGCCCGAGCTTGCCGAGGCGGCGCATCTGAGTCCGAGGCAGTTCAGCCGCGCGTTTCGAGCGGAAACCGGACAATCACCGGCGAAGGCGATCGAGAACCTTCGTGTGGAGGCGGCACGAACCCTCATGGAGCAAAGCAGGCATCCGATCGAGGTCGTGGCGCGCCAGACCGGGTTCAGCGATCGAGACCAGATGCGCCGCGCCTTTCTGCGTGCCTTTGGACAACCCCCGCAAGCGCTACGGCGCAATGCGCGAAACGAGGCAAGGGACTCGCAGGACCAAGTGCGGCTCGATCAATCCCGAGCATCTCAAGCTTAGCCGTGACCAAGCGTGCGCGGGTAAGACAAATAGTGTCAATGAATCTAGATGCTTAGCTTACGGGAAGAGACAGGTTGGCATGACCTGAAATTGGAGGACTGGTGGAGGGGGCTGGATTCGAACCAGCGTAGGCGAAGCCAACGGATTTACAGTC
>CAZMUG010000211.1:0-4238 GCA_964569165.1 uncultured Gaiellales bacterium
CATCGAGAACGCGCTGCACTTCACGCTCGGCACCTGGATGATGGACCACAAGGCGTCGCTGCTCGCCGTGCTGCGCATGCCCATCGTGCTGGCCACGCTCGCCGGCCTCGCCTTCAGCGCGCTGGACCTGGTCGTGCCGGCGCCGCTGCACGTCGCCATCGGCATGCTGGGGCAGATCTCGATCGCGCTGCTGCTGTTCTCGCTGGGCGTGCGGCTAACGACGATGGACTTCCGCGACTGGCGCGTCGGACTGACGGGCGCCATCGCCGCCCCGCTGCTGGGCGTCGCGATGGCGCTGGCGGCGCTGCCGTTCCTGGACCTGCCGCCCGAGCAGCGCGGCCTGCTGCTGATGTTCGGTGCGCTGCCGCCGGCGGTGCTGAATTACCTGATCGCCGAGCAGTACCGGCAGGAGCCGTCCAAGGTCGCCTCCATCGTCATGCTGGGCAACCTGATGGCCTTCATCAGCATCCCGATCGTGCTGGCGTTCGCGCTTCCGCGCTGAACGCGGCCGGCTACTTCGACTTCTTCTCGGCTTCCTTCTTGCCGATCTCGTTGCCGATCAGCGCGCCCGCCGCGGCGCCCGCCGCCGTGCCGAGGGTGCTGTCGAACAGGATGTGGCCCAGCCCTCCGCCCAACAGCGCGCCGGCGCCGATGCCGATCTGCTGCTCCGTCGGGGTGCTGGCGCAGCCCGCCAGACCCATGCTGGCGGCGGCCAGACCCACGACCCATCGTCGCGTTCGCATCGTTCGCTCCTCGTCGTGACCCGATCCCGGATCCTCGCAAGCGTCGTTCCCGGCGACTTATCAATATTTAGTTCAATGGCTTAGGCTGTTTATTTGAAGTCATTTCTTGCAACGGTCGTCGCCCAGCGGTGACGCCTTCCGCGCGCCGGACATCAACTCCCTGATTGAACGTGGAAAAACTCGTCGCCGGAGGGCGACGTCAGAGAACGACGGCGGCGTAACCGACCAGCACCAGCGCCGCCACCACCACCATCTTGAGCGCGAACTGCACGTTCCAGCGCAGGACGTCGCGTCCCGAGACGCCGAAGCGCCCGTAGAGCGACAGCGCCATCCCCGACAGCGGGTTGACGAAGGTGCCGACGCCCCACGCGGTCAGGATCGTCAGCGCCAGCAGGTTGGGGTCGGGGCCGACGGGCGCGATCCACGTGCTGGCGACGGAAATGGTGATGATCGGGTGCAGCCCGCCCATCGCCAGCAGGACGATGAGCGCCATCATGCCGGCCGCGGCCGGTCCGCCGAAGGCCTGCAGCGGCAGACCCGGCCCGATCGCGGCAAGAACGCCCCCGACGCCGGCCGCGAACGCCGCGGCGGACATGAACAGGCTCACCTCGCCCGCCATGCCCGGCAGGCGCGTGCGCACGTGCGCCGCGAGGCGGCGCGCCGTGGCCGCCGCGCCCTCGCGCCACAGCAGCAGCGCCACCGAAACCAGCGGCGCCAGCACGGTGACCACGATCAGCAGCGACCACCCGGGCAGCAGCGCGTTCATCGTCAGCACGCCGATCGCCAGCACCAGCGGGATCGCCAGCGCGCCGGCGCTCATCGGGTAGCCGACGAACTCGGCGCCGCCGCGCTCGCGCGGCGAGGTCAGCTCCAGCCACACCAGCGCGAGGCCCACGGCGGCCAGCGGGACGCCCGCGGCCAGCAGCACGGGCAGCCGGGCGCCGGGCGCGTAGGTGAGCGCAATGGCCATCGCGGCCCAGAACGGCGACCAGAACGCGGCCATGCCGAACGCACGCGTGAGCGCCATCACCTGATCGCGGGAGAGCCGGCCGGCGCTGGCGACGCGCTCGCCGACGATCATGACGGTGGACAGGTTGATGACGCCGCCGAACAGGTGGACGCCGACGAGCGTCCGCGCCAGCGCCGCGCGGCCCCGCGGCAGGGTCCGCGCGCCGCCGTCGCCGGCCAGCGTGACGAGCTGCAGAAACGTCACGGCGACCAGCATCGCGACCACGGCGTCGTTCATCGACAGCGCCGCCTGGACGAGGCCGGCCTCGCCGCGGGCGTCGCTCCAGGCGATGCCCAGGGCGCCGAGCACCAGCATCACCACGACCGGGACGCGCTGCCTCGGGCCGAGCCGGGGCCAGAGCAGGATCACCGCGGCCCAGCCCGCGACGCCCGCGTGCCAGAGCGGCAGCGCGGGATGCACCTGGTGCGCCACCGCGATGAGGGCGAGGACGATCAGGGCGGCGCCTCCGGCATGGTCGCGCCTCGACGTCATGGCCGCGCGTCGATCACGGGGCCCCGCGTGGGCCCCCCCGACGGGGCCGGGCGAAGGCGCGCCGGCGCGGCGGGGTTCAGTGCCGGTGGGAGGGGTCGGCGCAGGCGTCGGACGCCGGCTCGCCTTCCTGCGCCGCGCGGCGCCGCACGGCCTCGAGGATCTCCGCCTTGCGGCGCTCGTCGAGGCCGGCCAGGCCGTCGCCGTGGCGGGACATCGCCTGCTCGAGGCCGGCGGCCGCGCGCGACAGGAAGCCGATCTGCTCGCCGTAGCGCCGGCACATCGCGCAGACCGCCAGGTGCAGGCGCAGCGACAGCCGCTCGCGCCAGGTGAGCGGCACGTCGCGCTGCTTCGAAGTGAGTTGCGTCGCCTGCCTGCAGGTAATCATGGCTTCTCGCTGACGTCCCGGCCGAACCACCGCTGCTCGAGGCAGGCGCGCAGCCGGTGCCGCGCTCGGTGGAGCAAAACCCAGACGTTAGACGCGGAAACATCGAGTTGCTTACAGATCTCATCGGTGGACTCGCCGTGCACCTCCCGCAGCACGAACGCCGACCGCTGGCCCTCGGGCAGGCCGGCGAGGCATTGCTCGACGACGGCCCAGAACTGGCTTTGCGCGAGGCTGCCCTCCGGGTCCCGCCACGCCGCGGGCGGCACCGCGAAATGCCCGTCGTCGGCCCATTCCCCGTCCGTGTCCTCGGCCTCGGCGTCGTCCCGGTCATCGAGCGGCACCTCGCGCGCGCTGGCGCGGAAGTGGTCGGCAATCTTGTTCTTGAGGATGGCGGTGAACCAGGTGCGCTCCGACGAGCGTCCCTGGTACCCGGCGCGTCCCTTCCAGGCCGCCAGCAGCGTTTCCTGCACCAGGTCGCGGGCGACGTCCTCGTTGCGCACCTGCAGGAGCGCGAAGCGGTACAGCGCATCGCCGTGGCGGGTGAGCCAGCCATCGACATCGGCGGGATCGGCGTTGGAGTCGGCAGGCATGCGACGCGGATCGTGGGCGCCACGCGGCCGCGCGCGGCGACCCGGAGCCCGGCGAGTATCCCAAACGCATTCTGCCCGGTCAACGCGCGAGGCCGGGAACGCGCGTAGAATCCGCTGGCGCCCCGCCGGGGACGCGTCGGAGATTCTGAACCCAAGGGGAGGCAGGAATGAAGCAGCTGTGGATTGGAGCGGCGCTGCTGGCGCTGGCGGCCGGCGTCCAGGCGGCCGAGAAGGCGCCGGCAACCCAGCAGGAGCGCATGACCGAATGCAACAAGGCGGCCGGGGCCCGGGAGCTCAAGGGCGACGAGCGCAAGGCGTTCATGAGCGATTGCCTGTCCGGCAAGACGCAGGAGCCCGCGCGCACGGCCCAGCAGGAGCGCATGGCCGAGTGCAACAAGGAGGCCGGCGACAAGGGGCTCAAGGGCGACGAGCGCAAGGCGTTCATGAGCGGCTGCCTGAAGGGCGAGCCGCGCACGCAGCAGGAGCGCATGGGCTACTGCAACAAGCAGGCGGGCGACAAGGGGCTCAAGGGGGACGAACGCAAGAAATTCATGAGCGACTGCCTGAAGGGCTGAGCGGCCGTCAGCAGCCGCGCCGAAAAAGCAGGGGGCCGCCCGCGGGCGGCCCCTCGCCTTTCAGCCCCGGCGGCCCGCTAGCAGTCGTTGCCGGGGCACGGGTAGCGGTAGAAGCGGTCGTTGAGGTAGCGGGTGACGTCGTCCACGTCATCCGGTTGCCACGTCAGCCGGATGTTGCGATACCACCGCACCACCTCCGCCTTCACCTCGGCGTAGCTGCCGGCGATCTTCTTTTCGCGCACGCTGATGCCCTCGGTGTGGCACTGCAGGCAGTGGGTCTCGTACAGCAGCCGGCCGCGCTGCGCGTCGGCCGCGGCGGCGCTCTGCAACCCCGCGAGCAGGCCCAGAACGGCAAACGGCACTGCGAACCGCATCCAGAAGCTCCTCATGGGCGCCGCCCGTCAGTGGCGCGTGTAGACCTGCGAGCGCCCCTCGGCGTCGAAG
>CAZMUG010000212.1:0-4229 GCA_964569165.1 uncultured Gaiellales bacterium
GAGCGCGACGGCCGGCGGGCCGAGGCCGCGGAGGTAGAGCCCCTGCAACGCGTCCACGTCGCCGACCATGCGCGTCACGAGGTCGCCGCGCCGGAACGCGTCGAGCTCCGCGGGCGCGAGTGGCTCGATCCGCTCGTACACCGTGGCGCGGATGCGGCCGAGTGCCCGCAGCGTCAGGTCGTGCGACGCCAGCCGCTCGAGGTGGCGGGTCAGCGGGCGGGCGAGCGCGAAGAAGCGGACGACGACGACGATCGTCGTGAGCGCGAGGACGGGAGGCTGCTCGGCCGCCCGTGAGATCAGGTAGCCGGCCGTCGTGATGAGCGCGACGCCGAAGGCGACCGCAAGCGTGCCGAGCGTCACGGCGAGGAGCATCCGTCCGCGGGGCAGGCCGGAGAGGACGAGCAGACGACGCAGCGTCCTCACGCGGCCACCTCGTCGAGGATCCGGCCCGCCTCGAGTCGCACGACGCGGTCGGCCCGGGCCGCGAGCTCGGCGTTGTGGACGGCCATCACGACGGTACGGCCGGCCCGCAGCCGGTCGATCGCGTCGGCGACGACGGCCGCACTGTCGGGATCGAGGTCGGCCGTCGGCTCGTCGAGGAGCGCGAGCGGCGCGTCTCGCAGAAAGGCACGCGCCAGTGCGATCCGGCGTACCTGGCCCGTGGACAGCCCACGTCCGCCCTCCCCGACCACGGTGTCGTAGCCGCCGGGAAGCCGGCGGATGAACGCGTCGGCAGCCGCGAGCTGCGCTGCGGCCGCGACCCGCTCGTCGTCGGCGCTGCGATCGCCGAGCCGGATGTTGTCGGCGACGGTGCCCCGAAAGAGCATCGGGCGCTGGGGCACGTACGCCAGGCAGCGTCGCCACGCCGCGGCGTCGAGCTCCGCGAGATCGGTCGCGCCCACGACGATGCGGCCGCGCGTCGGCTCGTCGAAGCGCAGGAGCAACGACAGCAGGGTGCTCTTCCCTCCCCCACTCGGCCCGACGAGCGCCACCAGCTCGCCCGGCTCGACGACGAGATCGAGATCGCGGAGCACGTCGACCTCGCGACCCGGGTAGCGGTAACCCACCCCTTCGAATCCCACGGCCACGCTCTCGAAGGCCGGTCGCGCAGCGACGTACGGGCCTTGTGACACCGTGTCACGAAGATCGTCTGCCACGAGGTCGAGGAGGCGCTCCGCAACTGCGGCGCCGTCCGCGCTCGCATGCCACTGCGCCGCGAGATTGCGCAGCGGCAGGTAGAGCTCGGGCGCGAGCACGAGGATCGTCAGCGCCGCCTCGAATCCGATCCCGCCCTCCGCGAGCCGCACGCCGACGACGACCGCGACCAGCGCGATCCCGAGCGTGGCGGCGAGCTCCAGGATCGAGCCGGAGAGGAACGCGATGCGCAGCGTCCCCATCGTCGTCCGGCGGTACTCCTCGCCCACGGCCTCGATCCGCTCGGCCTGCGCCTCCGCGCGGTTGAAGGCACGGAGCGTCGGCAGACCGCGGACGACGTCGAGGAAGTGGTTCGAGAGGAGCGCGAACGCCGCATAGCGCTCGCGGGCCCGGTGCTCCGTGTAGCGGCCGACGAGCCACATGAACACCGGGACGAGAGGGAGCGTGAGGAGCATGAGCCCGGCCGCGAGGAGGTCGATCCACGCCACGAGCACGAGCACCGCGACAGGCACGACGACAGCGAGCACGACCTGCGGGACGTACCGCGCGAACGTCGTCTCGAGCGCCTCCACGCCGGAGACGGCGGCCGTCGCGACCTCGGCGCTCTGGACGCCGTCGAGAGCTGCCGGGTTCCGCTGCAGTCGCGAGCCGACGACCTCCAGCCGAAGCTGCGAGATCACATCCGCCGCAGCCCGGCGGCCCATCAGCTCGAATCCCCACGTCGTCGCCGCCCGGGCCGCGACGACCGCGACGAGCAGGGCGCGCGGCCAGAGCAGGTCGTCGAGCGACGCGCCGGCGAAGCCGCGGGCGGCGACCCGCGCGAGCAGCACCGCCTGCGCGAGCACGAGCAGCGCAGCGGCGACCCCGAGAGCGGCGTCCGCGACGAGGAGTGGCCGGACGGCGTGCGCGCGACGGGCGAGGCGTGGTTCGAGTACGCGCACGCGGGAAGGATCTACGACGGCTCCGGGCTCCCGCCGACGCGATGGCGAAACACGTAGTACGACCAGCCCTGGTACACGAGGACGGCGGGCACGCAGATCAGCGCCACGACGCTCATCACGGCCAGCGCGTAATGCGACGAGGCGACACCGTCCACGGTGAGGCTGTTCCCGAAGTCGGGGCTCGACACCATGACGCGCGGATAGAGGCTCGTGAACAGCGTCGCGACGACCGAGATCGCCCCGAGCCCGGTCATCGCGAACGCGCGCCCGTTGCTCCCGCGGAAGAGGAAGACCAGCGCGAGGGCGAGCGCTGCGATCCCGACCGCGGCAGGGAGCACGGGCGGGAACAGGTCCTTGTCGTTTCGGTCCATCGCCACGATCACCGTCCAGACGAGGAGGACCGCCGCCAGCACGGCCGCGGGCAGGGCCAGGCGCCGTGCGGTGTGCTCCGCCCGGTCGTGGAGCTCCCCGGTGACGCGCAGGGTCAGGAAGGTCGCGCCGTGGAAGGCGAAGAGGACGACGACCGCGACGCCCGCGAGCACGGTGTACGGATTGAAGAGATCCCAGAAGCTGCCCGCGTAGTGCCCGTCCGGGTCGATGGGCGTCCCGAAGAGGAGCGCCGAGAGCCCGACCCCCCAGATGAGCGCGGCGCCCGCGCTGCCGAGCGTGTTGCACCAGGCCCAGAACGTGCGCCAGCCGGGTTCCTCCGACTTCGAGCGCCACTCGAACGAGACGACGCGGATGATGAGGCAGACGAGGACGAGCAGAAGCGCGACGTAGAAGCCGGAGAACATCGTCGCGTACCAGGCCGGGAAGGCGGCGAACGTCGCGCCCCCGGCGACGACGAGCCACACCTCGTTGCCGTCCCACACAGGGCCGATCGTGCGCAGCAGCGTGCCGCGCTCGGCGTCGTTCCGCGCGAGGAACGGGAGGAGCATTCCGACGCCGAAGTCGAAGCCCTCGAGCAGGAAGTAGCCGGCCCAGAGGACGGCGATCAGGCAGAACCAGAAGGTCTCGAGGTCCATCAGCCCTGCCTCCCGCTCCCGTCGAGCGAAGCTCTCGGTAGGGGCCGGGCCTGCCCGGCCCTGAATGCGCGCAGCGCGTTCAATACGAGACCGCCGCCCTCGCGAACTCGTCACCTTCGCCGCCCACCTCGGGCGGATCGAACCGTGCGTAGCGGCGCAGAAGCACCACGTCGAGGATGGTCAGCGTCAGGTAGAGGGCCCCGAAGACCGCCAGGCTGAGCCAGATCGTCGACGAGCTGACGCTCGGCGAGTTGGCGTCGAGCGTCTTCAGGAGCCCCCAGACGATCCACGGCTGGCGCCCGATCTCCGTCAGCATCCAACCCGCGAGCGCGGCGATGAACGGCAGCGGGATCGTCGCCACGGCGGCCCAGAGGTACCAGCGGGTCGTCGCGAGCCGGCCGCGCCAGAGGAGCAGCGCACCGACCGCGAGGATTCCAAACACGAGCGAGCCGGCGTAGGCCATGACCCGCATCGACCAGTACGCCGTCCGCACGGGCGGCGTGTAGTTCCCGCGACCGTAGGTCGCCTCGGACTCGGCCTGCAGCGGGTTGATGCCCTTCACCTCGCCGTTGAAGGACCCCGTCGCCAGGAAGGACAGGAGATACGGGACCTCGATGTCGAAGCTCGGCGTCTGGTCCTCCTTCGTGAAGCCGCCGATCTGGAACAGGGAGAACGACGCCGGCTGCTCGGTGTCCCAGAGCGCCTCGGTCGCGGCGATCTTCATCGGCTGGTATTCCGTGATGACGATGCCGAGGTGGCTGCCCCACCAGAGGTTGAAGGCCGAGATCGGCACGCCGACGATCAAAGCGAGCTTCGCCGCCGGCAGGAAGAGCTCCTGGTTACGCCCTCGCACGAGGTGCCAGCACGCCACGCCGAAGATCACGACGCACGCGGTCGTGAGCCCGACCATGAGCACGTGCCCGTACGCCCAGATCGCGACGCGGTTCGTGAGGAGATCCCAGATGCTCGTCAGCTCGGCACGTCCGTCCGTCACGGTCGATCCCACGGGGCGCTGCATCCACGAGTTGGCGACGATGATGAAGAGCGCCGACAGCCAGGACCCGAGCGCCAGCAGCCAGATCGTCGCGAGATGGACGCGTTTCGAGAG
>CAZMUG010000213.1:0-4215 GCA_964569165.1 uncultured Gaiellales bacterium
TACCGGCGGGAGAGGCGGGCACCGCGGGTGCGCTCGCCGCGGCATCCGGCGCCGAGGCGCCGGGTGCGGGTGCCGCCGGTACGGCCGGCGCGCGCACGCTGCCGGCGACCACGTCGACCGAGCTCGTGCCGGCCACGCCGACCGCGCTCGCATCGACGGTCGGTGCGACGCTGTCCGCGCTCGAGGCGCGCCCGCGCACGCCGGTGCAGGGCGTCCCGCTCGTCCCCCCGGGCCGGACGCCGGCCTCGGTCACCGAGCGCGTGCTCGCGGTGCTCGCCGCGGTCGAGGCGCAGACCGGGCCGCGCCTGGAGCTCGCGCTGATCCGCGCGCAGCTCGTGCCACCGACCGACGACCAGGCGCAGGCCGAGCTCGCGAGCGCGCTGGTGACGAAGTTCCCCGACGCGCTCGCGGCGCGCGTCGCGACCGCGCGGCTCGCGCTGCGCGGCGATGACGCGGCGAAGCTGCGCGCCGCGCTCGAGGTGCTGGTCGCCGATCACGGCGCGCTCGCGTGGGCGCTGCGCGGGCGCTGGCAGTGCGCGCACTGCGGTCACCGGCCGGGGCCGTTCTCGTGGCGGTGCGGCCAGTGCCGGCGCTGGAACACGCTCCGCATGGAGACCGGTGTCGAGCCGCCGCCGGTGCCGCCGCGCGAGCGGCGATCGGTGCCGCGCACGCCGCGGCCGGATGGCCTGCTGGGCGCCGCGCCGGATGACTCGCTGCCGGCGGCGACGCTGGATCCGGGGCTGACCGAGGAGGAGCTGGCCCGGGCGGGGACGCGGCGCTCGCTGCTCGGGCGCGTCGGCAACTGGATCTCGGGCGCCTGGCGTCGCGGCGCGTAGCTCCAGGAATCCCGGACTGGCGCGGCGCGATCCCGCGCGAGCGTATCTGGTATACCCGCGCGGATGTCACCTCCGGACCCGCCACCGAGCGACGCAGGCGGAGGTGCATCCTCGCCTCCCGCGGGATCCGGCGGCGCGAGCGGCGGGGTGCCGCGCGCGAGCGAGGCGACCACCCCGCCACCGGTCAGCGGACCCTTGCGCAGCCGCACCGCGACGTTCTTCGGCGTCGACGGCGGCGGACGCACGTTCCTGCGGCGGTGGGGCTTCCCGCTGTTCATCCTCCTGATCCTGTTCCTCGGGCGGAAGGTCCTGCTGCCGTTCGTGTTCGCGGGGTTGATCGCGTACATCCTCGCGCCCGTCATCCGCTGGATGTCCGAGCGCAAGGACGGCACGCGCCGCATGCCGCGCGGCCTCGCGATCGTCTTCTGCTACCTCGTGTTCATCGGCCTGATCACGGGCTTCATGTTCCTGCTCGTGCCGCGGCTCTCGCGCGACGTCGCGCGTCTCGGCAAGGAGCTCCCGGGGTTGTTCAAGAAGGCCGACGAGCAGTGGACCCCGGAGATCGCGCGCTGGCTCGAGAAGCGGTTCCCCTCGCTCGCCGGCGTCAAGCCGGTACAGCAGGACGAACCGGCGCTCGTCCCCGACGTGCCGCTGCCGCCGGGCACGTCGTTCACGCTGACGCCGCTGCCCGACGGCCGCACGGCGATCCAGATCGCGCCCAACGGGGTCGACATCAAGCCGCACCCCGACGGCTCGTATCACGTGCAGGCCGTCGAGGAGGTCGAGGAGGTCTCGCTCGACGACAAGCTGCGCTCGTACGTGCGCAAGGGCATGGTCGGGCTGCAGAGCAAGCTCAACGACCTCGTGCGCCTCGGGCAGTCGCTGGTGACCGGCCTGATCCGCGGCGTGTTCCTGTTCTTCTTCACGCTCATGATCGGCGCGTTCATCCTCATCGACATCGAGAAGGTGCACTCCTTCCTCCGGTCGCTGTTCCCGCAGAACGTGCGCGACGACTACGACATCATCATCGCCGGCATCGATCGCGGGCTGTCGGGCGTGATCCGCGGGCAGCTCCTGATCTGCCTCATCAACGGCATCCTCACGTACATCGGCCTGCTGATCTTCGGGGTGAAGTACAGCCTGATCCTCGGCGTGGTCGCGGGGCTGCTGACGCTGATCCCGATCTTCGGATCGATCCTGTCGTCGGTGCCGATCGTGATCGTCGCGCTGGTGTCGGGCGACGCCGGCATCGATGTCGTGCGCGGGCTCGCGATCGGGCTGTGGATCATCGGCATCCACTTCATCGAGGCGAACGTGCTGAACCCGAAGATCATCGGCACCGCGGCGAAGATCCACCCGGTGTTCGTGATCTTCTCGCTGTTCCTCGGCGAGCACGCGTACGGCCTGGTCGGCGCGCTGCTCGCGGTGCCGGTGCTGTCGGCGGTCCAGGTCGTGTTCATCTACCTCTATCGCAAGACCTGGAAGGACCAGCCGCGCGTGCGGGGGGAGACCGGTCCGATCCTCGCGCGCACGACCACCGGCCCGCTCCCGCCCGCAAAGCCGTGATCTGCGGCATGGCACCTGGCACGGACGGCCGCACGGTTGATGCGCGGCCGACCGGGTGGTACGTCCACGGCATGCGGCGCGCGCTCCTGGCCTGCTCGATGGTGCTGCTCGCCACGTCACCGGCGGCCGCACAGGCACCGGCGCCGGAGCAACCCATCCCGCCGCCGCCATCGCCGACCCCGCTGCCGGCGCCCGCGCCCGCGCCGGGCTCGACCGACGAGGCCGTGCTGAACGAGCAGATCGCCGCGGCGCTCGTCGCGCGCGCACAGGAGCTGTTCGACGCGAAGTTCTACGCCGACGCCAAACAGCTCGCGCTCGAGGCGCTCGTGCGCAGCCCGCGCGGGACGGCGGCCGCGCAGGCGCAGTACATCATCACCGCGGTCGACACCGCGCTCGGCGTCACCGCGAAGCCGGCGCCGGAGCCGCCGGTCGACCTCACGCCGATCCGCGATCCGCTGGCGAACCGCGAGGTCGATCAACCCGCGCCCGAGGGCGAGCTCGCGTCGCGCAATCGCCGGATCCTGTCGGGCGCGGTGTGGGGCGCGGCGATCGGTGGCCTGTTCGCGGACGCGGTCAGCGTCGACGGTACCGAGCCGAGCCACGTCGCGATCGGCGCCGGCGTCGGCGGCGCGCTCGGCGGCGCCGCGGCCTTCGCTCTCACGCGCAAGGTACGCCAGACCCGCGGCGACGTCGCGCTCATGGACACGCTCGCCGGCCTCGGCGCCGCCGGCGGCCTCACGCTCGGGATGCTGATGCAGCCGGCGGAGGGCGAGGCCTACTCCGTCAACGCGATGATCGGCGTCGCGGGCGGCCTGCTCGTCGGCTACATCGCCGCGCCGCAGACGAACACGACCGAGCGCCGCATGCTGCGCGTCGCCGGCATGGCCGCCCTGGGCGGCGCGCTGCCGTTCTTGCTCTACGCCGGCATCTACGACGACACCACCGACAGCGACGAGCGCCTCGTCGGCGGGCTCGCGACCGCGGGCCTGCTCGCGGGCGCGTACGTCGGGTTCCGGCTGACGCGTGATCTCGACGCCGGCAAGGACGTGCTGCCCGGCGAGCGCCGCACCGACGACGCGCCGGTCGCGCTGATCGGCCGCCACTCGAACGGCCGGTGGTCCGCGAACGGCCTCGGCCTCGCGCCGACCTCGCGCGCCCTCGCACCCCAGCCGGGCCTGACGCTGACCGTCCTCGGCGGCCGGTTCTAGGCGGACGGCGCGTACGCGCAGTACGTGCCGGTGTGCACCGTCGCGGCGAGGTGCTCGCCGAGCCGCACGCTCGCGGCGCGGACCGCGGCGATCGCGTGCTGGACGCGGCGCTGGACGTTGCTGCGAGCGCGCTCGCTCGCGGAGCCGCCGCGGCGCGCGCGCCCGCCGGCGCCGATCGCGCGCTCGAGCTCGGACGTCAGCGCCTCGATCTCCGCGGCCGCGCGCTCGGCGCGGCCGGCGTCGTTCCACGCCTCCGCGCGATCGCGCTCGGCGATCAGCTCGGCGAGCCGTGCTCGATAGGCCGCGCGCGCCTTGCCGTCGAGCAGCTCGCCGGCGTCTCCGCCGTCGACGGGCTCGCTCGCGCCGGCGAGATCGAGGACGTGGAGCTCGCGGCCCGGCTCGGCGACCAGGCGCGCGAGCATCTGCATGCCGCGCGAGTCCTTGATGTGGACGGCCTCGCCGAACCCGCGCACGAGCCACAGCTCGCCTTCCTTGGCGATCGTTACCTGGTCGGCGCCGCGCGGGGGCCGCGCGGGCGGCGGCGCGACCCCGGCGTGCGTGCGCAGCTCGCTCGGCCACGGGTAGGCGTAGAAGTCGTCCGCCCC
>CAZMUG010000214.1:0-4206 GCA_964569165.1 uncultured Gaiellales bacterium
GCTGGAGACGTTCCGGCGCGGAGACCTCGAGAGCCGGATGGTCACCGACGTCGACGCGCTCCAGGGCCTGTATCTGCGGGGGCTCGGGCCGCTCGTGGTCGCGCTCGTCGTCTCGATCGCCTGCTGCGTCGCCGTCGTCTTCGTGCTGCCGGTCGCGGCTCTCGTGCTCGCCGTGGGGCTCGCGCTCGGGGGTGTGGCCGTGCCGCTGCTCGCAGCGCGGCTCGGGCGCCGAGCCGGCCGGGGCCAAGCCGCTGCCCGAGGTGAGCTCGCGGCCGAGCTCGTCGAGCTCCTGCGCGGTGCGCCGGAGCTCGTCGCGTACGGCCACGAGGAGCAGGCCCTCGCCCGTGTCGAGGCGGCCGACGCGGGGCTCGCGCGGCTCGCGCGGCGAGACGCGCTGGTTGCAGGGCTGGCCGACGCGCTGTCCGTGCTCGTCGCGGGGCTCACCGCTGTCGTCGTGCTGGCGCTCGCCGTCGGCGCGCACGACGCGGGCACGCTCGACCGCGTTCTCGTGGCGACGCTGGCGCTCCTCGCACTGTCCTCGTTCGACGCGGTGGCCCCGCTGCCGGGGGCGGCGCGCGAGTTGTCGGCGACGCTCGCGTCGGGTGACCGCGTCCTCGCGCTCACCGACAGATCGCCGCGGATCGCCGACCCAACGGATCCCGTACCGGCTCCTTCAGGCCTGGTCGCGGTCGCGCTCGAGGACGTGACTGCGCGCTACGGCGGCGACGAGCCGGTACTCGAGGGCTTCTCCCTGAGACTCGAGCCGGGCGAGCGCGTCGCGCTCCTCGGCCCGAGCGGGGTCGGGAAGACGACCGTGACGAACCTGCTGCTCCGCTTTCTCGACCCCGTCAGCGGGCGCGTCACGCTCGGCGGCGTCGACCTCCGCGAGCTGAGGCAATCGGACGTGCGGCGCACCTTCGCCCTCGCGGGGCAGGACGCGCACGTCTTCGCCTCGTCGATCCGCGAGAACCTGCGTCTCGCGCGCCCGTCGGCGACCGACGACGAGCTCGCCGACGCGCTCCGGCGGGCGCGTCTCGACGACTGGGTGCACTCGCTCCCGGACGGCCTCGACACGCTCGTCGGCGAGGAGGGCACTCAGCTGTCCGGTGGCCAGCGGCAGCGCGTCGTCGTCGCGAGGGCACTGCTGGCGGACGCCCCGGTCCTCCTCCTCGACGAGCCCACCGCCCATCTCGACGGGCCGACTGCGGAAGCGCTCGTCGCAGACGTCCTCGCTGCCGCGAACGGCCGCTCCGTCCTCCTCGTGACGCATCGGCCCGAGGGGCTCGATCTCGTCGACCGCGTTGTGAGCATCCGCGAGGCCGAATAGGCTGCCGCCGTGGCCGAGATCCTCGCGCTCGTCGCGGCGTTCTTCTTCGCGCTCGCGGCAACGCTCCAGCAGAAGGGCGCGCTCGGGATGGGCGAGGTCTCGCTCGGCTCGCCGCGCTCACTGCTGAAGCTCGCGAGCCAGAAGTGGTGGCTGGCCGGATCGCTGTCGCTGCTCTGTGGCTACGCCTTCCAGGCGGTTGCGCTCGCGAACGGCCGGCTCGCGGTCATCCAGCCGTTGCTCGTGACCACCATCGTGTTCGCGCTGCCGCTCGGCTACTTCTTCACCGCCCAGACGATCAACCGGCGCGAGATCGCCGGTGCGGTCGTCGTCGTGCTCGGACTGGTCATCTTCACGAGCGTCGGCGACGCGGCGGACGGCAACGACAACGCGCCGGCCGACCAGTGGGCGGTCGCCGTTCTCGTGTTCGGCGTGATCGCGGCAGCTCTCGTCGTGCTGGGGAACAAGGGGTCACTCGTCCGCAAGGCAGGCCTGTACGGCGCATGCGCGGGCGTCCTCTACGGGCTCTCCGCGTCGCTCTGCAAGCCGACCGTCGAGATCCTCGGCGACGACGGCATGAGCGCCGTGCTCACGAGCTGGGAGTCGTACGCGTTCGCGGTCGCCGGCATCCTCGCGTTCGTCGTGCAGCAGGTCTCGCTCGCAACCGGAAAGCTCGCGGCCTCGGTCGCCACGGTGTCCGTCTGCAACCCGCTCGTGGGCATCGTCATCGGAACCCTGCTCCTCGACGAGCGCCTCGCCGAGCCGACGTGGCACAAGGTGGTCGCCTACTGCGGCCTCGGCATAGCGCTGTTCGGCGCCGTGCTCGTCTCCCTCGCGACCGAAGGCGAGAAGGAGGAGCGTCCAGGTACCGGCCCGGTGCCCGTGCCTGCGACCTGATCGCCTTAGCCCGGCTGCCGCGGAACGAACGGGCGCAGATCGTCCCGGCCGGCGTGCACGACTCCGTAGTGCGCCTCGGGAACCTCGTTCCAGGCGCCCTTCAGGTCTCCGAGCGGCTCCGAGACGACCAGCCGCGACTCGTCGGAGAGCTCCTTCAGGATGGCGAGGTCCGGGTGCTGTGCGCGCAGGGCGTCGAGCCGTGACGAGTAGAAGAGCGAACGCGACCGGCCCTCGCTCGAGTAGCGGAACACCCAGATGCTCGCGCCGTCGGTCGTCGCCACCGTCATCTGGATCGGATGCTGGACTCCGGCACGGCGGCCGACGTCCTCGATGACGCCGACGGCGCGCGCGACCGCGTCCGGAGGGTCGCTCTCGAGCCCCAGCGTGAGGGCGAGGAAGAAGAACACCTCGGAGTCGGTCGATCCCTCGATGGACGGGAACAGCTCCGGGTCGATCGCGAGGACGAGCTCGCGCTTCACCCGGTGGAAGTCGGCGATGACGCCGTTGTGCATCCACAGCCAGCGCCCGTAGCGAAACGGATGGCAGTTCGTCTGCTGGACCGGCGAGCCGGACGAGGCGCGGATGTGGGCGAAGACGAGGCCCGAGGTGACGTGGCCGGCGATCTCCCGCAGGTTCCGGTCGTTCCAGGCCGGCTCGATGCTGTGGAACACGCCGGGCGTGTCGCCGACCCCGTACCAGCCAACCCCGAAGCCGTCTCCGTTCGTCGTCTCGGCGCCCATCCTCGAGTGCAGGCTCTGGTCGATGAGCGAGTGCTTGGGCTTGTACAGGAGCTCCTCGAGCCGGACGGGCGAGCCTGAGTATGCGAGCCAGCGACACATCAGTGCTTGAAGGCGCTTCCCGACGCCTCGTCGTGCAGCGGAGCAGGCTGCTTCTCGAGCCGCGGCAGCTGCCGCTCCAGGTCGGAGACGAGCAGGTCGGCGAGGTCGTGCGTGAATCCGCGGCGGACGACGACGCGGAGCGCCGCGAGGTCGGTCCGGTTCTCCGGGAACGTGTAGGCGGGAACCTGCCAGCCGCGCTCACGCAGCGCGTTCGAGACGTCGAACACCGTGTAGCTCCCGACCCCCTCCTCGAGGGTGAAAGCGAAGACGGGCAGCTCGTCGCCGCGCGTGAGGAGCCGGAACGGCCCCAGCTCGGCGATCCGGGACGACATGCGCGTCGCGACATCCCGGGCGTACCCCTGGACCCGCCGGTACCCGTCGAACCCGAGGCGGATGAAGTTGTAGTACTGCGCCACGACCTGAGCGCCGGGGCGGGAGAAGTTCAGCGCGAACGTCGGCATGTTGTCGCCGAGGTAGTTCACCCAGAAGATCAGGTCGCCGGGAAGCGCCTCCGCATCCCGCCAGACGACCCAGCCCACGCCCGGGTAGACCAGCCCGTACTTGTGGCCGGACGTGTTGATCGAGGCCACGCGCGGTAGCCGGAAGTCCCATTCGAGGTCGGGATCGAGGAAGGGTGCGATCATGGCGCCGGACGCGCCGTCCACGTGCACGGGGATGTCGAGCCCCGTTTCTCGCTGGAAGGCGTCGAGTGCGGCGCACACGTCCTGCACCGGCTCGTACGAGCCGTCGAACGTCGAGCCCAGGATGGCGACGACGCCGATCGTGTTCTCGTCGCAGAGCTTCACCGCCTCCTCGGCGGAGAGGTGGAAGCGGTCGCCCTCCATGGGGACGAGCCGCATCTCGACGTCCCAGTAGTTGGCGAACTTCTCCCAGCAGACCTGGACGTTGATCCCCATGACGAGATTCGGCCGGTCGGCGGGCTTTCCCTCCGCCTCCCGCTGCTTCTGCCAGCGACGCTTGAGCGCGAGCCCGCCGAGCATCGCCGCCTCGCTCGAGCCCGTGGTCGAGCACCCGGTCGCCTCGTCGGCCGCCGGGGCGTGCCAGAGGTTGGCGAGGATGTTCACGCACCGGGCCTCGATCTCCGCGGTCTGGGGGTACTCGTCCTTGTCGATCATGTTCTTGTCG
>CAZMUG010000215.1:0-4189 GCA_964569165.1 uncultured Gaiellales bacterium
CGAGTTGATCGTCATCGAGGTCGAGACCTCGCCCAGCGGGATGCCCCGGAAGAGCGTCTCCATGTCGGCGAGCGAGTCCACGGCGACGCCCTCGCGGCCGACCTCGCCGAGCGACCGCGGGTGGTCGGAGTCGTAGCCCATGAGCGTCGGCATGTCGAAGGCGGTCGAGAGGCCGGTCTGGCCGTGCTCGAACAGGTAGCGGAAGCGCTCGTTCGTCTCCTCCGCCGTCCCGAACCCGGCGAACTGCCGCATCGTCCACAGCCGCCCGCGGTACATCGACGGGTACACGCCGCGCGTGAAGGGGGCCTCGCCCGGGTACCCGAGGTCACGCTGGTAGTCGAGATCGACGTTCTCGGGTGTGTAGAGCGCCTCGTTCTCGACCCCCGAGATGGTCGAGAAGAGCTCGTCGGAGCGCTCCGGCGCGCGGTCGTAGGCCCGCTCGCGCCACAGCTCCGCCGAGCGGGCCGCGCCGCGGTCCTCGGTCGTCGCCATCGGGCCGCATTGTAGGCGCCGTCCGCCTCCGGCAGGCGGCCTGATACCGAGAACGAGGGATGGCTCGGGGGTGTGCCCGAGCCGACGAGAACGACGTGCGCGTGCGGCATCTCCTCGCACTTCTCGTCGGTCTCACGCTCGTCGGCGCATCGACGACCGCGACCGCCAGCCCGAGCTGCGGCTCTGCCGCAGGGACCGGATACTCGTACGCCGGGCACCAGTCCGACGTGACGGGCCACGGCGTCCGAGCGACGATCCAGGCCACCCGCGCCCCGGGGGTCGAGGCGGGGCACGTCGCCGGCTGGGTGGGAGTCGGTGGCCCCGGACAGGGCGCCAACGGCGGCAACGCCTGGATTCAGGCCGGCGTCGCCTCGCTCCCCGGCATGGACCCGTTCATCTACGCAGAGGTGGCGAGGGAGGGTCGAGAGCCCCGCTTCCTGCTCATCGAGGAAGGCGTCGCCATCGGGCGTGCGCACCGGTTCGCGGTCCTCGAAGTCGCCGGCCGCCCTGGGTGGTGGAAGGTCTGGGTGGACGGCACGCCGGTCACCAAGCCGATTCGCCTCCGCGGCTCGTCCGGTCGCTGGGCGCCGATCGCGACCGCCGAGAGCTGGAACGGCGGAGAGCCCCGCTGCAACAGCTTCGCCTTCCGCTTCGAGCGCGTGTCGGTCGCGTATGGCGGCGGGGGCGCGTGGCGGCCGTTCGTCTCCGGGCACCGCTTCCGCGACGGGTCCTACACGGTCCGGAACCTTGCCTCGGCACCGGCGACGCCGGACGCGTACCGGCACGTGCAGGCCGCCTCGGACACCGTGCTGCCGTACGCGTTCGTGGTGGCCTCCTAGCGGACGATCTTGACGGGCGTTCCGAGAGGGACGCGGTAGCGGAGGAACGTGATGTCGCGGTTGTGAAGTCGCACGCAGCCGTGCGAGACCGCCCGCCCGAGGAGCTCGGGCCACGGGGTGCCGTGCACGCCGACGATGCCTCCACCGGGCCAGTCGGTGAGCTTCGAGTACGCACTCGTCTCGAATGCGTAGTCTCCGAGGATCGCCCAGGCCGGGTCGATCGTCGGGTCGAACTTCCAGGTGACGAAGAAGAGCCCGAGCGGGGTCTCGGCGCCCGCCTTGCCGACGGCGACCTTCCCGGCACGCACGAGCCGGTTGCCGTCCCAGTACTCGAACCGCCGCGCACCCCGGTAGATGATGATCCGCTTGTCGACGCCGTGCAGCTCCAGCGCCGCCGCGCGCACCCAGCCCGTCCGGCCGTTCGGCCTTCCGGGCACGCTGATCCGGTACCAGGTGGGCTTCCCATTCGTGTTCCGCTCGACGTCGAGCGCGAGCACGTATCGCGGACGGTAGTCAGGCCGAAACTGGCTCAGGACCGCCACTCGCCTCGCGCCGGGCTCCGGCTGCTCGTACACCGTGACGCTGCGCGTGACGATCGTGCCGGAGCCGACGACGGACACCGTCGAGGCCTTCGCCGGCTTCGTCGGGCCGGCCCCCGCGCCGGATGCGGCGGCGAGCGCGAACGCGAGCAACGAGACGAGCACGGTCGCGGCCAGGACAGCTCGCCGCCCGCTCGAGCCCGCGCGGGCCCGGCCCGGTCCGGGCACATGCCCCCGGAGCCGGAGACTCAGGCGTCGCGACCGGTCGGCGCAGTGGCCGCGGCCCGGCGGACGGAGGCCGAGGGGCGACCGCAGTCGCCCCTCGGCCTCGGCGTAGCGCCCCCTCAGCGCCCCCTCCCCGCTAGCCCGTGAGCGGTGGCAGGAAGACACCGACGACCCCGATGCGCTTCGGGCCGCAGGCCTTGCTGCCCTTCTGCGCAACCGTGACCGTGATGAGCCCCGTCTTCCTCGGGTTGATCGTCAGCACGGCCACACCCCTGTCGTTCGTCCTGGCCGTCTTCTTGATCCCGGGGCCCTTGACGACGACCTTGACGCCCTTGACCCGCTTCTTGCCTGCGGTCACGGTCACCGCGACCCGGTCCGGCTTTCCGTCCGCCGTGACCATCGCGGGGGAGACCGTCAGCGCGAGGCAGTACTCCGGCTTCGGCTTCTCCGGCTTCGGCTTCTCCGGCTTCGGCGGCTTGAGCGGAGCCGGCACCACCGTGTCCGCGGAGTCGACGTTGTCGGCCGGGTTCGTCTCACGGCCGCCGCTGCCGGTCACCGTCGCGGTGTTCGTGTGAGTGCCCACGGCCGTCGCCTTGCCGGTGATCGCGATCGTCACCGTCTGTCCCGGAGCGATGGTGCCGAGGCTGCACGTGACCAGCGCCGTGGTCACGTTGCACGTGCCCTGCGACGGTGTCGCCGTCAGGTAGCTGATCCCCGCTGGCGCCGGGTCGGCGAGCTGGACGTTCGTCGCCGTGTCCGGACCCTTGTTCGTCACGGTCAGCGAGTAGTTGACGGTCCCGTTCAGCGGCGTCGGCGAGCTGGCCTCCTTGACCACCACGAGATCGATCAGGCGCGGCGTGATGTCGACGCGGGCGTCGTCGGACGCCGCGACCGGGTTGCCGTTCTCGTCCACGCCCGTCGCCGTGACGACGTTGACGTGCGACGAGCCGCCCTGGCCGGTGATCGTCTTCTGGAAGGTGCAGTTCACCTTCTCTCCCGGCGACAGGTTGATCGGCACGTCGAAGCAGCCGCTTCCGCCGTTGTCGTCGAGGTCTCCGAACCTGTCGTCGACGACGTTCTGGATCTGGACGTCGACGTCCGCAGACGTGTTCGTGATCGTGACCGAGAACGTCACCGGGCCACCCGGCTCCTTGAGCGCAGTCGGATTCGCCGACTTGGAGATCGAGATCGAGCCGCGCGCGCCCCGGCCCACGATCACGACGGTCGCCACGTCGGAGTCGGAGACGGCGTGGCCGTCGTCGTCCTCACCCGAGGCCGTCACGGTGTCGGTGTGCGAGGAGCCGGCGGAGCCGGCGACCGCGCCCGTGAAGGAGCACGCATACGTGGCGCCGGGAGCGAGCACGACCGGCGGCGAGACGTCGCATGTGCCCTTGCCGTCGAGGTTGCCGTAGACGTCGTCGGTGAGCGAGGAGATCGTCACCGTGTCGACGGCGGAGGTGTTCTGGACCGAGACCGAGAAGGTGACGTTGCCGCCCGGCTCGGGCAGCGAGGTCGGGCTCGCGTCCTTGATCACCCTGATCGAGCTCCGAATGTTCGTGATGAAGACCGTCGCCCGATCGGAGTCGGAGACGGGCCTGCCGGTCTCGTCGGCGCCTCCGGCGGTCACGGTGTCCGTGTGGGCCGTGCCCGGCGCTCCGCTCACGGGGCCGCTGAACTGACACGCGTAGCTGGCGCCGGGAGCGAGCACGACCGGCGGCGAGACGTCGCATGTGCCCTTGCCGTCGAGGTCGCCGTAGACGTCGTCGATGAGCGAGGAGATCGTCACCGAGCTCGCCGCCGACGTGTTCCGGACGGTGACCGAGAAGGTGACGTCGCCGCCCGGCTCGGGCAGCGAGGTCGGGCTCGCGGTCTTCGTCACGTCGATCGAGCTCCGGGCGCCGGTGATGGACACGGTGGCCCGGTCCGAGTCGGAGACGGCGTGGCCGTCGTCGTCCTCACCCGAGGCCGTCACGGTGTCGGTGTGCGAGGAGCCGGCGGAGCCGGCGACCGCGCCCGTGAAGGAGCACGCATACGTGGCGCCGGGAGCGAGCACGACCGGCGGCGAGACGTCGCATGTGCCCTTGCCGTCGAGGT
>CAZMUG010000216.1:0-4175 GCA_964569165.1 uncultured Gaiellales bacterium
CGTCCGGCTCCGCGAGGGCCAAGCCCGCGGCCCTCTCCTGCGGCCTCCCCGAGGCCCAGACGACGTGGATCGACTTCACCGACAGCGCCGTCTCGTTCTGGCGGGAGCGCTTCGCGCGCCCGGGGGTCGTCATCGCGACCGGCGGCGAGGGCATCGCCGCGGAGGCGCGCGCGGCCGGCGCCGGGGTCATCCACTGGGACATGTACCTCAAGCGCCGCGTGGGGACGCCGATCGTCCCGGCCGACCCCTCGGTGATCGTCGAGCGCGCGGACGCGATGTACCAGAAGGCGGTCGCGGTGACCGCCTGCGAGAGGCCGATGATCGCCCTCAACGAGCTCTGGGGCGGCTGGCAGCCCACCCCCCTCACCCCCACTGCCGAGCAGTACCGCGCCAACGTGCTGACCTACGTGCGAAGGCTCGCGGAGCGCGGTGCGCGCCCCGCGCTGCTCATCTCGAGCCGTCCCTACACGGGAGGCGACGCCGCGGCGTGGTGGAAGGCCATCGGCTCGGTGTCGGACATCGTCCTCGAGAAGTACCCCAATGCCAACACGGTCTGGCGCGTGGGCCCGATCGACGGCTCCCGGCAGCTCCGGACGAGCTACCGGAAGGCCGCCGACCAGTTCCGCGCGCTCGGTGTCCCGGCCCGGCGCCTGGGCATCATGGTCGGGTTCCAGACCGGCCCCGGCTCGGGCGGGCGCGAAGGGCTGAAGCCCCGCTCGCGGTGGTTCTCGGTGGCGAAGTGGCAGGCGCTCGCCGCCCGCCAGGTCTCGAAGGAGCTCCGGCTCGGGCACGTCTGGTCGTGGGGCTGGGCGCAGCGGGACGAGCGCTCCAACGACCCCGACAAGACACTTGCCGCCTGCGTCTGGCTCTGGTCGCGCGATGCCGCGCTCTGCGACGCGCCGGAGATCCTCGGGAGCGAGCTCGACACGGACGTGCGGACCGGTCAGCTCGACCTCCCCGCGGGAGTTCGCTGCACGTACGGCTCGGCTGCGATCCGCACGTCCACGATCGCCTCTCTGGCTGCGTTCGCGCGCGACCGCGAGCTCGCGCTGACGGCGCTCGTCGAGCGCGCGGTGGCTCGCGACCGGGCGCGCATCCCGAGCTCGGAGGCCCTCGCCGTCGAGCGCCGCATCGTCGGCGCGCGCTTCGGAGGTAGCGCCGCTGCCTACCGCTCCGCGCTGGCCGAGGCGCGGGTCGCGCCCTCGGTCGCTCTGGACGTGCTCGGCGACGAGCTTCGTGCTCGAGCGATCGCCGAGCGTCTCGACGTCGCGGAGCCCGCCGCGCAGGACGTTGCGCGCTTCAGAGCGACGTACGCACTCGTGCTCGCCAGGCGCGTGCAGGTGGCGCCGGAGCCGAGCTGGCTGGCCGGCGGGACGGGGGTCGCGCTCGCGACCGCCGCTCCGCCGGCGGTGTTCGAGGTGCCGACGGGCCGCCGCACGACGATCACGACCGCCGAGGGGCGCTTCACCGTCAAGGCTCTCGACGAGACCACCGCTCTGGGGGCCGTGCCCGCCGCCGTGGCGCGGCCGGCAGTGGTGCACGAGCTTCGCTCCGCGTGGCAGGCCGATGCGTACGCGGCCTGGTCGATCCGTCGTCAGAAGGCTGCGCAGGCGCGGCTCGTCTGCCAGCGCGACGAGCTTCCCGCGCTCGGGGTCGTGCGCCTGTCCGCCTTCGCCCCGTTCCTCTCACTCGACGAGCCGGAGGCCGCGAGCTGGGCCAGTGCCCGGCGTTCCGGGTGAGTCAGGAGCCGTCGGACTCGAGCCGGTTCTTTCCGGCACGCTTCGCCTGGTTCACGAGCGCGGATGCCCGGGCGTCGAGCGACTCGCGGGATTCGGCCGGCTGCAACTCGACGAGCCCGGCCGAGAAGGTGAGGCGGCCGACGTTCGAGAACGCGGTACGCTCGACCTCGTCGCGAAGCCGCGCATAGAAGAGAAGACCCTCCTCGCGGCTCGTCTCGGGAAGCAGGATCGCGAACTCCTCGCCGCCGCGCCTGCAGACGGTGTCGGTCGCGCGCGCGGCGCGCTCGAGAAGGTCGGCGAACTCCTGGAGCGCGAGGTCGCCCCCGGGGAAGTCGAACCGGGCGTTGACCTGCTTGAAGTCGTCGAGATCGACGAGGAGGAGCGAGAGCGGGCGGCCGGTACGGCGCGAGCGGGCGAGCTCGCGCTCGAGCTCCTCGTCGTAGCCACGCCGGTTGCGCACGCCGGTGAGCTGGTCGGTGAGAGCCCGAAGCTCTGCCTCGGCGAAGCGGCGTGCGTTCGCGATCCCCGGTGCGGCGGACTCGGCGAGCGTCTCGAGCATGCGCGCGTGCTCCGGCGCGAACGCGGCGGTCCCCCGGGCGTAGACGGCGAGCGCCCCGGTCTCCGACCCTTCCTCGACGATGGGCACGACGAGGCCCGAGCGAAACGACGAGTCCTCGCCGTCGAGGGTCGGCGGGTAGGCCCAGCTCAGGGTGAGCGCACGGAACGGGCGGCCGTCGGGCGGCCCGAGCGCGGACTCGAGGAGCGTGGCGCCGTCCCCCGTTCCGAACGACGCGATAGTGGGAGGCCCCCCGGGGCCGCGGACACGAACCGTCGCGGCCTGCGCTCCCGTACGCTGCACGGCCTCCTCGACGAGGCGGCGGAGCAGCTCGCCGAGGTCGAGCGTGAGCCCGAGCTCGCCGGTTCCGTAGCGCTGCCGGTCCTCGGAGCGCTCGACGGCGCGCTCGAGGTTCAGCGAGATCGCCTCCATGTGCCGGTCGAGCTGTGCGATGACCGCGCCGAACCGGCGCTGCGAGCGGGCGGATGCCCAGCGCACGGCCGCAACCGCCGCGACGATCACGGCCAAGGCCGCGCCGACGGCGACTACCGCAGTCTCGGTCTCCACCCAGCCACTCCCCTCCGGCTCACTGTATTGAGGGAGGCGCCCGTGCGCCACCTGCGCTTCGGGTCGAGGCCGTGCGGCCCCGGGGGTTCGGCGAGCCGGCGTCTGCTACCATCCTCCGGCCCGGCCGGCGGCATCCCTTTGCCCGCCTGCCTTTCTGTCTGAGGAAAGCATTCGACCACCAACGAGGAGAAACGCGTGCCCACGGTCAACCAGCTCGTCCGGAAGGGTCGGAAGACCCCCAAGGCGAAGACCAAGACGCCGGCCCTGCGGGGGGCTCCGCAGAAGCGCGGCGTCTGCACGCGCGTCTACACGACGACGCCGAAGAAGCCGAACTCCGCGCTCCGGAAGGTCGCCCGCGTCCGGCTGACGAACGGCATGGAGGTCGGCGCCTACATCCCCGGCGAGGGGCACAACCTGCAGGAGCACTCCGTCGTGCTCGTGCGCGGCGGCCGCGTGAAGGACCTCCCGGGCTTCCGGTACAAGGTCATTCGCGGCGGCCTCGACTCGGCCGG
This sequence comes from uncultured Gaiellales bacterium, assembly GCA_964569165.1. Taxonomy (GTDB): domain Bacteria; phylum Actinomycetota; class Thermoleophilia; order Gaiellales; family Gaiellaceae; genus GMQP-bins7. The sequence continues at coordinate 3,375 of CAZMUG010000216.1, forward strand.
GGTGTCGGAGCGCCGCCAGGCTCGCTCGAAGTACGGCGCGAAGAAGGCCTAGGACGTATGCCCCGCAGAGCCGAGATCCAGCCCCGCCAGCTCGAGCCCGACGCCGTCCACGGCTCGGTCCTCCTGACCCAGCTCGTGAACCGCATCATGCTCGACGGGAAGAAGTCGATCGCGGAGCAGATCGTCTACGACGCCCTGGCGATCGCGTCCGAGAAGGCCGGCAAGCCGCAGCTCGAGGTGCTGGAGCAGGCCGTGAAGACGGTCACTCCCGTGCTCGAGGTCCGCTCGCGCCGCGTCGGAGGCGCGAACTACCAGGTGCCGGTCGAAGTGCCCCAGCGCCGGGCGCGGACGCTCGCGCTGCGCTGGATCGTCCAGAATGCGCGCGACCGCCGAGAGAAGAGCATGTCGCAGAAGCTTGCCGCCGAGCTCGTGGACGCGCTCAACCAGCAGGGCGGGGCGTACAAGAAGAAGGACGACATCTACCGGATGGCGCAGGCCAACAAGGCCTTCGCCCACTACCGCTGGTGAGCTGACGGTCGCGGCGCCCGCGCGACCGGCCGTCGGCGCGCCCTTTGGCCCGGTCCGCTCTAATCGGCCTCTAATCGAGGTCGAGGAGGCTTCTGCGGCGATGAGCCACCGAACGGATCAGCCGACGAGGAGCGGGATCGGATGGCCGGCTGTGGTCGCGATCGTGGTTGCGATCCTGCTCGCGGGCGGGCTCCTCGGAGCCCTGCTGGCGAGCGGTGACGGCGCTGATGACGAGCCGGCCCTGACGGTCAGGGCGACGGGCGCGGGAGATGG
>CAZMUG010000217.1:0-4173 GCA_964569165.1 uncultured Gaiellales bacterium
TTAAAAGCGGGTGTCCCTTCGGGGGCGTGCGGGTTCGAGTCCCGCCCCCGGCATGGACAGGGCCCGGAAGGGCCCTGTCCATGCCGGGAGGTAAGGCCCTTCAGGGCCTTACCCGCTCTTCAGGCCTCACCCTGGCCGGGGTGCGGCGCTTCAGCGTCGCACCCGCTCTCCATGTCAACTGCGGTGAGGCCCTGAAGGGCCTCACCGCCCTGAAGGGCCTCACCGCCCTGAAGGGCCTCGCCACCCTGAAGGGCCTCACCGCCCTGAAGGGCCTCGCCAGGCCGTGCTCGCGCCGTGGGTAAGGCCCTTCAGGGCCTTACCTGCCCTTCCTCCGCCGCCGCTATGCTCCGCCCGCCGTGGCCAGCATGCCGGAAGCGCTTGCCCAGGCCCAGTTCGAGTGGGACACGCCGCTGTACCGGATGGCGGTCGCCCAGTTCGACCAGGCGGTCCCGGTCGCCGGGATCCCGGAGCACAACGCGGAGCGCCTGCGCTTTCCCGAGCGCTCCACCATCGTCAGCATCCCCGTCCGCATGGACGACGGGCACCGCCGGGTGTTCGCCGGGTACCGCGTTCAGCACTCGAGCATCCTCGGCCCGACCAAGGGCGGCGTCCGCTACGACACCGACGTGACGCTCGGCGAATGCGCCGCGCTCGCGATGTGGATGACCTGGAAGTGCGCCCTGCTCCGGCTTCCGTACGGCGGCGCGAAGGGCGGCGTGCGCTGCGACCCTCGCAGCCTCTCCGCGGGCGAGATCGAGCGGCTCACCCGCCGCTTCACCTCCGAGCTCCTGCCCGTGATCGGGCCCAAGGAGGACATCCCCGCGCCGGACATGGCCACGAACGAGCAGACGATGGCCTGGATGATGGACACGTACTCGATGCAGCGCGGCTATGCCGTGCCCGAGATCGTGACGGGCAAGCCGATCTCGATCGGCGGGTCGGTCTTCAGGCACGAGGCGACGGGCGCGGGAGTGGTGATGGTCACGAGCCGCGCGTGCGAGCGTCTCGGCTGGGACCTCGCGGATCAGCGCTGCGTCGTCCAGGGCTTCGGCAACGTCGGCGGCATCGCGGCGCTCGAGCTCGCCGAGCGCGGTGCGACGGTCGTGGCCGTCTCCGACGTGTCCGGGGGCATCCACGCCCCGGCTGGTCTCGACATCCCCGCCCTCCACGAGCACGTGCGGGAGCACGGGCTGCTCGAGTCGTGCACCGCGGGCACGCACGTGACGAACGAGGAGCTGCTCGAGCTCGAGTGCGACATCCTCGTGCTCGCCGCGCGCGAGGACCAGCTCACCGGCGAGAACGCTCCGCGCATCCAGGCGCGGATGGTCGTCGAGGGCGCGAACGGTCCGACCTCGCTCGAGGGCGACCGGATCCTTCGGGAGCGCGAGATCCCGATTCTCCCCGACGTCCTCACGAACGCGGGCGGCGTCACCGTGTCGTACTTCGAGTGGGTGCAGGACCTCGGGCGTCTCTTCTGGACGCGCGACGAGATCCGGGCCAAGCTCGCGGAGAAGCTCTCGGACGCCTTCGACCGGGTCTGGGACATCGCCGCGGAGCGCGACGTGCCGCTACGGACGGGCGCGCTGGTCGCCGGGATCCGCGAGGTCTCCGACGCGCTGGAGGCGAGGGGGATCTTCCCGTGAGCGTCGTTCGTGACGCGATGCTCACGCAGCCCGGGCAGCTCCCGGCCTCCGCATCGGCGCAGGCGGCCGGGGAGCTCCTGCAGCGGCCGGAGGTGCGCGCCGTCTACGTCACCGATGCGGAGCGGCTCGTCGGCGTGGTCACGCGCAAGACGCTCGTCCGTGAGGTGATCGCGACCGGGAGGGACCCGGGTGCGACGACGCTCGGCGAGATCGCGGAGGAGCCGCACTACACGCTCGGCCCCGACGTCCCGCTGGACGAGGCCTTCCGCTTCCTCGAGTCCGAGGACGCCGAGCGCGTCCCCGTCGTGGACGACCACCACCGCCTGATCGGCGTCCTCTCCCGGAGCGTGCTCCAGCGCCGGCTCGCGGAGGACGAGGAGGAAGAGGACGACGTCGAGCCCCTGCCGCCCGCCGCGTAGACGGCGCGCGGCGGCGCTGCGAAGATCCGGCGGGTGACCGTCTGCCCCTCCTGCGGGGAGGAGAACCCGGAGCGCGCGCGCTTCTGTCTCGCCTGCGGCCATCCGCTCGAGGCGCCGGAAGCCGGAGCCGAGGAGAGAAAGGTCGTGTCGGTGCTGTTCGTGGACCTCGTCGGGTTCACCGGTCGGTCCGACCGAGCCGACCCCGAGGACGTCCGCGCGACGCTCCGTCCGTACCACGAGCGCGTCAAGGCGGACATCGAGCGCTTCGGCGGCACCGTCGAGAAGTTCATCGGGGACGCCGTCATGGCCGTCTTCGGCGCGCCGGTCACGCACGAGGACGACGCCGAGCGCGCGGTTCGCGCGGGGCTTCGCGTCCTCGGGACGATCGAGGATCTTCGGGAGGACGGGCTCGAGCTCGCGGTGCGTACGGCGGTGACGACCGGCGAGGCCGTCGTCGCCCTCGGCGCGCGGCCGGAACGGGGAGAGGGCATGGTGACGGGCGACGTCGTGAACACGGCCGCGAGGCTGCAGGCCGCGGCGCCCGTCGGCGCGCTGCTCGTCGACGAGGCGACCATGCGCTCGACCGAGACGGCCGTTGCCTACGAGCCGCTTGCGGCCGTCGAGGCGAAGGGGAAGGCGGACCCGATCCCGGTCTGGCGCGCGCTCGAGGCCCGGAGCCGGGTCGGCCAGCCGGAGGCGGCGACGCAGACGCCCTTCGTGGGGCGCGAGCACGAGCGGACGCTCCTCTTCGAGACCTTCCTGCGCGCGGAGCGCGAGTCGTCCGTGCAGCTCGTCACCGTGGTCGGTGAGCCCGGGATCGGCAAGAGCAGGCTCGTCACCGAGCTGCGCACGGCCCTCGACGACCGGCCCGAGGTCGTCACCTGGCGTCACGGCCGCTGCCTGCCGTACGGCGAGGGCATCACCTTCTGGGCGCTCGGCGAGATCGTGAAGTCCGAGGCGGGCATTCTCGAGTCGGACGATCCCGGTGTCGCTCGAACGAAGCTCGCCGAGACCGTCTCCGCCCTCGTCGAGGACGAGGCCGAGCAGGCGTGGTTCGACTCCCGCCTGGCGCCGCTCGTCGGCGCAGGCGGCGACGGCGCGGACGTCACGAGAGAGGAGGCGTTCACGGCCTGGCGGCGGTTCCTGGAGGCGATGGCGACGCGCCGGCCGACGGTGCTCGTCGTCGAGGACCTGCACTGGGCCGACGGCGTGCTGCTCGAGTTCCTCGAGCACCTGCTCGACTGGAGCCTGCCGGTTCCGCTCTTCCTCCTCTGCACCGCGCGGCCCGAGCTCTACGAGCGCCGCGCCAGCTGGGGAGGCGGGAAGCGGAACGCGACCACGATCTCGCTCTCCCCGCTGACGGTGGAGGAGTCGGGCCGGCTGCTGCAGGTGCTGCTCGACCGCACGCTCCTGGCCGCCGAGACGCAGGCGGCGCTGCTCGAGCGCGCGGGCGGGAACCCGCTCTACGCGGAGCAGTTCGCCCGCATGCTCGCGGAGCGCGGAGGGATCGAGGACCTCGCGGTCCCCGAGACCGTGCAGGCGCTCGTCGCGGCCCGGCTCGACACGCTCCGGCCGGAGCTCAAGGCGCTCCTGCACGACGCGGCCGTCGTCGGGAGGGTGTTCTGGAACGGCGCGGCCGCGGCCGTGGGCGAGCGCGCGCGAGACGACGCCCGGCGCGAGCTGAACGAGCTCGTGCACCGGGAGTTCGTCCGGCCGCTCCGCGCCTCGTCGATCGAGGGGGAGGAGGAGTTCTCGTTCTGGCACGCGCTCGTGCGCGACGTCGCCTACCAGCAGATCCCCCGCGGGCCGCGCGCGCAGAAGCACCTCGCCGCTGCGCGCTGGGTCGAGGCGACGGCCGCCGAGCGCGTGGCCGACCACGCCGAGATCCTCGTCCACCACTACGGGGAGGCGCTCGATCTCCTCACCGCCGCCGGAGAGAGCCGGCCCGACGTCGAGCGTGAGCTCGTCCGCTTCCTCCTGCTCGCGGGGGAGCGGGCCTCCAACCTCGACACTGCGGCCGCGGAGGCGTGCTACCGGCGGGCGCTCGACCTCGCGACGGGTGACGAGCGCGTCCGGGCGGAGGCCCAGGCGAAGCTGGCCAGGGTGCTCGT
>CAZMUG010000218.1:0-4105 GCA_964569165.1 uncultured Gaiellales bacterium
TGCAGCTGGCGCATGAACAGGAAGAAGATGCCGACCAGGAGCAGCATCGGCAGCCACCACACGAGGACCTGCGGCCAGATGCTCGACTCGTCCTTGGACTTCACGGTGTAGGCGATGCCGGCGTCGTCGATCTCCTTGGTGATCGAGCCCGGGAACTCGGCGTACACGACCCGCTTGGTCGTGTCCTTCTGCATCGAGATCACGTAGCGGGCGTCATCGCGGCCGCGCGGCTCGACCGCGATCTTCTCGATCATGCCGGCCTCGTCGCGCTTCTCGGGCGTGCAGGCGGTGTTGGCCTCGGACCCGGCGGAACGGCATCGCAGGAGGGTGCGGAACGCCGAGGCGTCGAGCTCCTTCTCCTTGCTCGAGGAGTCCGTGAACATCGAGTAGATGCTCACGAACATGAGGATCAAGATCGCCCAGATCAGGATGGTCTTGTGAGATTGGCGCAACGGCGAGACCCAGTCCCGGGGGAAGCCCCCGCGTAGTGCCCACTAGCATGGGGCACTTGGTTCCGCTTGCAAAGTCGAATGTTGTCAAAAACTCCCGGCCATTTGGACGGGCTGCGGCACCACGGTTTCGGACTCATCGAATGCGCGTCCGAGATGCTCGGCCCACACGATCACCGCGTCCGTCGTCCGCACGACGACCCGCGCCGTCGCACGCAGCGCGCGCGGCACCTTCGCATCGACGTAGAGGTCCGACAGCTTGCGCGATCGGCCCTTGAGCCGCGCCGGCCGCATGCGATCCCCCGGCCGCCACGTCCGCAGCTCGTAGGGCCCCGCGGGCGGGTGCAGCGGGACGACGGCCGGTGCGGCGGCGAGCGCCAGCGTGTCGTAGCTGCGGATCACGCGGGCACCCGGCAGGTCGATCGCCAGCTCGCCGCGCGCCGGCGCGAGCACGAGCGCGTCGATCGCCTGCAGGTGACCGGCGTCGTGGTCGATGCCGCGGGCCTCGAGTGCGAGCGAGACCGCGCGCTTGCGGATCGCGGGGGGATGACCGCGCAGCACCCGCACGTCGATCGGCAGCGCGGCGTGCGGGCGCGCGACCGCGTCGATGACGTCGCGCCACTCGGCGGCCTGTGCCGCGAGCCGCACGAGCGCGGCGTCGATCCGCGGGTTCTCGACCCGGAGCCGCGGCAGCAGGTCCTCGCGCACGCGGGTCCGGACGAACGCGGGATCGGTGTTCATCGGGTCGTGCCAGACCGGCAGCCCGCGCGCGGCGACGTGGGCCGCGGTGTCGGTGCGGTCGAGCGCGAGCAGCGGCCGCACGTAGCGCCCGCGCACCGCCGGGATGCCCGCGAGGCCCGCGGGGCCGGTGCCGCGCAGGATCCGCATGAGCACGGTCTCCGCCTGATCGCGAGCCGTGTGGCCGAGCAACACGGCGACGCAGCCGAGCCGGTCCGCGAGCCGATCGAGCGCGGCGTACCGCGCGGCGCGCGCCGCGGCCTCGACCGACGCGCGCTGCGGGACCGGGGCGCGCTCGACCACCGCCGCCGCGCCGCGCGCGTGGGCCCACGCCGCGACCGACCGGGCGATCTCCGCGGTCTCCGCCTGGAGCCCGTGGTCGATCGCGAGCACCACGACGTGCGGCGCCCCGGCGACCTCGATCGCAGCATCGGCGAGCGCCATCGAGTCCGGCCCCCCGGAGCACGCGACCCCGAGGAGCCCCTGCCCGATCTGCCGGATCGCGGATTCCACGGCGCGGTGCACGGTGCTAGTCATGGACGCGCCCATCATGACATCCGATGCCCCCCCGAGCGGCCCCCTCGCGCGCCTGCGTGCGCAGCTCGCCGGACCGCGCGGGTACCGGCGCATCGATGCGCTGCTGTCCGCCGAAGACGCGCAGGCCGCGGTGGCCGCGCTGTCGCCGAACGAGGTGTTCGAGCTCGTGCACGACGTCGGCTTCGAGGACGCGCAGGACCTGATCGTCCTCGCGACCCCCGAGCAGATCCGCGGCTGCTTCGACCTCGATGCGTGGAACAAGGATCAGCTGGACGTCGCACCGCTCAAGCCGTGGCTGGCGGCGCTCGTCGAGGCCGGGTTCGAGAAGGTCGGCGAGGTGTGGGGCGCGCTCGACACCGAGCTGCGCGCGCTGATCCTCCAGCGCCAGGTCAAGGTCTACGACGTCTCGCTCGGCGAGGAGCCCGCCGAGGACAACGAGGCGCCGATCATGGCGACCCCGGATCGGCACTTCATGCTCGAGCTGCTCGGCGACGACGACAGCCAGCGGCTCGTGCAGGCCGTCGTCGAGGATCTCTATCGCGCCGACATGGATCTCGCGCGCCACACCATCATGGCCGCGCGCTCCGAGCCCCCGGCCGAGCTCGAGGAGATGAGCTACCGGTGGCGGTCCGCCCGCCTCGCCGATCTCGGCTACGTCGACTTCTACGAGGCGCTCGACCTGTTCCGCCCGCTCGACGCCGACAAGGTCGCGATCGGCGAGGGCTCGCAGGACCGCGTGCTCGACGAGGACACCCCGAGCCGGCTCCCGATCGTCGTCGCCGAGGAGGTGATCGGCCGCGGCTTCCTCGCGCGCGCGATGGCCGCGATCGAGGACGCGCGCGAGGCCGAGCGCATCGAGCGCGCGCTCATGATCCTCGTCAACAAGGTGCTCGCCGCCGGCCGCGCGAAGCCCGGCCAGCCCGAGGTCGTGCGGCGCGGCGCGCTCTAAGCGACGGCGACCCTCTCGCTCGGCCTCGAGACCGTCGCGCGCGGCGACCACGAGCGCGCCACCCACGCCCTGTCGAGCGTCGGCATGCAGCGGCTGTTCCGCGTCGGCTACACGGTCACCCACAAGCTCGCGCGCCTCGCGCAGGCCCTCGCCTCGCGCTCGGTCACCGCGGGCTCGCCCGCGCGCGAGCTGGTCGCCGGTCTGTGCTCGCCGCGCCCGCTGTTCGCGCGTGCCGCCGACGAGCCGCCGACCACCGGCATGCGCCCGTTCGAGTCCGCCGCGGACCTCCGGCGCGCCGGCGAGATCCTGACCGGCCTCACCGTGCGCATCGCGCTCGTGGAGTCGCTCGGCGTCGACGTCGTCGCGCTCGGCCAGGCTCCGTCGATCGCCGCCTCGGCCCGCCCGAGCCTCGACGACCACATCCGCACCGCGCTCGCGCGCGCCGTCGTCGGCGGCGCGCTCGCGGGTCAGGCGCTCTCGCAAGCCGAGCTCACCCAGCTCCGCGATCGCGGCATGCAGGACGGTGCGCTCACCGCCGCCGCGCGCGCCGCCGGGCTCGCCGCCGTGAAGAGCCGGCTCGGCGCCGCGCAGCTGCAGGCCTCCGGCGGCGTGCTCGCGCGCCTGGTCACCGGCTGGCTCGACGATCTCGAGGCGATCCTCGGCGGCATCAAGGACGCGCAGATCGACCCGCGGTTCGTGGAGGGCGTGCTGGTCGAGGTGCGGCGCAGCTGATCCAGGCCTTATCCGGATCGACGGTTCTCGGCCGATCCGGGCGCGCGATCTCGGGGATGTGGTAACTCCATCGGCGATGTCTGCCGCTGGATCTCCCCCGCCGTATCGCACCGGGATGGCGACAGGGCTCGGGGTCGTGCTCGCGGCCGGGCTCGTGCTCGCGGTCGTCGACATCGTGCACGCGGGCGGCGGGTTCGTCCCGCTGCTCGGCCTGTGGGCGCTGTGGTCGCTGCCGGTCGCGGTCGCGGTCGGCGTCGTACTCGGCGCCGGCAACGCGCAGTGGGGCGCCGGCTGGGTGCGCGGGCTGTTCCGCCGGCTCCGCGAGGACGACGCGCTCGACGCCGCGGTCGCGGCGGCGCTGCTCGCGGCGGCGCTGATCGGCGGCGCGCTCGTGCTCGTGGTCGCGAAGCTCTCGCTCGGGCTCGTCGGCGACGTCAGCCGCAAGAGCATCGGCGCGCTGCTCGCCGGCGTCGCCGTCGTCGGCGCGATCCCCGTGCTCGCGCTCGGCGGGCTGCCGCTGTTCCGCGTGCTGCGGCGGGTGACCGCGCTCGTCCCGGCGCTCGGGCCGCTGTCGCGCGTGGTGCTGTTGCTCGTCGGAGCGGTGATCGCGCTCGCGGCGACGGCGTGGTCGATCATCCGCTACCGGCTCGACTACCAGGCGCTCAACCTCGGCAAGCTGATCGTGCCGGCGCTGCTGCCG
>CAZMUG010000219.1:0-4078 GCA_964569165.1 uncultured Gaiellales bacterium
CCATGTGCTCAAATATTTATTTCGTTGGCCTGTTTTCTAAAATGGACGAAACTAAACTAAAAAATGAAATGGCATTGGTGAGCCAATGGCCGTAAGCTTTTATAAAAACCGCGTACGGGCGGGGTTACTGCCCTGCCAGCAACCTGCGGTGGTAGTTTATTTGCCCCAGGTGGTAGCTAAGGTGGGTAAGCAAATGCAGCAAAAACTGTTCGGTAGTAAACTTGCCCATGGGCAGTTCCATAGGAAATTCTTTTTCCAGCATTTCGGCCGGCAGGTTTTGCAGCACCTGCTGTAGCATGGCGCGGGTGCTGTCAATATCGGCCAATAACTGACTGCGCGGCACATCTTTTAACTCAAACTCGGCCGGGCGGTTGCGCACGTAGCCGGTGTTGCCCAGCCCCGCGCCTATAAAGTGGTTAAGGTTGCCTATAAGGTGCAGGCACAGGTTGCCGGCACTGTTGCCTATGCCGGGTTTTACCAGCCACATGGCCGCTTCGGTGGGGTAGTTGTTCAGTTCTTCTTTTAGTTTAAGCAGGTCGCGTTCAAAAATAAGGGCAAGGCTTTGTGCCGGCATAGCGGTATGTTTTAATGGGGTAAAAATATGCAGGGTAAACGAATGAGCGGGCGGTTTATTGGCGGGGAATTAGCGTACGCAGCGCAGCCACTGCACGGGGCAATGGCTGCAAAAGGTAAGTAAAGGCGGTAAAGGGCTTCATTTAATCTCCATAGCTATGGGTTATAGCGGTCGGGTTATCCGTTTTGTTGCAGGGTTTATCCATTTTGTTGCAGAACTTGCCTGTTTTGTTGCAGGGTTTATCTGTTTGGTTGCATGGCTTATCCGTTTTGTTGCAGGGTTTATCCGTTTGGTTGCAGGGCTTATCCGTTTTGTTGCAGGGTTTATCCATTTAGTTGCATGGCTTATCTGTTTGGGTGCATGGCTTATCCGTTTTGTTGCATGGTTTATCTGTTTGGTTGAAGGGATTCTGTGTTTTGGAAAAGGAAACGGGCAATAGGAATGACCAAATGGCCTTTCGGGCGGCTTAAGCCGTTTTGCTTGCGGGTAAATTAAACCACCTTGCCCCTGCCCGACTGGTCAGGCGGGCTTCGGGCACTCCTCCTTAACAAGGAGGAGAACCTAAACGTGTGAGGTTGCCATAAATACTAAAGCAAAACTCTTGCTCACAAAGTTCCCAAAGGCGGGCGCGTCATTGCGAGCCGGAGCAAAGCGGAGGCGAAGCAACCCCCTGAAAGTTTAGGAGATTATTCATTCACTATGTTTTTTAATATCTTGAGAGCAGCACCGTACGCCGCCGCGATGACGTAGAACGCGCGCTCGATTTACCAGTATTAGCCAGTATTCCCCACAAAGATTGAGGATTTTCATGGCGAACGCAAAGCTCATTACCCTGACAGATCCCCGTTCCTCTGCTGCCGAAGCATTCCGCACGCTGCGTACAAACCTGATCTTCAGCGGCGTTGAACGTACCCTGACCACCCTGGTGATCACGTCTGCAAAAAACGACGACGACAAAAGCGAAACGATTGCGAACCTTGCCGTCACCTTCGCCCAGTCTGGCAGCAAAACAATCCTTGTGGATGGCGACCTGCGTAATCCCGCCCAGCATACCGTTTGGGGGGTTAAGAATGATCGCGGGCTAACCACTATGATGCTTGAGCCTGAAGCGATGGCTAATCCGCCGCTGATACAAACTGAAGTTGAGAATTTAGCGCTGCTGCCTAGCGGGGCGCTTCCCCCTGTGCCTTCAGACCTGTTTAGCAGCCAGCGCATGAGCGAAGTTTTAGGTGTTTTGAAAGCGCGCGCAAATTACGTCATTTTCGATGCCCCGCCGGTGTTGAGTGCCAGCGATGCAGCGCTGCTGGCTTCAAGGCTGGATGGCATCTTGCTGGTGGTCAAAACAGGAAGCACGCGGCGCGATCAGGTTGCAAGAGCGCGCGACGAACTCAACCGTATTCATGCCCGCTTGCTGGGCGCCGTGCTGACCAACGCTTCACGCGCAGATATGCGCTAGGTTAGCCAGCAGCATCATCTTTCGTATTTGTAATTGTGGCGCACATGGAGAGAGTGGCGATGAAAGGGCTGATCCTCAGCGGTGGTAAAGGCACACGACTCTATCCTCTCACCTATACACTGGCAAAACAGCTTGTCCCCGTCGCCAATAAACCGGTACTCGTCCGTGTGATTGAGTTGATCCGCGATGCTGGCGTCAATGAAATTGGGATCATCATCGCGCCGAATACAGGTGATGAAATTCGCGCGGCAGTTGGGGATGGTTCGCGTTGGGGTGTTCACATCGAATACATCTTGCAAGCCTCGCCCGATGGTCTCGCCCACGCTGTCAAGATCGCTCAGCCATTCATCGGCGACGACCGCTTTGTGATGTTTCTTGGCGATAACGTGATTCAAGGTGGCATCAAAACCTTAATCGCTGACTTTGCCAACCATGAGTGGAACAGCCAGATTGTGCTGAAACAGGTAGACAACCCGCGATCCTTCGGCGTTGCGAAACTACGCGCAGACGGCTCGATTGAGAAGCTCATCGAAAAGCCGCAAAACCCGCCCAGCAATCTGGCTTTGGTGGGCATTTACATGTTTGACCACCATGTTTTTGAAGCCGTGAACAGCATTCAACCATCCCAGCGGGGTGAATATGAGATCACAGATGCGATCCAGTGGCTAATAGATCATGGCTATGTGGTGCAGCCCCACGTACATCAGGGATGGTGGATTGATACCGGCAAGGCCGCCGATATGCTGGAAGCCAATGCCAGCGTACTTGATGAAACGACGCCAGGCATTGCGCCGGATGCGGTGATTGAAAATTCGCAGGTAGACCGGCGGGTGACGATCCAAGCTGGCGCGCAAATTATCAACAGCATTGTGCGCGGGCCATCTATCATCGGTGAAGGGACGATTATCCGCGATAGTTATATCGGGCCGCACACCAGCATTTATCATCATGTCGTCGTTGATCGATGCGAAATAGACCGCTGTATCGTGCTGGAGCACAGCGAAATTCGCCACCTTCCAGCTAGATTGCATGACAGCCTGATCGGTCGCTATGCTAAAGTCTTACGCCGTGAAACGCGCCCACTTGCCCTGACCATGAATCTTGGCGATCACAGCAGCGTAGAAATTATCTGAACAAATTGAAGGAAACCACTTACGAATGAGCGAAATGACTATTCGAGCAATTTCGCTGGATATTGACGGTACGCTGCTCAATAGCAAGCACGAACTCACACCCGAAGTCGAAAAAGCGCTGCGTGACGCCGCAAATCAACATGTGCAGATCATTCTGGCAACCGGCAAATCACGTAATTCCGCTGTCCACCTGATCAAACATCTGAAGCTGGAAACTTACGGCATCTATTTGCAAGGCACCGCCATTTATGATGCTTCCGGCAAAATCACGCATCAGAAAACGCTTGATCCAGATTTACTGCGCCGTGTAATCACCTATGTGGATGATCGCGATTTCTCGGTCATTGCTTACAGCGGCACCCGCATCCTGGCGCGCAGTGTGAATGCTGACATGAGTGAAGCTACGACCAAATATCACGAACCAGTTCCCGAAGCTATCGGCGCGCTGCAAAATGTCGTTGGAACGCTGCCAATCAACAAGATTATGATGATTGGCGAGCCTCGCGCGATCACGGCGCTGCGCTGGCAGTTGAATATTCAACTGGGTGGCGCCGCTCGGTTAGTGCAAGCTGGGTTAAGCAATATGCTGGAAATGCTGCCGCTGGGATCAGGAAAAGGCCCTGCGCTGGCTACCCTTCTCCAGGATTTGAAGATTTCGCCTGCTGAGGTGATGGCTGTTGGCGATGCTGAAAATGACATCGAAATGCTTCAACTGGTGGGCGTCGGGGTCGCAATGGGGCAAGCTGAGCAGATCGTGAAAGATGCTGCCGTTCATGTCACAGCCTCAAACGATGATCATGGCGTTGCCCGCGCCATAGAAAAATTCGTCATCAGGCAGCAACCATCACCAGCGCCAGCAGATGAAGATGCAGCAACAACCGTCATTCGCCTTACGCCACCGGCAAACGCCAGCGG
>CAZMUG010000220.1:0-4070 GCA_964569165.1 uncultured Gaiellales bacterium
CGGCGTCGGCGAGCTCGGCGAGGATGCGCGCCCGGCTCGGGTCGGCGAGCGCGCGGTGACGGCGCAGCGCCTGCTCGTCGGGCTGCATCAGCGGTACATCCCGAGCAGGAACTTGGCGTCGTCGCTCATCCGCTCCGGCGTCCAGGGCGGGTCGAAGACGAGCTCGACCTCCACCGCGGACACGCCGCCGACCCCGGCGACCGCGTCGCCGATGTCGCGCTCGATCACGGGGCCGAGCGGGCAGCCCATCGAGGTCAGCGTGTGCACGACCCGGACATGATCCCCCTCGCGCTCGACGGCATAGACCAGGCCCAGGGAGACGATGTCGAGGCCGAGCTCCGGATCCTCGACCTGCGAGAGCGCAGCGCGCACCGCATCGACCACGGGATCGGCGCTCGTCGAAAAACTCATGGCGATAGTATAAAACAGGCATGACAGCGTCGCCGGTCCGGTATCCCCTGCTCGCGCTCGGGATCGTGTCCATGGTGTGCGGTGTCTGGGCGGGCCTGCTGCTGTTCGGCTGGAGCCTCCCGACAGGCCGGGCGAACCTGATCGAGCTGCACGGGCCGCTGATGGTGTTCGGCTTCCTCGGCACCGTCATCTCGCTCGAGCGGGCGGTGGCGCTGCGCAGGGGCTGGGGCTACGTCGCCCCCGCCGGCACGATCGCCGGCGCCGCCCTGCTGCTGGCCGGGGTGCGGCAGGGGATCGGCGAGCTGGTGCTGCTCGTCGCGGGCTGCGTCCTCGTCGCGCTCTTCGTCGTGATCCTCCGCGCCCACCCGACGGCGCCGACCGCGACGCTGCTCCTGGGGGCGGTGCTGTGGGTGCTCGGGGCCGCGCTCTGGCTGAGCGGCGACCGGTTCGCCGAGGTCGTGCCGTGGTGGGTCGGCTTCCTCGTGCTCACGATCGTCGGCGAGCGCCTCGAGCTGGCTGCCCTGAGCCGTCTCACTCGGGCGGGAGAGGTCGTGTTCGCCGCGCTGACGCTGCTCCTGCTCATCGGCCTGGGCCTGTCCACGACCGCCCTGAGCGCCGGCACCCGCGTGGCCGGCGTCGCGCTCGCCGGGTACGCGCTCTGGCTCTTCCGCTTCGACATCGCCCGCCACACCGTCCGCCGGCCGGGGCTCCCGCGCTTCGTCGCGGTCGCGCTGCTGGTCGGCTACCTCTGGCTCGCCGTCGGCGGCGTGCTCTGGCTGCGCGGCGATGCCGCGGCCGGCGGGCTGTCGCACGACGCGGCGCTGCACGCCGTCTTCCTCGGGTTCGTCTTCTCCATGATCTTCGGGCACGCGCCGGTGATCTTCCCCGGCGTCCTCGGCCTCGCGATCCCGTTTCGGCGCTTCTTCTACGCCCACCTGGCCCTCCTCCACGCCGGAGTGGCGCTGCGCGTGGGCGGCGACCTCGCTGGCGACTACGCGGTCGCGCGCCGGGGCGCCCTGCTGAACGCGCTCGCGATCGGGCTCTTCCTCCTCGCGACGGTCGCCTCCGCCGTCGGCGCGCTCGTGGAGGCTCGGAGACGTGCGGGACACCGCGTGCCGCGGGAGCCGGTGCGGGCGGAGTGATCGGCGATCAGCCGGGGAGGCCGAGCAGCGGGTGACCGCGCATCGGCCCGAACGGCCGGCCCCGCACGAGGCGGAGCCCGTTCCCGACCACGATCAGGCTCGCCCCCACGTCGGCGACGACGGCGCCCCAGAGCGGGAGCAGCCCGGCGGCGAGCAGGCCGACGGCGAGCAGCTTCGTGCCGAGGGAGAAGGCGATGTTCTGGCGGACGACGGCCCTCGTCCAGCGGGCGAGCCCGATCAGGCCCGCGACCTTGCGCGGGTCGTCGCCGAGGATCGCGACGTCGGCGACCTCGATCGCGGTGTCGCTCCCGGCGCTCCCCATGGCGATCCCGATGCTCGCTGCGGCGAGCGCCGGAGCGTCGTTCACTCCGTCTCCGACCATCGCGACGCCGGGCCCGAGCGCGCGCACGGCGTCCACCTTCTCCGCGGGGAGAAGGCCCGCGCGGACCTCGGTGATCCCCACCCGCGCAGCCACGGCGGTCGCGGTCGCCTCGCCGTCGCCCGTGAGGAGGACGACCGGGCCGACGCCGAGACGGCCGAGGTCCGCGACCGCCGTCGCGACGTCCTCGCGCAGCGTGTCGGCGAGCCCGATCACGCCGACCGGCACGCCCTCGCGGGCGACGACGACGGCCGTCTGGCCGTTCGCCCGGAGCCGTTCGACCTCACCCCCGACGGAGGCAGCTGCCCCGCTGTCGAGGAGCCGTAGGTCGCCGATCGTCACCGTCTGCCCGTCCACGCGCCCCCGGGCGCCGAGGCCGGTGAGCGCCTCGAAGTCCCGAACCGGCGTCGTGGCGAGGCCCCGGTCCTCAGCCGCCCGCACGATCGCGCGTGCGAGCGGGTGCTCCGACCCCCACTCGAGTGAGGCGGCGAGGGCGAGGAGGTCGTCTGCCTCCCCGGCGAGCGGCGCCAGCGCGGCGACCTCGGGACGCCCCTCCGTCAGCGTGCCGGTCTTGTCGAAGGCGACGACCCGAATCGCCGCCGCCTGCTCGAGGTGGGCGCCGCCCTTCACGAGGACTCCGGCCGCCGACGAGCGCCCGAGCGCGGACACGATCGAGACCGGCGTGGAGATCACGAGCGCGCACGGGCAGGCGATGATGAGCAGCGCGAGCGAGGCGTAGAAGGAGCTGGAGAAGGCCACGCCGGCGAGCGGCGGCACCGCCGCGACGAGGACCGCGGCACCGACGACCGCGGGCGTGTACCAGCGGGCGAACGAGTCGACCCAGCGCTCCGAGGGCGACTTGCGCGCCTGGGCCTCGGCGACGAGCTTCCCGATCCGGTCGAGCGTCGTGTCGCCGGGTGCGACGGTCGCCTCGACGAGCAGCAGCCCCGGCCCGTTCAAGCTGCCGGCGAACACCTGGTCGCCGGCCGCCTTGTCCACCGGCGTCGACTCGCCCGTGATGGGCGCCTGGTCGACGGCGGAGGCGCCGTCGCGAACCAGGCCGTCCACCGGCACGCGCTCGCCCGGCCGCACGACGACGAGATCGCCGACGACCACCTCGGCGACGGGCACCTCGGTCTCCTCGAGCACGGGGAGGCCTCCCCCCTCGCTCCGCCTCCGCACGCGGGCGCGCTCGGGCGTCAGCGAGACGAGCTCCTCCAGCTCGCGGCGCGCGCGGTTCACGGCGCGGCCCTCGAGCAGCTCCCCGACCGAGAAGAGGACGACGACGAGCGCCGCCTCGAGCCAGGCGCCGATCGCGGCTGCCCCGACGGCGGCGATCGACATCAGCAGGTTGATGTCCGGACGCCGCGTCGTGACGAGCGCCGCGACCCCCGAGCGGGCCAGCGGGAGGCCTCCGGCGAGGATCGAGGCGGCGTAGAGCGGGACGGCTGCCCAGGAGGTGGCGAAGTCCACGAGGAGCGCGAGCCCGAGGAGCGCGGCCGAGGCGAGCGTCGTCTGCTCGCGATCCGGCGAGCGCAGGAGCCCCGCCCGGCGGGCCGCGCCGAGGTCCGTCGCGCGGTAGCCGAGACGGGCGAGGGTCCGCGCGACGCGGTCGACCTCGACGACGGACGGCCTGTACTCGACGCGCATGGTCTGCGCGGGAAAGCTCACCGAGACGTTCGTGATCCCGTCCATCCGCGAGAGTGCGCGCTCGATCGTCTGGGCGCAGTCGGCGCAGTCCATGCCCTCGACGCGCGTGACGCGGTGCGCGTACGCGCCCTCGAGGTCGAGCCGGAGCTCGCGCGCGGCCTCGTCCAGGCAGTCGAGCGAGCAAAGGTCGGGGTCGTAGCTGACGGTGACCGCGTCGCGCCCGGGCACGGCCTCGACCCCGAGCACCCCGCGGTGGCCGGCGATCCCCTCCCGCAGGCGCGCGGCGCACGCGACGCAGTCGGCGGGCTCGTTGAGCGGCAGCTCGACGACGGCGGCAGGCGCCATCAGCCGTGCGTCACGTGCTGGAGGGCGACGTCCAGGAGCTGGCGGATGTGGTCGTCGTCGAGCGTGTAGTAGACGTTTCGGCCCTGCTTGCGGTAGCGGACGAGGCGCTGGGCGCGGAGCAGCCGCAGGTTGTGCGAGCACGC
>CAZMUG010000221.1:0-4007 GCA_964569165.1 uncultured Gaiellales bacterium
CGAGCTCAACCTGGACAAGTTCCTGACCGCGGTCAAGCGCGGTCGCGAGCGGCTCCACGAGCGGTCGCAGGAGACCGTGGTCGCGGGGATCGGGCCGGAGGAGATCCAGCCCGGCGAGCCGCAGGAGTTCGACCGCTTCAGCTGAGCGGTGCGGCGCTGAAGCGCCGCACCGCTGTGTGCTCTCTCTACGCCGCGGCCGGCTCGGCCGAGAGGTCGTCGCAGACGGTGATCGCGGATGCGACGAAGGCCTCCGCCGCCGGGCTCCGGTGGCGGTCGGCATGCCACACGAGCCCGATGACGCGCGGAGGGATGCGGCCCTGCAGGTCCACGACCTCGATGCTGGGATCGCTCCGGTTCACTGTCAGGAGCGGCGCGATGGTCACGCCGACGCCCGCGCCGACGAGGCCCTGGACGGTGCCGTTGTTGTCGGAGCGGAAGACCACGTTCGGCGTCCGCCCGCTCGAGCCGAGGAGCGTCTCGACCGTCTCCGTCGTGCGGCACCTGTTGAACCCGATCAGGGGCTGGAGCGAGATCTCCTTCAGCGAGGGCGCACGCGTGAGCGCGGCAAGCGGTGACCCGGCCGGAACGAGGAGCACGTGCGGGTCCCGGAGGAGCTCCACGGACTCGTAGGGCCCGGCGGGGACGGGGAGCGCCTGAAAGGTGAGGTCGAGCTCGCCTCGCTCGACGAGCTCGAGCAGCTCGTTCTCGTCCGCCGACTCGCGGAGCACGATCTCGACGCCCGGGTTCGTCTCGGTGAACCTGCGCAGGAGCGTGGGGAGGATCCTCACGCCGACGCTCTGGAACGTGCCGACGCGTAGCCGTCCCGCGTCGCCGGCCTCGAGCGCGGCCATGTCTGCCTTCGCCGCCAGGATGCGCGCCTGGATGGCCTCGGCGTGGCGCAGGAGGATCGCGCCGGCCTCGGTGAGCGACACGCGCCGCGGGCCGCCGGGGCGCTCGACGAGGCGGAGACCCACGATCCGCTCGAGCGCGGCGATCTGCTGCGAGATCGCGGACTGCGTGTAGCCGAGCCTCTCGGCCGCACGCCCGAACGACCCCTCGTCCGCGATCGCCTTCAGCGCGACGAGATGCCGGAGGTCGAGCCCGAGCCAGCGATCAGCTTCCATGATCGAATCATACAGCGTGACCAGTACTGCTAATACGAATGCGCGGGCCGGCCGGAGCTAGGCTCCCCCTGTGGAGACCCTGGACCTTCGGCGCCTGCGCCTCCGCCCCGGCGAGGTGCGGCGCGAGCGCATGGACGTGGTGCTCGAGCCGTTCCTGCTCGGGGGGCAGCGCTACGTGGCGACCTCCGGGCCGATCCCGGTCGAGCTCGAGCTCGCCCAGCCCGGCAGCGCCGCGATGCTCGACCTCCACGTGCGCGCCCGGCTCGGCGGGCCATGCATGCGCTGCCTCGCCCGGGCCGAGGTCGAGGTGGACGCTGTGGCTCGCGAGTTCCACGACCCTGACGCCCGCCCCGGCGACGACCTGCGGTCGGACTACGTCGTCGAGGACCAGCTTCACGTGGGGACGTGGGCGCGCGATGTGATCGCGCTCGAGCTCCCGGACCAGATCCTCTGCCGCCCCGACTGCGCGGGGCTCTGCCCGGTGTGCGGGAAGGACCTGAACGTCGACCCGCACGAGCACCTCGAGCGGGAGCCCGATCCGCGGTGGGCCGCGCTCGAAGGCCTGCTGCAGGACCGAGACGTCCGCTAGCGCGGACGCCTTCGGTCGCGAGATCTCTCCGGCCACGCCGCGTTCGCGGCCGGGTCGGAGCCGTTCAGCCCGCCAGCCGCACCTGTACGAGCCGATAGCCCGCGATCCCTGCGAGTCCCGGGTCGCCCGAGCGGTACGCCTTCACGAAGAACTGCACGTTGTAGCCGCTTCGCGGCTGCGGGAAGTTGCGGTTCGGCACGAGCTGGTAGGTCACCCAGCCGTCCGTCGTCGTGACCTGCCGGTCACCGCCCGTCGTCACGCGCGGAGTCGAGCGCACGAACACGAGGGCGTCTCGCACGACGAACCCGCGCGTGTCCTTCGCGCGAACGCGGACGGTCAGCGGCCGGGTGCGGCTCGTCACCGGGTTGGGCGAGAAGAGCACCTGTGACACGATCAGGCGCTGATCGGCGGGCACGCTCGTGGCCGGGATCGAGACCTCGCCGTTCGGCAGCCTGATCGCGCCGGACGGCAGTGGCGCGGTGACGACCGCCGACTCGGTCGACACGACGGTCGTCGAGCCCAGCGCGTTGCGTGCGGTGACGTTGAATCGGAGCTTGCGGCCCACGTCGCCCGAGCGCACGCGGTAGTTCCTCGACGTCGCTCCGGAGATCGAGGCGCACTCGCCCCCTCCGGCATTGCACCGCAGCCAGCGATACGAGAACGAGATCGGCCGGCGCCCCGTCCACGACCCCGGATCTGCAGTCACGAGCTGGCCGACGACCCACGAGCCGCGCGGGGACGGCGGGACGACGTTCACCGGCGGCCCCTCGACGGTCGCGGTCGGGTTGGAGGCGGCGGAGCGCGATCCGTCGCTGTTGCTCGCCGTCACGCGGACGCGCATGCGCGAGCCGACGTCGTCCCGCGTCAGCCGGTGCTCGCGTCCCGTCGCTCCGGAGACGATCGTGCAGTCGCCGCCGTCCGGGCGGCCCCCGTCGGCTCCGCAGCGCACCCACTGGTACGCGTACGAGATCGGCTCCGTGCCGACCCACGATCCCCTCGACGCGGACAGTGTCCGGCCCTGCTCGGCGCGCCCGCTGATGGTCGGCTCGGAGGTGTTGGACGGCGCGACGCTCTGGGCCGCGATGCCCTCCCCGGAAGGCAGCACGAGCGCGGCGACGGCGACGAGCGCCGCCCCGACCACGAGCGCCTCGAGCGTGAGGGATCCACCCTGGGAGTACCGTGTACGAGTCATCACCTCTCCTTGGTCGTCACGGGTTATGACGCGCTGGGCCGGCGGGCGCCACGATCTCTTGCGGACGTCTTACAAGGCCTTACACCGGCCTTACCGCGTCGAGTACGATGGCTGCGCGCTCCGGCGCCTGCCCATGACGGACTGATCCACACACCGCATCCGTTCCCGCGCACTGTTCTCGTGCGCCCGTACAACGGTCTGGAGGTCCGTCGATGCGAGTCCACCTCGCGGGCGTCGGCAAGCACCACGGCGCTCAGCTCATCCTCGATCGGGTAACGCTCACCATCGGCCCGCGCGCGCGAGTCGGGCTCGTGGGGCCGAACGGCGTGGGCAAGTCGACGCTGCTCCGGATCGCGGCGGGAGTCGAGCAGCCCGACTCGGGCGTCGTCGCCCGCGCCCCGGAGCGGCTCACGGTCGGGTACCTGGCGCAGGAGCGCCCGACGGTGGCGGGCGAGACCCTCGGCGAAGCGCTGGCGCGGAAGACGGGGGTGGCGGACGCCGAGCGGGAGCTCGAGGCCGCGGCGGGTGCGCTCGCCGGCGGCGGGAGCCAGGAGCGCTACTCCGCCGCGCTCGAGCGGCTCGTGTCACTCGGCGGAGGCGACTTCGAAGCTCGCGCGCGCAGCGCCTGTGCCGAGGTCGGTCTCGGGACCGGCTTCGACGAAGTGCTCGAGGGCCTCTCCGGAGGCGAGCGGGCGAAGGTCGAGCTCGCTGCGATCCTGCTGTCCAGGTTCGACGTCCTCCTGCTCGACGAGCCCACGAACGACCTCGACTTCGACGGCCTCCGGCGGCTCGAGCGATTCCTCGACTCCTACGACGGCGCGCTCGTGGTCGTCTCCCACGATCGGGAGTTCCTCGACCGAACCGTCGGCCGGATCGCGGAGATCGACGCGCACACGAGAACGCTGCGCGAGTGGGCGGGAGGCTGGAGCGACTTCGAGGCGGCACGCGCGGCCGAGCGCGCGGCGGCGAACGAGGCCTACGAGCGCGCCCTGACGAGGCGCAGGCAGCTCACCGAGCTCGTCAGCACGCGACGGACCGAGGCACGGGCCAGGGGCGCGGCGCTCGGGGACAAGACGGGCGGGCAGGACCGGCGCGCGACGCA
>CAZMUG010000222.1:0-3951 GCA_964569165.1 uncultured Gaiellales bacterium
CGGCTGTCGCTCGGCGGCGTCCGAGACGAGGCGGAGATCCGCGGCCACCGCCGCACGTACATCGGGGCGTTCCCGGGCCAGATCATCCAGATGATGAAGAAGGCCGGCGCCATGAACCCGGTCTTCCTGCTCGACGAGGTCGACAAGATGTCGATGGACTTCCGGGGCGACCCGTCGGCCGCCCTGCTCGAAGTGCTCGACCCCGAGCAGAACCACACCTTCCTCGACCACTACCTGGACGTCGAATACGACCTGTCCAACGTGATGTTCATCTGCACGGCCAACGTCCTGCACACCGTGCCCCAGGCGCTGCGCGACCGGATGGAGGTCCTCCAGCTCCCGGGCTATACCGAGCAGGAGAAGACCGAGATCGCGAAGCGGTTCCTCGTCCCGAAGTCCCTCGAAGGCACGGGGCTGAACCCGACGAACGTCACCTTCACCGACGAGGCGCTCCAGACCATCATCCAGCGCTACACCCGTGAGGCCGGCGTACGGAATCTCGAGCGCGAGATCTCCTCGATCTGCCGCAAGGTCGCCCGCCGCGTCGTCATCGAGGGCGCGTCGTACGTCGAAGCCATCGGCCCCGAAAAGGTCACGCAGTACCTGGGCGTGCCGAAGTTCAGGCCGTCGATGGCCGAGGAGAAGAGCGAGGTGGGGCTGGCCACCGGCCTGGCCTGGACGGAGGTCGGCGGCGAGATCCTGATCTCGGAGGCCACGCTGATGCCCGGACGCGGGCGCCTGACGCTCACCGGCAAGCTGGGCGACGTGATGCAGGAGTCGGCCCAGGCGGCCATGAGCTGGGTGCGGTCGAAGGCCGAGGAATTCGGGATCGACAAGGACTTCAACCGCAAGCACGACGTGCACATCCACGTGCCCGAAGGGGCCATTCCCAAGGACGGCCCGTCGGCCGGCATCACGATGGCCACGGCCCTCGTCTCGGTCCTGTCGAAGGTGCCCGTGCGCCGCGACGTCGCCATGACCGGCGAGATCACCCTCAGGGGCAAGGTCCTGCCCATCGGCGGCGTCAAGGAGAAGGTGCTCGCCGCGCACCGCGCGGGGATCACGCAGATCATTCTGCCGAAGGACAACGAGAAGGACGTCGCCGACATCCCGAAACCCGTAATGGACGTCCTCAACCTCTACCTGGTCGAGACGATGGACGACGTGTTGAGGATCGCGCTCGAGGGCCCGGTGCCGGGCCGTCCGGTGCCGCAGGGCGTGATCGAACCGTTCAAGGTCGCGGCGCAGCCGGGAACGCACTGAGAACAGGGAACAGGGGTCAGGCGACTGGCGACGGGGAAGAGCGGGGCTCGGGGATCAGGGATCAGGAACAGAGGGCCGGCAGTGGCGTGACGATGGCTGTGCGACTCCCGACCCCCGACTCCCGATTCCCGGCCGGTGGATGACATGTCCCGTCCGCGCGTGATGTCGGCGGAGTTCGTGACGAGCGTGGCGGGCGCGGCCGGCCTGCCCGGAGCCCCGGTGCCCGAGATCGCGATGGCCGGGCGCTCGAACGTCGGGAAATCGACGCTCATCAACGCGTTGGCGGGCAGGAAACTCGCCCGCACCAGCGCCGCACCCGGGAAGACCCGGCTGGCGAACTATTTCCTGCTGCGGGCCAACCGCTTGCGGCCGTTTCACCTCGTGGATCTGCCGGGGTTCGGGTACGCGCGCGGGGCGGCGGAGGGAGGCGCGTTCGCGCCCCTGACCCAGGCGTATTTCTTCGGGGGAGCGGGCACGGGCCTGCGTCCGGCAATCGCCGGAATCGTCCTGCTCGTGGACAGCCGCCACCCGGGCCTCGATGCCGACGTGGAAGCGGCCGCCTGGTTCGCCACACACGGATGCCCGGCGGTCGTCGCCGCCACGAAGCTGGACAAGCTGACGCGCGCGGAACGTCAGCGGAACCGACACGCATTCCGCGCGGCATTCGGGGAGGAGCCCCTGATGCTCTCGGCCCTTACGGGCGAAGGACTGGAAGACCTGTGGACATGGATCGCTCAACAACTGGAACGGTGGAAGCCAACGCGGGCGGCGTCGATATCGGGCAGCTCGACCTGACGGCCCTCAAGGCGATGAGCACGGCGGCCCTGACGGCCGTCGCCAAGCAACTGGACCTGCCCGGCGCGACGGGCATGCGCAAACAGGACCTGATCTTCCAGATCCTCCGCGCCCGCACCGAACGCAACGGCCCGATGTCGTGCGAGGGCGTGCTCGAGACGCTGCCCGACGGATTCGGTTTCCTGCGGGCCCCGGCCTACAACTACCTGCCGGGCCCGGACGACGTGTACGTGTCGCCGTCCCAGATCAAGCGCTTCGACCTGCAGACGGGCGACACGGTCACCGGCCAGGTGAGGCCGCCGCGCGACGGAGAGCGGTACTTCGCGCTGGTGAAGGTGGACGCCGTCAACCACGAGCCGCCGGATCAGCGGCGGTCGCGGGTCTTCTTCGAGAACCTCACGCCGCTCTATCCCAACGAGCGGCTGAAACTCGAGCACGATCCCGCCGATCTGTGCACGCGGGTGATCGATCTGCTCGTCCCCGTGGGCAAGGGCCAGCGCGGCCTGATCGTCGCCCCCCCGCGCACGGGCAAGACGATGCTCCTCCAGGCCCTCGCCAACGCGATCATGGCGAACCATCCCGAGGTGTTCCTCATCGTGCTGCTCATCGACGAGCGCCCGGAGGAGGTCACCGACATGCAGCGATCGGTCAAGGGTGAGGTGATTTCGTCCACCTTCGACGAGCCCCCCCAGCGTCACGTGCAGGTCGCCGAAATGGTCATCGAGAAGGCCAAACGCCTGGTCGAGTCCGGCCGGGACGTGGTGATCCTGCTCGACTCGATCACGCGCCTCGCCAGGGCCTACAACACGGTGATCCCGGCCTCCGGCCGTGTGCTGTCGGGCGGCGTGGACAGCAACGCGCTTCAGAAGCCCAAGCGGTTCTTCGGGGCCGCCCGCAACATCGAAGGCGGCGGCTCCCTGACCATCGTCGCGACGGCGCTCATCGACACGGGCTCCCGCATGGACGATGTGATCTTCGAGGAGTTCAAGGGCACGGGCAACATGGAGATCAACCTGGACCGGAAGCTCGCCGACAAGCGCGTGTTCCCGGCCATCGACATCCTGAAGAGCGGCACGCGCAAGGAGGAGCTGCTGATCCCGAAGGAGGATCTGCAGCGCGTCTACGTGCTGCGCCGGGTGCTCAACCCGCTGTCGCCCGTCGAGGCGATGGAGCTGCTGCTCGACAAGATGGCCAAGACGAAGAGCAACGCCGATTTCCTGGCGGCGATGCAAAAGGGTTAGCAATCGCGTCGGGAAGCGGGAGTCGGGAGTCGGGAACCGAACCGCGGGCAGGCGCCACGGCGAAGGGGAAGTGGATGGTCACGATCAAGGTGCGTCAGAACGGGTCGTTGCTGGTCGAGGGCGAGGACGTGCGCCTCATCGACTGGAACGGCAACGAGTACGTCCTCAACAAGAAGCCGTTCGCGCTCTGCCGCTGCGGGCACTCCAGGCGAAAGCCCTTCTGCGATTCGTCGCACAAGGAGTGCAACTTCCAGGCGGACGAGGCGGCCCCGGGCCCGAACGCAACACCCGCGCCCTGAAAAGTCCCTTTTCTCTACGGTGTTCTCAGCGCGACCGTGGGATCCAGGTCGGCGGCCTTGCGGGCGGGCAGGTAGCCGGCGACCAGCGCCGTCAGGCCGAGGACTGCGACCATCACCGCGACTGGCAGCAGCTCGAGCGACACGAGGCCGAACAGCGCCGATGCCATCACACGGCCGAGCGCGATGGCCAGGACGGTCCCCAGGGCCAGCCCGAGTCCGGTGATCACCAGGGCCTGCCGGATGTTCAGCGCAATCACCTGCCACCTGGTTGCGCCGAGCGCCATACGCACGCCGAACTCCTGTGTGCGGCGCGCGGCCAGATAGGCGATGAGGCTGTAGACGCCCATCAGCGC
>CAZMUG010000223.1:0-3945 GCA_964569165.1 uncultured Gaiellales bacterium
GCGGCGTGAATCGCCGCATTGGATTCCGAACCGTGATCACAGCGAAGAAATCCAAAGCGGCGATTCACGCCGCACTCCAAAGCGCTTCGCGCATTGCTCGGCGTGGCACCTCGATCGTGAATGCATACGACCAAGGTCCAATCGACAGACAGGCGGCCCGGCGATAGCCTTCAGTCGGGTTCCGGGTCGCGGAGTTCTGGATCGGAAATGGCAATGGCTGGCTCCACAAGTGACGTCGACATGTCGACACCCGTGATCTGCGTCGTTGACGATGACGAGTCGGTTCGGCGATCACTCGTGCGACTCATACGGTCGTGCGGACTGACGGTCGAGTCCTTCGAGTCAGCCGAGGGCTTCCTCGCAGGACCTCACGAGGGCGACGTTGCCTGCCTGATACTGGACGTGCACATGTCCGGGATGTCGGGGCTGGAGTTGTACGACCAGCTCTCACGGGATCCGGTGCATCCGCCGGTAATCATCATGTCGGCATACGATGACGAGTCGACGAGGGCGTATGCGCAGACGCACCACGTCGCCGGCTTCCTGCGCAAGCCTTTCGAGAGCAGCGCACTGCTCGAGGCCGTCGGACGGGCGATCCACCGAGACCTGCAGCACTGAGCTCTGGCACCGTCGCGTCCGTAAGGGCGACGAGGCGCGAGACGCATCAACATGCCGCGCGCCTCCGGAGCTTCGCCTCTGACATAGGACCAAGGTCCAATGTTGCGCGCCGGCTCGAAGGCGCAGAATCAGGACGCTGAACGTCGTGGGGCGGTATGCGAGGTCAATGGTGTCGGGGGGGCCTGTTATCTGCATCGTCGACGACGATCCCTCGGTTCGGAGAGCCCTCGCGCGACTCGTCCGGTCGTGTGGACTTTCGGTCGAGACGCACGCGTCCGCCAATGATTACCTCGACGCCGAGCACTCCGACGGCGTCGCGTGCGTTGTTCTGGATGTTCACCTCGGGCACGTGAGCGGCCTGGACCTTCGCGATCGTATCGTGGCTCAGCCTGTGCACCCGCCGGTCATCCTGATGACCGCTCACGACGATGTCGCCACCCGCGAGCGAATCGCAAGGTCCGGCGCGCCTGGATATCTGCGCAAACCCTTCGAAGCGTCCGCTCTGCTGTCTGCCATCGGAGAGGCCATTGGCCGAGAGCTGGAACCGCCAGCCTGAGGAGACGTCAAGTCTGTCAGTGCTTTGGTCTTGCCCGACTCGCCAGACTGCCTTAGTGTTTCAGCGGACCATGACATCCGCCAGTACGAACGCCGGTGAGGACAACCACGTCTTCGTCGTCGATGACGATCGTTCCGTGCGACGAGCGCTGGGTCGACTTCTGTCGTCGGCGGGTTATCACGTCGAGTCGTTCGAATCGGCCGAGCAGTTCCTCGAGAGCGGGTTCATCGGCCACGCCGGATGCGTGATAGTCGACCTGCAGATGCCTGGAATCAGTGGCCTGGAGCTTCAGCGGCGCCTTGTGGACGAGATGGTCGACATGCCCGTCGTGTTCCTCACCGGCCACGGTGACATTCCGTCAAGCGTCCAGGCCATGAAGGACGGCGCTATCGACTTCCTCACGAAACCCGTCGAGGCGGACCGCCTGTTCGAGGTCGTGCCGCAGGCGCTACGCGCCGGCGCCGAGCGCCGAGTCAGAACCGCCGAGATCGAAAGCATCCGCGAACGAGCGGCGCTGCTCACCGCGCGCGAAACGGAGGTCATGCACCTCGTGGCATCCGGACGGCTCAACAAGCAGATTGCCTACGAGCTCGGAACGAGCGAAAAGACGATCAAGGTCCACCGTGCGCGCGTGATGGAGAAAATGCACGTGTCTTCGGTTGCCGAGCTTGTCCGACTGGTCGACCGGCTTACGGCGTCGTCGCTGTAGTCCGCCTGGAACGGCGTATGGATGGACTGTCCAAACGACTAGGACGAATCGCGATGGTGCTGCTGATGGTGGCCGGAGTCGCGGGCCCGTCAGTTGCGGCAGCCGAACCAAGGCGGACAGCTCACGTGCTCGTCGTTTATTCGTCGTCGCGAGCCATCAACACGTTTGACGAGTTCCATACTTCGCTACTCGCTTCGGTTCGCCATCAACCCGATATCCGGATCGAGATTCACCCCGAGTTTCATGATGAGCTGGTCGGCAACGGCGAAGCCTACGAGGCTGCCCTTGCCGAGTATCTCCGGCAGAAGTATGCCGACGTGAAGATCGAAATCGTCGCCGGGGTCTCGGCGCCAGGCGCTCGCATGGCCACGAGTATTCGAGAGCGAGTGTTTCCGGACGCCCGTCTCGTCTATGGAGCTGTGGACTCTCGCGTTGTAGCCACGGGAGTCGTTCCCGAGGGCACACCGGGTGTGTCGTCTTTCGTCGATATTCGAAAGTCGGTCGAGATCGCTCTCGCCTGCCATCCGGGCACCAGGCGTGTGGCCTTCGTCATCGGCGCCACGCAGCTCGAGCTCGCCTGGCGCGAGCGCTTCTATTCCGAGATCGCCGCGGCCGACCCGAACCTCGAAGCGATCGACCTGGCCGGTCTCGACGCCGACACGTTGTTGCAGCGCCTGTCGACGCTGCCGGACGATACGATCGTCCTGTGGGGGGCTCTCTTTCGGGACGGCGCCGGCGTCGCCTATCCGTCCAGCGAGATTCTCGGGCGTGCGAGCTCCGAATCGAACGCCCCGTTGTATGGCGTGTTCGACTACACGCTTGGCAGCGGCATCGTCGGGGGATGCCTCACGAGTTACGCCGACAGCGGCGACCTCACGGGTCAGCTCGTGCTGCGTCTTCTGCGTGGCGAGGTTACAGACGTCGCGGGAGCGTCGCCGTCCACGCCGAACGTCCTGGCTTTCGATGCGCGCGAACTCGAACGATGGCGAGTGCCCGAGAGTCGGCTTCCCTCAGGTGCAGTCGTCCAGTTTCGGGAATCGTCCGTCTGGGATCTCTACGGCTGGTATATCGTCGGGGCGCTGCTGCTCTTCATCGCGCAGGCGCTTCTCATCGCCGGATTGCTCGTGCAGCGTTCGCGACGTTACTCGGCGCAGCGCTCCCTGGAAGAGAAGATCGCATTCGAAAAACTGATCTCCGACGTTTCAGCCCGGCTGGCGAACGCACCACCCCAGAGTATCGAGTCCGTGCTGGCCGAGACTCTCGAGTCGGCGCGGCAACAACTCGGGGCGGACCGGCTCAGCCTTGCCGAGCTGCGGGAAGAGTCTGTAGATGCGACGATCGTCAACTCCGCCGTCGCCTCGGGAGTGGAGCCACTGGTCGGCGAGATCGATCTCACCGGAATCCCGGAGTTGATCGAGCTCCTGAAGATCGGGCAGGCCGTTCGCATCGAGAGACTGGAGGATATCGAGGCGAGCATGCCGGACACTTACGCTGCGCTCGAGCGAGCGGGTGTCACGGCGATGGCGGCGATTCCGCTGCACATCGGAGGCTCGACCGTTGGTGTGCTGGGAATGGCCCGGATGGGAAGGGCATCGGCGTGGAGCGACGAAGTGGTCGCGCGCCTTCAGATTTTCGCGGATATCTTCGCCAACGCACTGGAACGGCGAACGGCGGCCGAACAGGTGCGCAAGAGCGAAGAGCTCAGCCACGCCGTCCTCGAATCGCTCTCGGCTCAGGTGTGTGTCATCGATCGGGCGGGACAGGTGGTTGCCGGCAACGACGCCTGGCAACGCGCGACGCCCGTTTCAGGTGTTGACGTCGCGTGCACGCTGATGCGGCGCCACTGTGGCATCGGCTGCGAATCCGCGTCTTTCTGTGAGAGCGCCGACTCGGTGCAGGCTCGCGATGGCATCCGATCCGTCATCGACGGTGAGCAGCCCAGCTTCTCGATGGAGTACCGGCTTGCGCAGACCATGGGAGACACCTGGCACGTCATGACCGTGGAGCGACTGCGGCTCCCCGAGGGCGGCGCCGTCGTTTCGAATCTCAACATCACGGCCCG
>CAZMUG010000224.1:0-3940 GCA_964569165.1 uncultured Gaiellales bacterium
CCGGTCCGGGCCGCGGCGGTCGCGATGCCTTCGGGCGATGCGTCGTCGGCGAGCGCAACAATTCGAGCGCCGGAGACCGCGACTGGTCGGCGGACACGGCCGGCGGCGAGGGCTTTGGCGGTTCGGTTGCGGCTGACCAGGGCGAGTTCTTCAACCGTGATGCACAAGGTTGGGACCCGGGCCGCGACGAGCGCAGTCGAGTCCAGCCGGACGCGCCCGGGCAGGCGGACGAAGGCTACGGCAGCCGCTTCGACGGGCAGCCGTGGCGCGACGAGTCGCCCGACGATTTCGCGCTTCCAGGCAACCAGGAGCGGGAGCCTTCATCGCCGCTACGCGCGCCGGACGAGCCTCGCACTTTCGAGTCCGGCTACCCGAGTGGCGTCGCCGGGCGCCAAGGTCACGACCCGGACCGAGCCCGAGCGTCGTGGCAGGAGAGGTCCGCAGATACCGCGAGAATTGAGGCCGACGACGCACGCCAGTGGTCTTCCGACGATCGGCCGGGTACCGGCGACACCTTCGACCGCGTGCCGGACGGGCCCGCAGACAGTCGTACGAGCGGCACACGCTTTCTGGACGCGCCCGCGGTGCCCGACCGCATCGCGCGCGTGGCGAGTCCCAGCCGGATCGATTCGCCTTACGAGCCTGACGTTCGGCGAGGCGCGGATGTCGACGACCGCAGCTACCCGGACGCGGAAGCGAGTGCGCCCGAAGCCTCGGGCTTCGCGCGAACGCCAGGTTACGTAGATGTCGGCCCGTCGCGGCAGATCATCGAGCCGGGAGCAAGATACGCACGAGAGGCGGATCCCGCGACTTCTGATCGCGAGCTCGCGCCGGACGCGAGCGGCCTCGCGTCCAGTGCTCCGGGATCATTCGAGCCCGAGCCCGCTCGTGGCGATGCCGCGGCGGGACCCGTTGCGGGGCGTGTTGTGGCGGGCCGGTCCATCGAGTCGCTACTGACCTACCTGAGGATGATGCACAGCCTCGGAGTCATCGAGCCGCAGATCGCGCGTCTCGTGGCGGCAGGCATGACCCGCGATGCGGCCGAGGACGCCGTCATCGGGGACATACTCAAGCGGCAGAACATCGACGCCGCCCAGGTCGACGAGGTCATCGCGCGGCGCCGCCGCGCGAGCGGCAATCGCGGATAGCCGCCGACCGCCCGACCCGCTTCACGGTGTGGCGCGTGGGGGGGGTGAATAAATCCTCACCCCCTCCCTGGCCCGGTTTCAGTCGTCCCGGGGTGCTCGAGGTCGCGGCACGCCATTCGCAAACAGATCGGCGCGGCCCGAGATACAGGTCGCGCCCGGACCGAATGGTACCGGGTCGCAAGAAGCCGACTTGAGGGAGTGAGGAACCGAGCATGGCGAAAGTGATGCGCGAGCCGGGTGACGGCTATTGGAGTGAACGGGCGGCGCTCGAGCACAAGGCTGCCGTCTTCCAGATCTCGCTTGTGTCGATGATCATCGTCTTCGCGCTGTCGCAGGTCATGTGGTGGCAGATGTACATGCGCGTCGCGGACCCGGTGATCGTTCACGCGAGCGCAGGGACGCTGTCGATGGAGCCGACCGCCTACGAGCTCCAGTTCCAGGCGTGGGAAGTCCTCAGACCGTTCCTGACGGCCGATTCCTCGAGCGTCGTGACGGACGTGCAGGACGCGAAGCGGTTCATGACCGAGTCGTGCGCGATGACGTGGGACAGGGCGCTGGCCGACTACGAGCGTGAGTTCAAGAAAAGCTGGGTCCAGTCGGTCGCGGAGCTCGGCGTACAGACGCAGTGGGGCGAACCGAAGGGCGAGCGGCTCGAGAACACGACGGTCGGCGGCGTGACGAAGTATGTCGTGCGAATCGCGGGCGAGCGAACGATCCTCTCGAAGACGAAGGGAACCGGCGAGCCCCAGTCTTTCGACTACATCGTCGTACTCGAGCGTGCGCCGCGATCGAAGACCAACCCGTCGGGCCTTCTTGTCTCCGAGATCCGCCCGGCGCCGGTCAAGGGCTCGGACGGCGTGGAACGCGACGGCCGGGCACTCGTGCCGTTCGCGGCCGCGCAAGCTTCTGACTCCGACGGCTCTCGGCCGAAGACCGACGATGCGCCAAAGGCAGCAAAGTGAGCCGCCATGAACTCGGTCGCAATCAATCGGGAAGACACCATGCGTAATTCGAGATCCCATTTCAGCCGGGCCATTGGAGTCGTTGGCCTTTCGATTGCCGCCGTCGCACTGTTGCCGACCGGCGTCGCGGCTCAGCAGAACGGCGGCTTCATCGAGCGCACGACATCGGGGACGGTCGTTGACCGCGGCAAGCCCGTCTCGGCATCGCCTCGGCGCTCGACTCGTTCCACATCTCGAAAGTCGCCCGCAAGGCCCGCGCGCGCCGAGCCGGAAGCCTTTCCCGACGAGTTCTACCGTATCGACGAGGACGCCGCGGCCGAACGTCCGACCGCGGACCCGGTCGTCATCACCGGCAAGCAGGGCGCCGGGCAGGTCAAGCCGATCGTCTACGTCTCGATGGGCGACACGAGCATTCTCCAGTGCGTACTGAGCCCTGGGCGGCTCACCCAGCTGAACCTCTACGGCGAAGTCGCGCACATAGCCTTCAGCGATTACGAGCGATTCCGGGTCGGTTACAAGGAAGGCATCTTCTTCATCTCGCCAGGTTCGAAGGACTCGGCGCTCGTCGAGTGGAAGCGGGTTCGCGCCGACCTCGCCGTCATCATGGAGGACGGCCGGCAGTATCACTTCGAGTTCTCGGTCGTGCCAAGCGATCGCCCTTCGCACCGGGTCATCAACGTCAACGCTCCGCCCCCGCTCAGGGAGCCGAACTCGGAGGAGCTTGCCGAGATCGAGCGCCGGCGCCTCGCGGCCGAAGCCGAAGCGAAACGTCAGCAGTCGGAGGCCGAGGCCGAGGCGAAGCGCAAGCGCCAGGATGCCCTCGATCGCGCAATGGCCCAGCCGTTTGCCGGTAAGGCGCGCAAGGGATCGCTCGAGATCGCCGCCTCACGTCCGGTTGCGATCGACGGTCGGATGTACGTGAAGTTTGCCGTCACCAATCACGGCAAGCAGCCGCTTGGCGTTTCGGTCCAGGTCGGCTCGGGCAACGCGAGCATGTACGCCTCCGAGGTCCTGCTTGCTACCCCCCTTGTGGGACCGAAGCTGACCGTCGGGGGGCTTCTGATCTTCGACGAGTCGGCGGTGCAGCCGGGGCTGCCGCTCGTCGTTTCCGTCTCGGCAGCCGGCACGAAATCCGCCGAACTCCGGCTCGATGGAGGTTCACCAAAATGACGCGAATAAATCTTGCCTGCGCAGGCCCTGCGGTTCGGTTGGCTCCGGTACCGCTCGCGAAGGCCGACCCCCGCCCGGTCGACGACTTCGAGGCGTATGTGCTCGTCACGGGACGGGACCTGCTTTCGGATCACATCGAGCGGGTGTTCGGAGGAGACGGCCGGACGGCGGCCGAAATTCGCGCGCTTCTTGCGCGCTACGTCGACGAACGGATCGCCGCCCGACGGGTGGCATAGGGCGCCCACGCGTGCGCGACCGGGAGAAACCACGATGTCGAACCTAGCAACGGCCAACGACGGCCAGTCGTCGATACCGAACCAGGTCAGGCAGCTCATCCAGTGGGACGAACTGCTTGCCGCCGTCGATCGCAATCCCAAAGTGGACTCGCCGTCAAAGATCGCCGGCTTCCACAGGGACGCGATCGGAAGCGCAAGCGGTGCGCACCTCTCGCGACCGGCTGTTGCGACGGCCGCTTCGCCTGCAGCCGCCGACACGCGCGCTGTCGCGTCGCCGCCATCGATTCCGGGACTGCCGGGGGCGCCTCCGCTCGGAGGTTCAGTACCGGTTGGCGAGCCGGCGCCCGGCCTTCCCGTCGTTGCCGCCGAATCCGACGAGGACGAAGCGGACAAGGAGCGACGCCAGCGCAAGGCAATCGACGAG
>CAZMUG010000225.1:0-3910 GCA_964569165.1 uncultured Gaiellales bacterium
CCGACGCGGAGGCGACGCGCGCCGCGCTCGAGCGGCTGATCGAGCCCGGGGCGATCCAGGTGCTGGTGAACAACGCCGGGATCCACCGCGACGCGGTGATGGCGGGGATGCGCGGCGAGGACTGGCGCAGCGTGATCGACGTTTCGCTCAACGGCTTCTTCAACGTCACGCAGCCGCTGCTGCTGCCGATGCTGCGCACGCGCTGGGGCCGGATCGTGAACGTGTCGTCGGTGTCGGCGCTGCTCGGCAACCGCGGGCAGACGAACTACGCGGCGGCGAAGGCGGGGCTGATCGGCGCGACGCGCGCGCTCGCCCTGGAATGCGCCTCGCGCGGGGTCACGGTCAACGCGGTCGCGCCGGGCGTGATCGGGTCGGAGATGAGCGCGGAGAGCTTTCCCCCCGAGCGCATCAAGGCGCTGGTGCCGATGCAGCGCGCCGGCCGGCCGGAGGAGGTCGCCGACCTCGTCGCGTTTCTCGCCTCGGAGCGCGCGGGTTACATCTCCGGGCAGGTCATCCCCGTCGACGGCGCGTTGAGCTAGGTCTTGGCCCGACGTTCCGGCTCGCCCTAGTACGCGAGATGTGCTAGGCGATGCGTCTGCGGGCGAGCGCCAGTAGCGCGAGACTCAACCCGAGCAGCGCCAAAGAGCCGGGCTCCGGCACGCCGTTGCTGGCACCCCGCAGGCCGTATTGGAGGTCGTCGACCTCGATCCCGCCCGACGAGTTGCTGATGAAGATGCGGGAAATCCCGCCCGAGTGGGTCGCGCCGTAGAACCGGTCATCGACGATCGTCCCCTGGAAACTGCCGTCGGCGTGGGTCCCGACGAGTTGACCCAGCGACACGCCGTTCTCGTCGAACGCCTCGAAAGTGATCGTTCCCGCGCCATCGGTCCAGACGACCCCTACGGCATTGGGAAGAGCCCCCAGCACGCCGGCGTCGAACGTGAACGTGAAGCCGACCGCCCCATTTCCGAACAGCGTGTCGCACGCGACCGCAAGCCCGCCCGGCAGACATCCCCCTGCCAGTCCGACCTGATCGATGATCCCATTGCTGAATCCCGAGTTCGCCGAAGTCAACACCGTCCCCGGGCTGACCGCCACCCCGGGCGTATTCAATGCGTGATCGTCGAAATTCTCGAGGTGGAAGTAGCTGAAACCCGCGAACGGGGAGAACGGGCTGTCGGCGGTACTCGCGTACGGGCTCGGACCGATCAACGCCCCCGTGGCCGGCTGGGAGGCAGCTAGAGCGGCCGCAAGCGCCACCATCGTCAACGAGATGCGATTCATCATTGCCCCCGTTCGTGAATTGACGATCCATCCGCAACAAGCACTATCTGTACCTGTTATCTAAGTCTTTGATCCTTCAAGTATTCGTCATCGCTCGGCGCGAGCGCTGTAAACGCCATCGACAGTTCCTCGGTCGGAGTCGGCAGCCGACCGCTTCCCCCGCAGATTCGATGACCTACATCGGCTGATCGCCATACTTGACTTGCCGGAACGAATCGAATCGTCCCGCCAGGATCGCCCAGTACCGCGTCCGGGCGGCGGCGGCGCCGAACGACTGCAACTGAATGTTCCATTGCGGCACACGACAATCGCCCCCTCACTCGCATCCCGCCCGAAAGGAGATCCCCATGCCAGCCCGCAACCTCGAGGAACTGCTGCAGTCGGTCGGGAATCCGGTGCCCATGCTGCGCCATTCGCAGATCGGCGCCTACGTCTATCCGGTGGTTCCGGCCGAGTTCTCGAACTGGCGCGACGAGCAGCGCGCCTGGCGCGAGAGCGCGGTGCTCTTCGACCAGTCGCACCACATGGTGGAGCAGTACGTCGAGGGCCCGGACGCGATCAAGCTGCTCTCCAATCTCGCGATCAACGGCTTCGCGAAGTTCCCGGTCGACCGGGCGAAGCACTTCGTGCCGTGCAGCCACGACGGCTACGTGATCGGCGACGGGATCCTGTTCCACCTCGAGCCGAACCGGCTCGTCTTCGTCGGGCGCGCGCCGGCCGCGAGCTGGATCCAGTTTCACGCCGAGACCGGCGGCTACGACGTCCGAACCGAGAAGGACGACCGCTCGCCCTCGAACCCGCGCGGCAAGGCGGTCGTGCGGCGAAACTACCGCTTCCAGATCCAGGGGCCGAACGCGCCGCAGGTGATCCAGACGCTGCACGGCGGGCCGGTGCCGGAGATCAAGTTCTTCAACATGGGCCACATCAACATCGCCGGCCGGAAGGTGCGCGCCCTGCGCCACGGCATGGCCGGCGCCCCGGGACTGGAGCTCTGGGGACCGTACGACGAGCGTGAGGAGATCCGGGCGGCGATCGTCGCGGCCGGCAAGGACTTCGGTCTGAAGGAAGTGGGCTCGCGCGCGTACGCGACCAACACGCTCGAGTCGGGGTGGATCCCGTCCCCGCTGCCGGCGGTCTACACCGGCGAGAAGATGAAGGCCTACCGGCAATGGCTGCCGGCGGCGAGCTACGAGGGCACCGGCTCGATCGGCGGGAGCTTCACCTCCGACCGGATCGAGGACTACTACGTGTCGCCGTACGAGCTCGGCTACGGGCCGTTCGTCAAGTTCGACCACGACTTCATCGGCCGGGCGGCGCTCGAAAAGATGGCCACCAAGCCGCACCGGCGCAAGGTCACCCTCGCGTGGAACGGCGACGACGTCCTCAAGGTCTACCGATCGCTGCTCGAGCGCGGCGAGCACTACAAGTACATCGACCTTCCGCTCTCGAATTACACCTCCGCCTCGTACGACCGGGTGCTAAAGGGCGGGAAGACGGTCGGCGTGTCGATGTTCAGCGGCTACAGCTACAACGAGCGCTCGCTGCTCTCGCTCGCTGTCGTGGATCCGGACGTCGCGGTGGGCGCCGAAGTGACGCTCGTCTGGGGCGAGGAAGGCGGCGGCTCGAGGAAGACGACCGTCGAGCGCCACAAGCAGCTCGAGATCCGCGCGATGGTCAGCCCGTGTCCGTACTCCGCGGTGGCGCGCACCTCGTACGCGGAAAGCTGGCGCACGAAGGGCGAGGGGGCCTGAGCACTACAGCACGATCTCGCGCGCGACCCCGCGCACGTCCATCTCGTAGTCGAGCTCGACCACCGGCGGCCGGCAGAAGTGCCAAGTGAGGCCGCCGCCGGCCGCGCCGCGCCGCACGATCTCGTCGGCGAGGAAGGGGTGGACGTCGTGCACGGTGTAGAGCTGGGTCGCGGTCGCGTCGCGCCAGCCGAAGCCGAGCGCGGCCATGCGCCGCTCCATCTCGCCGAGCACCCAGCGCGCCTTCTCGGCGAGCCCCGCAGGCGACGCGTCGCCGCGGCGCACGATGTGGTCGCGGTAGTTCGCCTTCCCCTCCGGGGATTCGGCGCTGCCGGCGATCACGAAGCTCGGCATCGCCTCGGCGTCCGCCGGCACGGTGTACGAGAAGGCGTGGAGACTCGGTTCCGCGGGCGGGTTCAGCTCGGGGCACACGTTCGAGCGCGCCACCGGGTTCAGCCCGTCGCGGTATGCGCCCCAGCGCTCGAGCGTGCCGACGTACACGCGGTTGAAGGCGGCGAACCCCTCCTCGGTGAACGGCGCCGGGGAGCGCAGCTCGCACGCGCAGAAAGCGGTGAGCGGCCGGCCCATGCCGCGGATCTGCGCCTCGACGACGCGAAAGCCGTCGGCGAGCGGCA
Source organism: uncultured Gaiellales bacterium (assembly GCA_964569165.1). Taxonomy (GTDB): domain Bacteria; phylum Actinomycetota; class Thermoleophilia; order Gaiellales; family Gaiellaceae; genus GMQP-bins7. The sequence goes on from CAZMUG010000225.1 coordinate 3,668, forward strand.
GCGGGCGACGGAAGCGCACCCGCTCGATCTCGAAGCCGGCCTCCGCGGCGACGCCGGCCGAGTACTGGAACACGCCCTTGACGTAGCGATAGCCGCCTGCCGCGAACGAGAGCACGTCGGTCATCCGCCACTCCACCTCGACTCGGAGCCGCGATTCTAGCCCGGCCGATCTGGTAGGCTCGCGTCCCGATGCCCGCGCCGCACGCCGACGCGCCGAGGCGCGCGCTCCTCACCGCGCTCGCG
>CAZMUG010000226.1:0-3827 GCA_964569165.1 uncultured Gaiellales bacterium
AGGCGAGTTCATACAATCCTGCGTCTATTAGCAGTGCGCTGTAACTTTCAAGCTCTTGTGAGGTGGGTGGGGCGGAAGAGGCCTTCAGGCTGAGCAGCAAATTGAGTGGCGTTCGCGCGTCGGTGATGTTGCCCTTAAGATGGGAGAAAAAGGCTCCGCGCCAGGGTGGGTTGGCTTTCAGTGTCTCAAGAAATTCTCCTGATCCCGTCCGATCCTCTGCGATCCGTCCTAAAATAGCAGCTGTGGCGTTGATCGCTTGCGGCGACAAACGAAGCAGAGAATCAGAAAACTCCAAAGCTTTGTGCAGCGAGCCATCTTCGAAGCTCTGTCGCATGATCCAGTAAACTGCGATTTTTTGCCGATGCGAGCGCCGCGCGGCCGCAGACATATATAGGTTTGCCTTATCACCTTCGCCCTCGAGCGCTGCCAGAATGCCGAGGTTCGCGAAAGCCTGCGCATTCAATGGATCGGTCTCGATGGCCGCAAGGGTGAGCGACCGCAAGGTGGTCTTGTCTTGCGGATTGGTCGCTGATTTGCTCGCCGCTTCATCCTTGGGGAGACGCGCAAATGAGCCTAAGCGGCTTTCACTCCCATCGGCGACGTCAACGAGGTCTCGGATCTGCGGATCAGATAGCTCCAGAATGGCTTTGGTATTTCTGCTATTGAGCTTCAGCGCCGTTTCAGCATCGTTATCGGCAAGGTAAGATGGCAGCGTGTGTGCCAAAACACCCCAAGCCATGAGGCTAAAGAAGGCTAAAGCCGCCAACACTCGGATTGAAGTACTTCTCACGCCAAACCAATCCAACCTTTAGATGTTCGAACTCAACCGCTGGGACGTCGGGCCAAGAAGGACAGGAGCCGAGCCCCCAACGGCCGCTTCAATCGTTGTCTGCGAAACGTGATCCGGGGTCGTTTTCGATATTTGGGCTGCGTCTTTTCCAGACGAAGATCTAAAGCTTGCCGGCGCTCTGGCGATTTGACGTCGTCCCAGGCTCGTAAGACGCGATTGGCCAAGTATGCGCGCGACGGGTCGACATCAGGGTGAAGCCATCGCATCAAAAGCGCCATATGGCTCCTGAGTTCACTGGTCGACGCGTCAGGGTCTGCACCAAGAACGCGATAGCTGTCAGCATCAGGGTAGAGCAGAACTTGCTCGATAAAAAAGCCCGATGCATCGACAAGATCATTAGCACCTCGTTTCGTGAGTGCGACGGCTTCAGTAAGCGCGTCCTCCTCACGCACCGCAACTTTCAACATCAGAGTGACACCATCTGGAAGTGATGAAACCCGCAACATACGCGCCTGTGTTGGCATTCTAAAAAGGTTCAAAGCAGCTCTCAGGGCCGCTTCGCGAGACATCACGTGTTTCCACTTGGTTGCGAAATGAGCGGAGCGGGTTCATGGCGAACACCATAACTGTAGTTTCCGTATCCATATCCATACCCGTGTCCATAGCCATAGCCGGCCTTCTTGGCGTCAAACATCGTCAAGACCGCCCCAATCACGGAGCTCTTCGACATCCCGAGGCGTTTCAATGCGCCGCTCACGTCGCCGCGTCGCGCCTTACCAGCCCCCACGACAAAAATTGTCGCCTCTGCCGCGTTTGAGAGCAAGACAGCGTCCGCCAACCCGAGGAGAGGCGGACCATCGATGAGAACCAAATCGAAGATCTCAAGGCTGCTGGAGAGCAAAGAGGCAAATCGCGCGCCACTCAAAAGATCAGCGGCATTGGGCGGCAGCGGTCCCGACGACATGATCGCGAGATTTTCGAAATCGCATTGTTGCATCGTTTCCGGCGGCGTATTGGCGCCGGTCAAATAGTTACTAAGCCCGATAGAGTTATCGAGGCTTAGTTTTTTATGCAGCGAGGGATTGCGCAGATCTGCATCGATCAACAGCACTTTCAGGCCCAGGCGCGAAAAATGCGATCCGATCGCCAGGGACGTTAAAGACTTGCCCTCGCCGGGACCAGCACTTGTAAGGGTGAGCGATCGCGGAAGGCCGTGTTCTGTCGCAAATTGTAAAGAGGTGCACAGCGATCGATAGGCTTCCGACAGAGGTGATCGCGGATCGGCAAGTTCCAACTCGGGCGAGGTTTTGGTTTTGGGGATGACGCCAAGCATCGTCATGCCAGAAAGACGCTCCGCCTCTTCCATCGAGACGATCACATCGTCCATCTTATCTAACAGGACGGCTGCGCCAATGCCGGCTCCCAAGCCGAGCATGATCGAAAGCAGGATCGATCGCATGATCAAAGGCGAGGACGGACCACCCGGAAGCTCAGCCTTATCGATGATAAAGACGTTGTTTGCGCCCACACCTCCCGCAACGTCGACCTCCTTATAGCGCTGCAACAGACCATTATAGAGGCCGCGGTTGGTCTCCACCTCTCGCTTTAGCGTATTGTACTGAATCGACCGCTTCTGCAGATCGAGCGCTTCCGATTTCAGAGCCTCAATGCGCGCCTTCATCTCGTTTTCTTGCGCGAGAGACGATTCATAGGCCGACTTTAACGCCCCACGTATGGTCTTGACCTCGGTGCCGAGCTGTCGGTCGATTTCGGAGATCCTATTCTTGATCTGGACCATCGCAGGATAGTCCGGCTTGAAGGTCTCAAGCTTCTCTTGATATTCGGTCGCGAGCGCATTGCGCTTCTGGCGCAACCCGTCCACAACGCCGTTGGTCAAAAGTTGGGGAAGCTCAAAGCCCTTGACCGTTTCAAGCTGCTTCCAAAGGTTCTCGTTCTTGATGCGCTCAGAAATGAGTCCGCCTAATGCGGCGTTCGCGGCGGCGAGGTTGCTCTCTACGATTGAGGACTTGTCGTTGAGCTCGAGAATTCGTTCTTTTTCGCCGAATTCGATAAGCTGCTTTTCCGACTGCTCCATGCGCGCCTTGAGCTGCTTGACCTGGTCCTCCAGGAAGCTCTTGGCGTAGGCGTTGGCTTCGAAGCGCTTGTCGAGATTGGATGCCACGTAGGCTTCCGCATAAGCGTTGGCTATTTTTTGCGCGCGCGCGGGGTTGGGGTCGGTATAAGTGATGTCGACGAGACGCGACCCAGGTACGGGTTTGACAGTCATGCGGCCCATCACGATCCCAGCCGCGGCGTTAAGAAGATCCGACTTCTCAGATTTGGTCTGTTCCGATGTTGGCGCTTGCGAGAACAGACCGCGCACCGCTCCTAGGAGAGAGAAGCTTTTTGGATTGAGCAGGTCTTCATCCGACGCAAGATCGGCCGCCATCGCCACCCGTTGCGCCAAGCTCCGGCTTTGCAGCAATTCATACTGAGTTTTAAGAAAATCATCTGACCAGCTGTTGGAGTCAGCTTGGCCGACTCCGCCTTCAACTATCTTGGCCGCGTTCTGTTCAATTTGAATGCGCACGCTCGAGGTATACACCGGCGTCATCATCAGAACGCGAATCGTACCAAGCGTCGCAATGACCCCTAAGATACTAACGATCAGCCAACGCCTGCGATAGATGATGCGCAAATAGTTGCGCACCGTATCGGCAAAATCAGGAAACTCGCTTTCGGCATACGGATACGATCCGCCGTAGCTATCCCGAGGCGTGAGGATCGCTTCTTCGGGAGCCAGTGCTTTGGTCAGACTGCCCTTGTTACGATTGGGCTGTACGTCCGCGGCGTTAGACATCAAACCGTCTCAACTCCAACTCAACTACTATAAGGGTCAGGTGGCGATCTCGAATACCTTTAGAGCAGCGCGATGAATGTGCCGATCGGCAGGGCTTTGAGAAGGTTCTGGTAGCCCTTTGCCAAAGCAGAATCATTGATAACAATCGTGTCGCCTTTTTGAAGAACCGGATCTTCG
>CAZMUG010000227.1:0-3815 GCA_964569165.1 uncultured Gaiellales bacterium
CGGCCGCGCCCGCGCCGGAAGCGCCCCGCGAAGCGGCGGCCGCCGCGCCGCCGCCACCACCGGCCGAGCCGGTCACCGCGCCCACGTTCGCGGCCGCGGCCGCCTACCACGTGCCGACGCCGATGACCGTGGGCGAGGCGGACACTGTCCGATTGTGGCTCGACAAGGGCGCGACCGCGGACGCGCTGCTGGCGCGCCTGCGCGAGCGTGTCGGCGGCGAGGCGGGCGTGACCCGCGGCGAGGCGGTGCCGGCGACGCCGCGCATGCGGGCGACGCTCTCGGGGGCCGCCTTCGAGATCAAGCCGCTGTTCGACGAGGTGCAGACCGTCTACGAGAACAAGGACACGCGCTGGGAATGGGAAGTCGTGCCGAAGCAGGAAGGCACGCACGAGCTGCGCGTGCACCTGCGGATGGTGCTGCCGGGGACCGAGGATTCGCTCGACTCCCGCGTCTGGCCGGTGCGGGTCGAGGCCAGGCCGCTGACGGCGTGGCAGCAGTTCAAGGCCTGGCTCAAGGAGGCGCAGGAGGTCGATGCCATGATCAAGGGCATCTTCGGCATCGGCATCGCCGGCGCCATCGCCTGGTTCTGGGCGCGCCTGCGGCGTCGCGGCGGGCCCGCGGCGGCGGAGCGCGCCGGCGGGCGCTGACCGCGATTTCCCGTCCAGTGGCGCGGCGCGCCAGCCTGCGCTAGCCTGGATTTCGGATGTCCTCAACCGTGAAGGAGCAGCGCATCATGCAGAACGTTCGCATCGCCCCCCTGGATTCCGACAAGCTGGACCGCCTGCGCGCGCTCGAGCAGGAGCTCGGCGCCAGCGTGGTGGCCTACGAGCCGGTGCGCTTCGCCGGCCTGAGCGACGATCAGGTGCGGCGCCTGCAGGCGCTCGAGCGCGAGCTCGGCGTCGTGCTGGTGGCGTACCCGAAGGCGGCGTGAGGCCGCCGGCGCTACCTTACCTGTCCTCGGCTTCGGGCAGCATGCCGCGGGGCGCTCCGGGCAGCTCGATCACGTCCTTGCGGTACATCTCGTAGCCGATCAGGAAGACGGCCAGGATCAGCGGGCCGGCCACCAGGCCGAAGAAGCCGAACGCGGCGAGCCCGCCCAGCGCGCCGAGCGTCATCAGCGAGAACGGCAGGCCGGTGCGGCCGCTGATGAGCAGCGGGCGCAGGAAGTTGTCGGCCGAGCCCACCGCGACCGCGCACCACGCGGCGAGCCCGATGCCCTCGACCAGGTGGCCGCTCAGGAGCAGGAAGCCCACCGCCGGGACCCAGATGAGCATGGTGCCCACCACCGGGACCAGCGCGGCGATGGCGGTCAGCGTGCCCAGCAGCACCGGCGAGCCGAGGCCGGCGACCCAGTAGCCGAGACCCGCCAGCACGCCCTGGACGACGGCGGTAACGAGCACGCCGACGACCACGGCCGACACGACGTTCTCCACCGTGTCGTGCATCACCTGCTTGCGCTCCTGCGGGATCGGCAGCACGGCCCAGAAGCCCTCGGTCAGCTTGCGCCCGTCGCGATAGAAGAAGAACAGCGCCACCAGCACCAGCACCAGCTCGAACACGAACACCGCGGCCTGCTTGGCGGCGCCGGTCAGCGAGCCGGCCAGCAGCGACAGGACGCGGCGGCCGCCCTGCAGCAGCACTTCCTTGATGTCGACGTTGAACGAAACCGCCAGCTCGTTGACGCGGTGGATCAGCGCCCCCACCCAGGGCGTGTTGACGAGCTTGTCGAACGCGGCCTTGCGCTCCTCGGCGCTGAAGCTGTTGATGAACTCCTGCGCGCGCACGATCTCCTGCACCAGCAGCAGGCCGATCAGCAGCGCCGGCACCACGACGACCAGGAAGACGGCCGAGGTCATCAGCAGCGACAGCGCGTCGCGGCCCCAGCCCAGGCGCCGGTCGAGGAAGCCGAACACCGGGAAGGTGGCGATCGCCACCACCGCGGCCCAGCCCAGCGGGGCGAGGAACGGCGCCAGCAGCAGATAGAGCGCGTACAGGAACAGCGCCAGCGAGCTGAACGCGAGCAGGGAGTAGAAAACGCGTCGGTCCATGGAGGGTTGCGCCCGGTTGCGGAGCGTCATCATACCGCGCCCTGAGCGAATTGCCGAAGGCGGCGGCGCTCGCGCGCTAGAGCGCCGCGACGGCGAAAAGGCCGATCACGCAGGCGAAGCCCAGGCTCCAGACGATCGAACGCAGCGTCGGCCGGTCGAGCAGATAGCACGCCGCGTAGGCGACGCGCGCCGCGACGAACGCGAGCGCCAGCGCGTCGATGCGCCCCTGCGGCGCGCCCGCCAGGTGGGCGATGATCACGCCGGCGGCGAACGGCGCGAACGCCTCGAACGCGTTGTGATGGGCCCACACCGCGCGCGCGCGGAAGCCGTCGAGCCGCGCCAGCCACTCCCGCGGCCGCGCGTTGTCGTAGTCGGGCCGGTACTTGGCGAAGGCCACGGTCAGGTAGGGCAGCACGGCGGCCGCCAGCACGCACCAGTACGCGATCGTCATGGATGCTCCGGGAATCGGCGAGGAGAAGGCTCGCGGTTCAGACGCGGCGCCGGCGCCGAGGTTCCCGCGCGGCTGCTTGAAGAAGGGCGCCGCATGCGGTTAGCATCGGGCCAGGCGTCGTCCTGGAAGGCTGCCCATGCCGCTTTCGCGTTCCCTGCTCCTGCTGCTGACGGCCGTGCTGCTCGCGGGCTGCGCCACGCTGCCCGGCGGACTCGAGCCGCCGCGCGTCACCGTCTCGGCGATGGAGATGCGCGAGGCGACGATGTTCGAGCAGGTCTACGCGATCCAGCTGCGCGTGCAGAACCCCAACAACCAGGACCTGCCGATCCAGGGGCTCAGCTTCGAGCTCGAGATCAACGACGCGGCGTTCGCGAGCGGCGGCTCCGCCGACGCCGTCGTGATTCCGCGGCTCGGCTCCGGCATCGTGCAGGTGGAGGCGATCTCCGGCCTCGGCGGCATTCTGCAGCAGCTGATGAAGCTGCAGCAGGGGCCGCCGAAGTCGGTCAGGTACCGCATCAGCGGCGTCGCCTACGTCGGCCCGGAGGGCTGGCGCCTGCCGTTCGAGGACGGCGGCGAGTTCGCCCTGCCCGGGCGGCCGGCGCGCTGAACCGCCGGTGCTGTCGAGGTGCGGGGCCCGCCGCACGCCGGTAACATACGTCGAGCCATCATCGATCGAGGGCATTCTCGAGCATGATCTCTCACTTGACGGCGAGGAGGCCGGACGCGCGCGTCCGGCGTGCGGCGCGAAGCCGGCGGCGCGGCCCATGAGCGGCGAGGCCGAGCTCGTCTTCCGGCCGATGAACTTCACCGACTTCGAGCCGGTGCACGATCTGCTCACGCGCGTGAGCAAGGTGGCCGTGCGCGACGCCGACGGCCCGGACGGCATCGCGCGCTTCCTCGCGCGCAATCCGGACCTGAGCCTGGTGGTGCACGAGAACGGGCGGCTGGTCGGCTTCGTGTTCTGCGGCAACGACGGCCGCCGCGGCTACCTGCACCACCTCGTGGTCGCGCCGTCGCATCGCGGGCGCGGCATCGGCCGCGCGCTGGTGGAGCGCTGCATCGCGGCGCTGGGGGAGCAGGGCATCGTCAAGGTGCACGCCGACGTGCTGCAGGAGAACGACGAGGCGTTGCGCTTCTGGCGTCGCGTCGGCTTCGGCCGCCGCGACGACATCACGCGCTTCTCCTACGTGCCGCAGAGCCGGCCGGGCGCCTGATGCGCGCGGTCCGCGGGGAAGCGTCCGCGCCGGATCCGGCGGCGCAGCTCAGCGAGCGCGACGCTGCGGACCTGCGGCGCGCGGTCGCGCTGCTCGAGAGCC
>CAZMUG010000228.1:0-3812 GCA_964569165.1 uncultured Gaiellales bacterium
CCACGATCTCACGAAGGTATTGATCCCCATTCGCCCCAGACAAATCTGGTTGCCCGGCCCGTACAAATGCACATAAGCGCCGGGGGGAAATTCGCGTTCATGGGTTCCCCATCCCATTTCTGACGGCGCGACGCCTTCCTCGTAAAACCCCTCAACTGACCATGTATTGACGAACTCGTTCACCTGTTTGGGCACGTTCGCAATCTGCATATCGCGTTCGGAAATATGGATCACTTTCACGCCGCTTAACTGTGCAATACGCGCATAATCGCTGGTCGCAAGCGCGTTTTCCAGCCCTTCCCGCCGCAGCGGATCGAGCGAAAATCCTGCCAGTATCTCCGCGCCCAAATCTTCCAGCCCGATCTTCGCCCAGTGGCTCACCAGTCCGGGATTTGCGCCATGCTCTATCACCGCCGTTGGCCCCGGTTGCGACCATGAGGCCTTCAATTTACGCAGCGCCATATGCCGAACATATAACGTGCGCTCGGTGGGCGGCTTATTTTCCATGTCCAGATACGGATCCCACAGTTCTACTGAGGTATTGATATACAACACCCCGTGATCGTGGCACCAGCTAATGATGTCTATCGCGCCGATGTTGTAAGCCAGATCGATCAGCAGATCGCCAGCGTTCAAATGCTGGCTTAAAGTTTCAGCGAGATTATCCGGTGTAATTTGAAGCTGTTGGTAATTGGCGCCCGCCGCCAGCACATCGGGAATGTATGAGCGCGCATCAACCAGATCGATGATTGTGAGCTTGTGGAAATCCATTTCAAAATGGCGCAGCAAAAGGGGAAGGAAGCAGCGCGAAACCGCGCCACAACCCAGAACAACGGCACTTCCGCCGAAGGGGATCTTCATCTCAGTATGGTAATCCTTTCAATATAGTTGGTGCCTTTCAAGCTAGGGTTTGAGATACACATTATAGAAAGACATGTCTACATTTCAAACTATAAGCATAATATCGCAGGCTAACACCTATCTGCACATCAGCTATGATATGCTGTTAGAGGTATTTTTTTACTCAAATTACAGCCATGTTCACAAAAAAGCTAAACACGAAATCCGCCTTTTCAGCGCCAATCATCATCCTACTGCTAATTGCATGGGCATTTCTCTGCTTTCGTATTGGCGCCGCATGGTTAGGGCATCAGGATGCAAACAGAGCATGGATTAGCACCGCACTGCGTAACTACGAACGCTACGGCTTCTTTACACTGAACGGTTTGATAACCTTCAACACCACCCCAACGCTTCCCTTTAATATTCCAGACTACTATATTAGGCATCCGCCATTAGCCGTTTGGATTTCATATCCCTTTATCGCTATCGCGGGCTTTCATGAAGCTTTAGTACGCATTATCTTTTCAGGATGCACTTTAATAAGCGCAGCGGCACTAGCAACGCTGGCAAAAAGGTTATTTAAAAGCGGCGCGGGATGGACGCTCTCTTTTTATTTATTTACCCCAATGATGCTGTACTTTGGAAGAATGCCTGATCACGAAGCGCCCGCGCTCATGTTCGGTATTATTCTCTCAGTCATCCTCGTTGACTGGATACGCCATCCTACCCGTTCACGTTTGATCACAGCAGCGCTGCTTATAGCATTACTTGCATGGACCGCATGGGGTGGGTTGATGCTGGCTGTTAGCCTATGCGGGGTCTTACTTCTAGTTTACAAGAAGCGATGGAGGGGGTTATTAGCGCTAATATTCACAGGTATTATTTCTGCCTTAGCCGTAATTTTATACTATCAAGCAGTTTGGCCAGGGGCTATTCAAGAATTAGTTAACTTCTTCATCTGGCGCACTAGCAGTGCGTCGGGAACACCTGACACTTCGGCTTTCTCAATCGCCGAATACCTTATCCGTATTTCAATCAGGTTGCTCACACTCTTTACGCCAACAATTCTTGTACTCGCTATTTTCGGCATTTGGCAAATGCGCCGCCAGTTCCCACTATCTAACGCTGTGATCGCTGGTTTTCTACTTGGGGCATTATCATTTACAGTTGTTTTCAGGAATGCATCCTTCATTCATGACTACTATTTAATCTATTTCGCTCCGGCCATCGCTTTATTGGCGGCAATGCCCCTAGCCTTCCAGAGAGCATCTCAAGGGCGATTCATTCGTCCAGTAATCACGGCACTTATCCTGATCTGGCCTATAGTTACGCTTGCAGTTCTAACCATTCTTTACACAGGCAGCACTAACAACGAGCCGCTGCGCCTAGCTTCAGCAGTCAACAACCTTACACAACCAGAAGATATCATACTTAGCAATCATCCTAACGATGGCTTGGCAATTGAATTTTATGCGGAGCGTGAAATACGCTGGAATACTCCGCCAGAGGCAATCCCCAATCTTGTACAAGGCAGCCATCGGCTTTTTTATCTCTACTGCGGTGATCGTGACGCTCTTGACACTGTTCAGACCAGCGAAATCACCAACGTCCTTAACTCTTGCTGGCTAGCCCGTATCAACGAATAGGCATAACCTCTTGCATATCGGTTTTCTAGCGGCTGACCTCTCGCACAAACACGGTTGGGCGCATTATTCGCTCAGTTTGATTGAAGCCCTGTCGCAGCTTGGCGTTCACTTAACGGTGATCACTGCCAGAAACAGCCCGATTCCAACCATCCCACACGCCAGAATTATCCCGCTGCTGCCCGATCTGGAGCTAATGCAGCGCCATTTGCTGGCTCGTCAGCTTCGAGCGCTGCCAGCAGCACGCCGAATACTCAGGGATTGCCATTTAATTCATTCAGCCGTTGAGCCTTATGCCCCGATTGCCGCATTGGCAGCAGGCAGCAGGCCGCTGATCATCACCGGGCATGGTTCATACGTGCGCGCTTCGCAAATGCGTAAGCCGCCCGTTAACCAGATTTATGCAAGGGCGCTGAAGAACAGCCTGCTCGTTTGTGTCAGTCATTACACAGCGAAACAGGCGCAGATCGCTTTGCCCGGCATCCAAACAACTGTTATCCCCAACGGCATTGATCCTGAACGGTTTGCCGCGCTGCCCCCGCTGCCTAAAGATGGGCATACAATTCTCAGCGTGGGCGCGGTGAAGCGGCGCAAAGGCATCCTTGAGCTGGTGCGCGCGGTGGCGAGAATCCGCGAGCATATCGCCGATGTGCGCTGCGTCATCGTCGGCAGTTTGACGATGGAGCCTGATTATGTAAGCGAATTGCAGGCTGAAATTGCCGCGCTCAACCTAAAAGATGCCGTGCGGTTAACAGGCCGTGTCTCAGATGACGAACTGAAATCGTGGTATGCCCGCGCTGATATATTCGCGCTGCCTTCGCAAAATATCGGCTGGAAATTTGAGGGATTTGGGCTGTCACTGCTGGAAGCCAGCGCCGCCGGGCTGCCAGTCATCGGATCGCGCGATTGTGGCGCGGAAGATGCCATTGAGGATGGCGTCACCGGCTTTCTGGTTTCACAACAGAATGCCGAAGCTGAGCTGGCGGACGCTTTGCTTAAACTTTTGGGCAATCCTGAACTGCGTGCCAACATGGGCGCGGCAGGGCGCGAACGCGCATTTCGCATGACGTGGAACGCGACAGCAGAACAATTAGTAGAAGTTTACCGCCAACGGCTTTAGCCCACTCTTGGATCGCCTGGCGGCACCTGAATCACCGCGCCCCACGGCTGATACTGGCTGGCAATATACTCGCGGCGAATTTCGTTGCCGTTCAAATCCTGAATGATGCGCGGAATACGCACATAGGCGCCGCCAACCGCCCAATCTACCTGAAGCTGCTGCCCGGCGGTCAGGTTAGGGTTCACAACATATTGTGTTTCAGCAGG
>CAZMUG010000229.1:0-3744 GCA_964569165.1 uncultured Gaiellales bacterium
CGGCGCAGCCGGCGAGCATCGACAGGCCGAGCGCGAGCACGCCGAGCCGGGCCGCGCCGCCGCGCGTCCGCGCCCGCGAAAGGTCGGGGCGCGGGCGGCCAGGCGGTGCGCCCGGCGTCGCGTTCATGGGCGCACCGTGCCCGGGAGGAGCAAAGGCGCCGGGGCCGGTCCGTTTCGCGAAGCGCCGTTGCCGCCCGAGACGGCTCGCCCCCGGGCGGTTCGACGTTGCGCCGGCCAGCGGGTGCTCGATTTTCCGAAGACCGCGCACCGCTTCGCCCCGAGGGTTGGGCTCAACTCAGCCGGCCCTCGTGCCGGTAACGAGGGAAACCAGCAGCGCGAGGAACAGCATCGGCGTTCCAATGTAGAGAAGCAGCAGCTTCGCCATCTCCGGCCAGAAATCGGGACTGCTCTCCGCGATCCTGACGTTAACGAACAGCGCAGACATCGCGACAAGCGGCAGGTACCCGACAAGCCAGTTCAAAAGCCCCCGCTTCACGACGCCGAGGCGGCGGAAGCCGGAGAAAGCCGACAGCACCGCATGACTGAATGCGCCGAGGAGCCCCATGGCCGCCGCGATCAACAACTGCACGACGGAGCCATACTCCCCGAGCCGCGCCAGAACCACGAAGCCACCGGCGATGCAGACGACGATCCATACGAGAGACCCGATCACAACGGAGGTGAGCACCGATACTCGCATGGGAGTCTTGGCCCGCGGTTCGTCAGCGGCAATGCTACGGAAAGTCGACCGCGGCCCCTTCGATTCACAGTTAAGTGTCGCCACCTCGGGCTTTAACTCTCGAGAGTCGACTCTGTGTGGCGCGTTGCTCGTCGGACTGCACGTACTGAACCGTGCGCACGTGATTCATTCGCCAGTAGCGCTGAGCAAGCGGGACGGTCTCAACGCGCCAGTGCCCTCGTGGCACGAACCCAAGTTGTAGAAACGCGAGTTCACCCAGCGTTGCCGCGGCGACGGCGTGGAGTTCGTCCACGGACTTGGCGACCTTGAGTCGCTCTGCACCGTGCTTAAGTAAGTCGTTAACGTCTCGTCTCCACTCGGCATCGACAACCTCCACCGTAGCGTCGACCGCCACAGCGATCGCTCGCAATAGTCGCAAGTAATTCGCGCGCCATGCAGAAGTCGGCGCGTATTCCTTCAAACGGACAAATGCAGCGCGGCCGAGGATGCGCTCGAAGAGTGCTTTAACCGCGTAGTACTGAGACAGGTCGGCGCGAACGGTAGCCATGCGAAACCTAAGTTCATCTAACTGGCGCGATAAGCATCATCAATACTATAGACAAGCTCTCACCTGCATAAACAAGCTTCCAATACTGGAAGCCGTCATTCCGTTTCCACCCACACTCCAGGCCCGGCGCCCTCACCTCTGCGCCACGCAGGCGCCATCGCAGCGTTTCGCGATTCCAGCGCGCCCCCCTCGCTGATCTGCCGCGGAAGTTCCTGCTCCTGGACGTCGATGCACGTGTCGACCAGGGCCGTCGCCAGCCGGGGCGGGTTTCACCCCCGCTTGGCGCCCCCGCCCGGTTCCGCGTCGCGCGGATGCCGCCGGCGGCGTGCGGGGCGCGCTTGTCCGGGGGCAGGCGGCATGCCCCTGGTTGCGCCGCTTCATGGGCGCGCGAGGGGTCGGAACGGCGCTTCTCGAGCGCCGAAGCTTTCGTTGCCCCGTCATTGCGGGTCACCCGACATCCGGGTTAGCGGGTGGTTACTTGTACGTAACATTCTGTTTTCTCGACAGTAAAACGGCCCGTCGCCGCGCCTTCCGCCTGAACGCTTGACACACGCCTCTGAGTTCTGTATACAGAATCCGGAATTCATTGAGGTCCGGAGGTTCCGGTGATCACGCGGCTCGAAGTCCAGCCCGATCTCGTCCACCAGGTCTATGACGCCCTGCTGGAAGCCATCTGCAGTGGCCAGCTGGCGGAGGGCCAGCGCGTGACGCAGGAAGAAATCGCCGAACAGCTGGCGGTGTCGCGCCAGCCGGTGGTCCAGGCGTTCGCGATGCTGCGGCGGGAAGGCCTGCTCGCCGAGGCCGGACGCAAGGGCGTGATGGTCGCGCCGCTGGACCCGGACCGCCTCACCCACCTGTACCAGATCCGCGCGTCGCTCGACGCGCTGGCCGCCGAGCTGGCCGCGCAGAACCCGCGCCGCGGCAGCCTCGACCCGACGCTCATCGACCAGGGCCGCGCGGCGGTCGCGGCGGGCGACGTCGGCGGGATGATCAGGGCCGACGTCGCGTTCCACCACCGGATCTACGAGCTCTCGGGCAATCCGCTCATCGAGGAGACCCTCGCCCAGCAATGGAAGCACCTTCGCCGCTACATGGGCGGCGTGCTGGTGGAGAGCGGCGCGCGCGAGGGCATCTGGGACGAACACGCCGCCATTTTCGAGGCGGTCAAGAACGGGCGGCCGCACGACGCCGGCGCGATCGCCCGCGACCACGCGCTCAAGGGAGCCGGAAGGCTCGTCGAGCGCATCCGGCGCCGGCAGGAGGCCAAGGAGGCATCATGAAGCTCACCCCGCAACAACTGGAGGAATTCGACCGCACGGGTTATCTCTTCTTCCCGTCGCTGTTCACGCCGCCGGAGGTGAAAACGCTCACCGACGAGGTGCCGCGGCTCTATGCCATGGACCGGATCGAGAACGTGCGCGAGAAGGACAGCAACGCCGTGCGCACCAATTTCGCCGCGCACCTGTACAGCGAGCCGTTCGCGCGCCTCGCGCGCCACCCGCGCATGGTGGAGCCGGTCGAGCAGCTATTCGGCGAGAAGCTCTACATGCACCAGTTCAAGATCAACGGCAAGGCGGCGTTCACCGGCGACGTCTGGCAGTGGCACCAGGACTACGGCACCTGGCTGAACGACGACCTGATGCCGGAGCCGCGGGCGATGAACGTGGCGATCTTCCTGAACGAGGTCAACGAGTTCAACGGCCCGCTGATGTTCATCCCCGGCAGCCACAAGCTCGGCGTGCTGGAGGCCGGCCACGACACCACCACGACCAGCTATCCGCTGTGGACCATCAACGAGCACAACATCCGCACGCTGGTGGAGAAAGGCGGCATCGTCGCGCCGAAGGGCCCGGCCGGCTCGATGCTGCTGTTCCACTCGTGCCTGGTGCACGCCTCGACGTCGAATCTGTCGCCGTGGGACCGCGTCAGCGTCTACCTGAGCCTGTGCGCGGTCTCCAACCACATCCGCCGCTTCAAGCGGCCGGAGTACATCGCGCACCGCGACTTCCGGCCGATCGAGTGCCTGCCCGACGACTGCCTGCTGAAGCCCTGCCCAGTGGATCTGCCGTGGAAGGACGGCATGCCGAAGTCGGCGCTGGAAACGTCGCTGACGGAGATCGCCAAGGCGGCCTGATCGCCCACGGCAGCACAAACAAAAAGCGCGGTCTCGTGAACCGCGCTTTTTGTTTGGGCATCGGCCGCCGTTGCGGGGGATGCCCGGCTCCTCCTGCCTCCTCCGTTATTCGATCGCCTTGACGATATCCTCGACCACCTTCTTGGCGTCGCCGAACACCATCATGGTCTTGTCCATGTAGAACAGTTCGTTGTCGAGGCCGGCGTAGCCCGCCGCCATCGAGCGCTTGACCACCATCACGGTGCGCGCTTTGTCGACGTCGAGGATCGGCATGCCGTAGATCGGGCTGCCGGGTTTGCGCGCGAGCGGGTTCACCACGTCGTTGGCGCCCAGCACCAGCACGACGTCGGTATTGATGAACTC
>CAZMUG010000230.1:0-3715 GCA_964569165.1 uncultured Gaiellales bacterium
CCGCTCCGGCTCGCGGTCATCGCGCGGGCGCACTTCGACACCGTGCGGCTGCCGTTCCCACCGGCGTGGATGCAGCGGGTCGGGCTCGCGCTCGGCGCGCCGCTCGGCCGGCTCCTCGGGTACCGGCCGACGTACCAGTCCGAGCCCGCGCAGGTCGCCGGTGAGGTCCTGCCGGCATGAGCTGGCGGAAGCGCCAGCGCCGGCGCCTGCTCTGGGCGGGCGCGCTCCTCGGTCTCGCCCTCCTCGTGGCGGCGACCTCGGCCGTGCGCTTTGGCCTCTGGGCGCGGGACGCGCTGGGGCGGGCCGTACCGCCCCGCCGCCGCCTCGACGCGTCCGGCCGATGACGTCAGCACGGGAGAGGAAGGCGTCCTCGCGCGCGGAGCACCTCGCGGGTCGCTCGTCGCCGCAGCGGGAGTCGCCCGAGCCGGGGAGCAGAGGCGGCGCGCCGCCCGGCGGCGCGCCGCCTCAGTTCTTCTTCGACGCCCAGAGCCCGCCGACCGGCACCCACTTCCCCTTCGTCCAGCGCTGGAGCTGGCCCTGCTGGAGCGGGAAGCCGTCGCCCCTGCCGGTCTTCACGACGACCCCGGGCAGGAGGAAGGGGTTCTTCGCGTCGTTCATCGAGCGTGCCGCCTTCATCAGCCCCGCGCGCGTCGGGTTCGCGCCCAGCCGCCTGAGCAGGCCGACCACCTCGTACGCGACCGCCATGCCGTACAGGTGGTTCGCGTCGTCCGCGGAGCCGCCCGCCCCGTACCTCGCCATGATCGAGCGGTAGAGCTTCATGCCCGGGTCCTTCTTCCAGCGGG
Organism: uncultured Gaiellales bacterium; assembly: GCA_964569165.1. GTDB lineage: Bacteria > Actinomycetota > Thermoleophilia > Gaiellales > Gaiellaceae > GMQP-bins7. The sequence continues at coordinate 804 of CAZMUG010000230.1, forward strand.
GATCGAGGGGATCCTTCTGCGAGGTCGTCGAGATCGTTCCCTCGACCGTCTTGTTCTTCCCGCCCTCGGAGGCGATGATCATCGTGTTCGAGGTGCCCGAGACGGCGTTGTTGATCACGAGCGGCCGCCACTTGATCCGGTTCGCGTACACGTAGGCGCGGATCGCGAACGGGGGCGTCGTGAACAGGCAGAGGACGTTCGCGCCCGAGGCCTTCAGCTTCAGGACCTGCGCGCTGATGTCGGAGGAGGTCACCTCGTACGGCTCCGCGGCGACCACCTTCGAGCCCGACTTCCCGAGCCCCTTCTTCAGGTTCGCGAGCAGATCCTTTCCGTAGTCGTCGTTCTGGAAGAGGACCGCGATCCTCGCCTTGCGCTGCGTCCGCGCGAGGTAGCGGCCGTAGACGAGCCCCTCGGCGGCGTAGCTCGGGAGGAAGCCGATCGTCCACGGGTACTCGGCCGAGTCGCGCCCCCACGTCGTCGCGCCGGAGGCCACGAACAGCTGGGGAACCCCGGACTGGTTCAGGTAGTCGCGGATCGCGAGGTTCGACTCGGTGCCGAGCGCGTTGAAGATCGCGAAGACCCGGTCCTGCTCCACGAGCCTGCGCACGGCCTGCACGGTCTGCGCCGGGTTGTAGGCGTCGTCCAGGATCCGGTACTCGAGCTTCCGCTTCGCGACGCCGCCCTTCGCGTTGACGGACTCGAAGTACGCCAGCGCTCCGCGCGCGACGGAGGCATACGAGGCGGCCGGGCCCGTGAGCGGGGAGGTTCCGCCGATGAGGACGGTGTTCGAGTCGATCCCCGGATCGGCAGCCGAGCCGGCGAGCGCCGACGGGAGGCCGACGACGAGCGCGGCCGCGAGGACGACGAGGGCGCGACGCGGGATCACGGGCCTCGAGAGTAGCGCCGGCTCGTGAGCAGCTGCCCGATCCTCCGGAAGAGGCCGCTGACGCCGTTCGGCAGCACGAACATCAGCAGGATGAGCACGACGCCGTAGACGACCGCCGCCCCGCCGGGCTTCTGCGTCTCCACGACCACGCGGTCGGGGAGGAGCGACCCCAGGTCGTGGCCCTGCGCCCACAGCGGCAGGTAGTGGATGAAGATGGCGCCGACGACGAGGCCGGAGAGCGCACCCAGCCCGCCCACGACGATCCCGACGAGGAGGTAGATGGAGAGCGCGATCGGGAAGGTGTCCGGGTTCACGAACGCGCTCGCCATCGCGAAGAGCCCCCCCGCCACCCCGGCGAACGCGGCGCTGATCCCGAACGCCAGCGTCTTGTAGCGCGCGAGGCTGACTCCCGAGGACACGGCGGCGATCTCGCTGTCACGGACGGCCCGGAAGGCGCGTCCCGTGCGCCCGCGGAGCACGAGCCAGGCGACCGCGAAGGCGACGAGCGCGATCGACCACGACAGGTAGTAGAGCCAGTCGTTGGGCGTGAGCGACCGGCCGAGGATCTCGACGTTGGAGATCCCCCCGGTCAGCTCCGGCTCGCCGAAGAGCTGAATCCCCTGGCCGCCGCCGGAAAGCTCCTCGAAGCGCTTGATCGTGGACGGCAGCGCGACGGCGATCGCGAACGTCGCGAGCGCGAGGTAGAGGCCCGACAGGCGGAGCGCCGGGAGCCCGAAGGCGAGCCCGACGGCACCGGCGACGAGCCCCGCGAACGGCAGCGTCCAGACGTCCTTCATGCCTCCGGAGATCGGGCCGCCGAACTGCTCGTTCCCGACCATGAGGATCGCCGTCGTGTACCCGCCGATCGCCATGAAGGCGCCGTGGCCGAGCGAGATCTGCCCCGTGTAGCCCGTGAGGATGTTGAGCCCGAGGAGCGCGATCAGGTAGATCCCGACGTACGCGTACTCGCGGGCCTTGAAGTCGCTCACGAACGAGGGCAGGACGGCGACGAACACGAAGAACGCCCCGAACGCGACGAAGCCGACCAGCTGGCGCGTGCGCGGGCTCATACGCGCTTCACCTCCGGCTTGCCGAAGATGCCCTGCGGCCGCACCAGGAGGACGACGAGGATGACGAGGAGCGCCATCGGCAAGCGGAGCTCCTCGGTGAACCAGTCGAACGCGCCGTACTGGCTCCCGTAGCTCAGGAGGTTGAGGAGGACGCCGAGCGTGAGGCCCCCGACGACGGCGCCCAGCGGCGAGTCGATGCCGCCGAGGATGGCCGCCGCGAACGCGTAGATGAGGACGGGCGCCATCATGTTCGGGTCGAGCCCGACCGTCGGCGCGGTGAGCATTCCGGCGACGGCGCCGAGCGCGGCGGCGAGCCCCCACCCGAGCGCGAGCATCCACGACACCCTCACCCCGACGAGCCGCGCCTCGTCGGGGTTCACGGCCGCCGCGCGCAGGGCGAGCCCGAGCTTCGTGAACTGGAAGAGGGCCCAGAGCAGGAGGACGATCCCGAACGCGACGACGATCGTCCCCAGGTCGTGGGCGGCGACGACGACTCCGCCGACGTCGAACGTCCTCACCCCGAACGGGTTCGGGAGCTGCTGTGGCTCCCCACCCCATTTCCAGATCACGAAGCCGTTGATGGCGACGAGCAGGCCGATGGTGACGATGACGATCCGGAGGACGTTCCCGCGCTCGACGGGCCGGATGACCAGACGATGGATCCCGACCCCGCCGGTGAACGAGATGACGAGGGTTGCGGCGAAGGCGGGCCAGTAGCTCCACCCGTGCGAGGCGATGAGCATCCAGGCGACGTAGGCCGAGAGCGTCGCCATCTCGCCCTGGGCGAAGTTGATGACCCCGGTCGAGCGGTGGATGATCACGAGCGCGAGCGCGAGCAGCGCGTAGATCCCGCCGGCGGCGAGCCCGGAGACCACCTGCTGCATGAAGTCCTGAAGCTCGTCCGTGAGCATCGATCTCCCTCAGTACCCCAGGTAGCTCCGGCGGATGGATTCGTC
>CAZMUG010000231.1:0-3663 GCA_964569165.1 uncultured Gaiellales bacterium
ACCGACCCAATGTCCTGCTCCTCGACGAGCCACTCGGCGCCCTCGACCTGAAGCTGCGCCGCCGACTCCAACTCGAGCTCAAGCGCATCCAGACCGAGGTCGGGATCACGTTCGTGTACGTGACGCACGACCAGGAGGAGGCGCTCACGATGTCCGACCGTCTCGCCGTCTTCAACCTCGGCCGGATCGAGCAGGTCGGGCCGCCCGCCGAGGTGTACGAGCACCCGGAGAGCGAGTTCATTGCCGGCTTCGTCGGCGTCTCGAACGTCATCGAGAGAGACGGCAGGCGCTACACCGTGCGACCTGAGAAGATCAACCTCCTCATGGAGGGCGAGTCGGCGCAGGCCGGATCTCACGTGGAGCAGGGAGTCGTGCGCGACGTGCAGTACGTCGGGCCCGTGACGCGCTACCACGTCACGCTGGACCGTGGCGGCGAGCTGCAGGTTCTGGCACAGAACCTCGAGGAGGGCTCGAGCGACGTGCTCGAGGCGAAGGGGCGCCGGGTGTCGCTCGAGTGGCGCTCGGAGCAGGAGTCGGTCATCGACGAACCGGAGGGAGGATCGGAATGAAGGGACGCAAGGCACGCGTCGTCCGATGGGCGCTGCTCGCCATGCTCGTAGGCTCGCTCAGCGTCGTCGCGGCGGGTTGCGGCGGCGGCGGCGACGAGGGGAGCGCGGACTGGCAGATCGAGGGCCTCGGTACCACGCTCGACGAGATCGAGGCGAACGCCAGGGACGAGGGCGAGGTCAACCTCGTGCAGTGGGCCGGCTACGCGCAGCTCGTGGACGAGTTCGAGGCCGCGACCGGCTGCAAGGTCGCCACCAAGGACGGTGCGAGCTCGGACGACATGATCAGCCTCATCGAGAGCGGTGCGTACGACGGCGTCTCGGCCTCGGGCAACGCCAGCGTCCGCCTGATGACGACAGGTGAGGTAGCCCCGGTCAACACCGATCTCATCCCGAACTACGCGGACGTCCAGGAGGGCATCAAGAACCAGGACTACAACTCGCTGGACGGCCAGCCGTACGGCGTGCCGCACGGGCGGGGCCCGAACTACCTGATGTTCCGCAACGACATCGTCCCCGCCGACACGGACAGCTGGAACGTCATCTGGGACGACGACATGCTCGAGAAGTACAAGGGCAAGATCTCGATCTACGACGACTCGATCTTCATCGCCGACGCCGCCATCTACCTGAAGGCGACGCAGCCGGATCTCGGGATCGACAACCCGTACGAGCTCGACGACACCCAGTTCCAGGCTGCGGTCGACCTCCTGAAGAAGCAGGCAGCCGCCAACCCGAGCTACTGGCCGGGTGACGTCGCCAAGCAGATCGCCGAGTACACGGAGGGCGACTCGGTCGTCGGGACGACGTGGCCGTACCAGTACGTGCAGCTGACCGCGGCCGACCCGCCGGTGGCGGTCACCGCGCTCAAGCCGAAGGAGGGCACGACCGGCTGGTCGGACACCTGGATGCTCTATTCCAAGGCCGAGCACCCTAACTGCATGTACCTCTGGATGAACCACATGATCTCGCCGGAGGCGCAGGCGGCGGTCGCGGAGGGGTTCGGCGAGGCGCCCGTCAACCTGAAGGCCTGCGAGCTGACGAAGGACGCCACTCACTGCGACACGTACCACGCCGACGACGAGGCGTGGTGGGACGACGTCTACTACTGGACGACCCCGGTCGCCGACTGCGGTGACGACCGTGGGGAGGTGTGCAAGACCCAGGAAGACTGGGAAGCGGCCTGGACGGAGATCAGGGGCTAGAGCCCTGACCGACCGGGGCGCATGACCACTGTCCCCGTCGTCGAGCCGCCGCCCCCGGCCCCCCCGGGGCGGCGGCTCTCGACGTTCTTCTACCGCCATCCGCGGGCGCGGCTGTGGGCGCTGCTCGGCCTCCCGCTCGCGTGGCTCGTCCTCGTCTACTTCGGCTCGCTGCTCGTCCTGCTGCTCTCGGCCTTCTGGGACACGGACCCGTTCACGCGGGAGGTCGTCCACGAGCCCACGCTCGAGAACTTCCAGCGGATCATCGAGACGCCGGTGTACCGCGACGTCGCCTGGCGCACGGTCCAGATGGCGCTCGCGGTGACGGTCGCGTGCGCGGTGCTCGCGTTCCCGATCGCCTACTACATGGCGCGGGTCGCGTCCTCGCGGACGCGCAACCTGCTCGTGATCGCGATCCTGATGCCGCTCTGGGCCGGGTACCTCGTGAAGGCGTACATCTGGCGGACGATCCTGTCCGAGGGTGGCGTCGTGAACTGGGCGCTCGACCCGTTCGGGCTCCACTTCGACGGGCTGTCGAACGTCGGGCTCTGGCTCGTCTTCACGTACCTCTGGCTCCCGTACATGATCCTGCCGATCTACGCGGGGCTCGAGCGGATCCCGAGCTCGCTGCTCGAGGCCTCGGCCGACCTCGGCGGCCGCTCGCTCACGACGTTCCTCCGCGTGATCCTGCCGCTCGCGTTCCCGGCCGTGATCGCGGGCTCGATCTTCACCTTCTCGCTCACGCTCGGCGACTACATCGCGCCGGGAATCATCTCGAGCGAGCAGTTCATCGGGACGGTCATCTACAGCATCCGGGGCGAGGCGCTCCCGACGGCCGCCGCGTACTCGTTCGTGCCGATCGTCGTCGTCATCGCGTACCTGCTCGTCGCGCGCAAGCTCAGGGCGTTCGAGTCCCTCTGATGGTCGAGAGCCGCCTGACGAAGATCCTCCTGCGTGGCGGCGCGCTGCTGACGCTCGCCTTCATCTACGTGCCGCTCTTCCTCATCGGGCTGTACGCGTTCAACGAGAACGTCACGCAGGCCTGGCCGATCGAGAACTACTCGACGAAGTGGTTCTCGGTCGCCTACCACGACGAGGCGGTGCGGGAGGCCCTGAAGAACTCGGTCTTGGCGGCGCTCGGCGCCACCGCGACCGCGCTCGTGCTCGGGACGCTCGCGTCCATGGCGGTCGCGCGGTACCGGTTCTTCGGGCGCGAGGTGATCACCTTCGCCGTGATCCTTCCGATCGCGCTCCCGGGGATCGTGACCGGCCTGGCGCTGCAGGCGACGATCATCGACGTCCTCGGCCCGCTGGGGTTCACGTTCGGCCTCATGACGATCGTGATCGGGCACGCGACCTTCTGCATCGTCGTGATCTACAACAACGTCATCGCCCGCATCCGGCGGACGGCAGGCAACCTGGACGAGGCGTCGGCCGACCTCGGGGCGGACAACTGGCAGACGTTCAGGCACGTCCTCTTCCCCCAGCTGAAGACGGCGATGCTCGCCGGGGGGCTGCTCGCGTTCGCGCTCTCGTTCGACGAGGTGATCGTGACGATCTTCACCGCCGGCGCGCAGCAGACGCTGCCCGTCTGGATCTTCGCGACGCTCAGCCGGCCGGACGACTTCCCGATCGTGAACGTGGTCGCGCTGTTCGTCCTGCTCGCGTCGATCCTGCCGATCTACCTGGCCGTGCGGCTCGGCGGGGCAGGAGGCGCCGGGATCACGACCGAGAAGCCGGGGCGCGGCGAGGTCGCGGCCTCGGTCGAGGCGGTCCCGTAGGGAGAGCCCGGGCCGCGCTCAGCCCGAGGCGGTGACGCCGGTGCCGACCGGGCAGGCGACGCCCGTGCCGCCGAGCCCGCAGTAGCCCAGCGGGTTCGCCTCGAGGTACTGCTG
>CAZMUG010000232.1:0-3654 GCA_964569165.1 uncultured Gaiellales bacterium
ACGCCCGAGGTCATGGAGTACATCCCGGCGGTGCCCGTCGAGGGCACAGTGGACCCCACGGGCGCCGGCGACACCTATTCGGTCACGTACCTCGTCCAACGCGCAGCCGGAGCGGGGCCGGTCGAGGCGGCGCGCGTCGCGGCGGCGACGGTCGCGGCCTTTCTCGCCGCACCTTAGATCCGGAACTCGCCGCGGGCGACGACGACGGCGCTGCCGCCGACCTCCACGCGCTCGATCCCGCCCGGCCCGCCCTCCGCCCGCGCGTACAGCGTGGACGGGCGGCCGAGCTCCTCGCCCTGGGAGACGACGACCTCCGCGCCCCAGGGCACGAGCCCGTGCCGGCAGAGATGGCAGACGAGAGGGCCCGCCGCGGAGCCGGTCGCCGGATCCTCCGGGACCCCGAGCGCGGGAGCGAACATCCGGCTCTTCCAGGACGTCCCCTCACCCGCGAGGCAGCTGGCGTTCACCTCGAGCCGGCGCAGCGCGGCGAGATCGGGGTCGAGCTCGGCAACGGCCCGACGCGACCCGAGGACGACGAACGTGTGCAACGGGCCGTTGTCGTACCGTTCGACGGGCAGCAGCGACTCCCGTACGCCGAGTGCGGCCAGGAGCTCGTCGGCCCGCGAGTACGGCTCCGTCGTCGGCACGGGCTGCAGCATGCGCCCGAAAACGAGCGCGCCGGACTCGTCGCGGTCGACCGTCACCGGCACGATGCCGCTTCCCGTCTCCAGCTCCACGACCGCGCGCTGTAGCGGTGACGCGAGCACCCACGCCGCCCCGAGAAGCGGATGGCCCGCGAACGGGAGCTCGCTCGCCGGGGTGAAGATCCGGACCCGGACCGTGCCACCCGCCTCGGCGGGGAGGACGAAAACGGTTTCCGAGAAGCCGATCTCCCGCGCGAGCGCCTGCATCGTCTCCGCGTCCTGGCCCCGCGCGTCGGTGAAGACGGCGAGCTGGTTCCCGGAGAACGGCTGGTCCGTGAAGACGTCGACGACCACGTAGCGAAGGGTCGGCACCGCCGCCCACCCTAGCGCCGTGCGCATATCGTCCCCGGACGTGGCGAGCGCGATCGTCGTCCGTGGCCTGCGGAAGTCCTACGACGGCGTCGAGGCGCTGCGCGGCGTCGACTTCGAAGTGGCCGAAGGCGAGGTCTTCGGGCTCCTCGGCCCGAACGGCGCCGGCAAGACGACGACGGTCGAGATCCTGGAGGGATACCGCCGGCGCGACGGCGGCGAGGCAACCGTCCTCGGGCACGACCCGGGAGATGCGCCGAGGGCGCTGCGGGAGCGAATCGGCGTCGTCCTCCAGCAGTCCGAGCTGAGCCCGCAGCTCACCGTCCGCGAGACCCACCGGCTCTTCGCCGGGTACTACGCGCGGCCGCGAGACGTGGACGAGGTCGTGGAGCTCGTCGGCCTGACGGAGAAGCGGGACGCACGTGTGAAGACGCTCTCCGGCGGCCAGAAGCGGCGGCTCGACCTCGGCGTCGCGCTCGTCGGCGACCCCGACCTCGTCTTCCTGGACGAGCCGACGACGGGGTTCGACCCCGCGGCGCGCCGGTCGGCGTGGGAGCTCGTCCGTACGCTGCGCACGCTCGGGAAGACGATCCTCCTCACGACGCACTACCTCGACGAGGCGCAGCAGCTCGCCGACCGCGTGGCCGTGATCCGCGCGGGCCTGATCGTCGCCCTGGGCACGCCGGCCGAGCTGATCGGCGGCACCGCCGTGACCGAGATCCGCTACCGGGCGGACGGGCGCCCCGTGGTCGTCGAGACGGACGAGCCGACGCGCGTGCTGCACGAGCTCACGACCGAGGCACTGGCCGCGGGCCGCGAGCTCGACCACCTCGAGGTCCGCAGGCCGACGCTCGAGGACGTCTACCTCGACCTCGTCGGCGAGGACGAGCCGAGCGCAGAGGGAGCCGAGGGATGACGCTGCTGCTCCACCAGCTCCGGTACGAGCAGCGGCTCTTCTGGCGGAGCCGTGAGGCGGCCGTGTTCATCTTCATCTTCCCGCTCCTCCTGTACGCACTTCTCGGATCCGTCTACGGCGACGAGATCGACGGGGTGCCCGCACAGGACGTGCTGCTCGCCGGCCTGATCGGCTACGGCGCGGCGAACACGGCGTTCGCCGGCCTCGCGATCATCCTCGTCACCCGACGCGAGGCGGGCCTCCTCAAGCGCATCCGCGCCACCCCGCTCCCGCCCGCGACGTACATCGCGGCAGTGCTGCTCTCGACGATGGCGACGTTCGCCCTCCAGACCCTCGCGCTCGTCGCGCTCGGCCGCCTCGCGTTCGGCGCGAGCATGCCGGAGAACTGGGCCGGGCTCGTCGGCGCGGTGATCGTGGGAGCGCTCTCGTTCGCCGGCCTCGGCGTCGGCGCGGCAGCGCTCATCCGCTCGGCCGAGGGCGTGTCCGCCGTCGTCAACGTGATCGTGCTGCCGATGGCCTTCCTCTCGGGATCGTTCGGCCCCACGCGCGACTTCCCGGCGTTCCTGCAGGCGGTCGCGGACGTCCTCCCGCTCACCTACTACCTCGACCTCGTCAACGGCGCGTACCTCCGCGGCGACTCGCTCCTCTCCGACCCGGGCGCGCTCGCGGTCGTCGCCGCGTGGGGCGTTGCCGGGCTTCTGGTCGCGCTGCGTCGGTTCGGCTGGATGCCGCGCGAGGCCTAGCGGCGCAGCATCGACAGGTAGTACAGGAGCATCGCGACCGATGCGAGCGCTGCGGCGACGTACGTCCAGGCAGCGGCCGTGAGCGTGCTCTTGACCCCCGCCGCCTCGTTGGACGCCACCAGGCCGAGGTCGGAGAGCTGCGCCTTCGCGCGCCGCGAGGCGTCGAACTCGACCGGGAGGGTCACGAGCTGGAAGAGGACGGCGATCGCGAAGAGCGCGACGCCGAGGTAGGCGAGCTGGAGGACGCCGAGGATGATCCCCCCGAAGAGCAGGAGCATCCACATGTTCGAGGCGAACTGCACCGCCGGGAAGAGGGCGCTGCGGAAGCGGAAGAAGCCGTACGCCTGCGCGTGCTGGATGGCGTGCCCGACCTCGTGCGCGCCGACGGCGGTCGAGGCGACCGAGACGCCGTTGTACACCGGCTCGGAGAGGTGCACCGAGCGGCTCCGCGGGTCGTAGTGGTCGGTGAGCGAGCCCGGCGCCTGCTCCACCGGCACCTCGTGGAGACCGTTGCGGTCGAGGATCTGCCGCGCGACCTGCGCTCCTGTCAGGCCGTTCGCCACCGGGATCTGGAGGTTGCGCGCGAACGTGCTCTTGACCCGGTGCTGCGCCCAGAAGCCGATGATCATCGGCACCACGAAGGCGAGGAGGAACGCTTGCATGGGCCGGATCCTAGCCGCCGCCCTCGCGGGGCCGCGAAGCCCGGCGCCCGGATTGCGAGTTCTTAACCCTCGCTCCGGAGCGCCTGGCAGGGCTCCGCATCCGCGAACGCGGACTGCACCTCGGCCTGCGCCTCACCGGCGACATCCGCGTCCTGCAGGTGGCCGATCGTGGTCGAGGCCTCCGAGAGGAGCTGCTGGAACTGCGGCGCGAGTGCCACGAGGGCCTGCAGGAACTCCTGCGGGGAGCTCGCAGCGGCGGCCTTCTCGGCGCCCGCCTTCAGCGCGTCGATGCTCGACCGGATCCCGTCCGCGGAGCTCGA
>CAZMUG010000233.1:0-3594 GCA_964569165.1 uncultured Gaiellales bacterium
AGCGGACGATGTGCTAAGGAAGAAGTTCCGTATCCCAAAGTTCGCCTTCGGGTCACGGCCTGCCAATCTCGACCCGATGGCTTCGGCAGCAGCATCTTCAGCTCCGGACGTAGTGAGCTGGCTGGGAGCTTCGGACGAACGCGAGCGTGAGCGCAACGGAACGGTCGATGGCCTTGGGGTGGAGGCAGGCCGCGCAAGTAACGTAGTAGAGGGAGGCTTGGGGCGAACAAGACCGGACGGAATTACCGCGTCGACATAGGTATTAGGGTGGAAACTCAGGCAAAGCGTCGAACAGCTCCAGCTGCCGCCACTTGGCCTCGGCCTTGGCCCACGCCTTGGTCTGGGCAGTGCGATCCAGCCAGGCGGTGAAGAACGCGACCGGACCGCTGGCACTGGCCAGCTCTGCCGCGTCCAGGAAATGCGACAGATAGCCCGTCGTGGTGATGGGGCAGGGGGCGCCTTTTGGCGCCAGCACGTGCAGCTCGATGTGGCTCCAGCCGGCGTTGATATAGTTGGGCGTGTGGGTGGCGCGCAGCTTGAGGTGCCGCCAGACGAACGTGGCAGTGGTTTTGGCGGCGGCGCGCTTCGGCCTCGCCGGTTTGGCGGCGCGAGCGGCCTTGGCGGGCTTGCGGGCGGGTTTGGCGGGACGCTTGGCCATGGTCAGACCTCCCCGCCGGAGAACGACTTCAGGAACCGCACGGCCTCGCTGGCCTTGGCGGCGGCGGCAAAGATGGCGCGGTTGTCGCTCTTCAGAATCTCCAGCCAGTGGGCGATGTACTGGGCATGATCGAGACGCGGCTCGGCGGTGATACCGAGCTCGGCGCACAGCATGGCAGCGCCCAACTCGGCGACCATCTCCTCCATGGCATAGGCATTGTCGCCGAAGCGCTTGCCGAGCTGACGGTTGAGGCGCTTCTCGACACCCGACCAGTGCGTCAGCTCGTGCAGCAGCACGGCGAAGTAGCTCTCGCTGCGGTCCATGGTGGCGGTGCCGGTGAATAGCCCCTCATCCGGCAGATGAATGCAATCCGTCGCGGGGCGATAGTAGGCGCGGCTGCCACCATGCAGGATGTGAGCGCCGGTGGCGGTGACGAACGCATCGACACTGGCGATGCGGTGAATGGGGCCGAGATCGGCCGGAGGGGGCGGGGGCGTGAAACCGTCCACCTGTTCGGCGTTGAACGCATAGGACGCCCTGGCGACACGGCGCTTGCCGTCGTCGTCGGTGGTGTTGGGATCGGGCTGGGTCTCGTATTCCTTGTAGAACACGACGAGAGAGGACTTCTCGCCCTTGCGCACCTGGCAGTCCTTGGCCTGCCACTGTTTGTAGGTGCCCCAGACGTTGGAGGTATAGCCCGCCTGTTCGGCGGCCACCCAGAGGGTGACGATGTTGATGCCTTGATAGGCATTGCCGGAGTCGATGTTGAACGGCAGCACCAGCGGTGCGGTGGCCCGATGCCAAGGCATCTGCGGCTGGCCAGGGTTGGATTCGATCGCAGCAACGATCTTCGCGGTGACGTCGGCATGGACGTCGCGTTTGCAAGTGGCAGTCATGGAGCGCTCCAGTCCGCTCGTGGCGTGGCGCTATTGCCTTGCCGTGCGGTGGAGATCCGTGAGCCGGAGCGAGGGTCCGCGCCGCACCCCGCCCATGGGACTGAGCGGACGATGTCGGGGCCCGAACAGCGTGAGGGAGGAAGGCGGCCTCAGCCGCCGACCTTGCGGCGTGGAAACGCTCCGCTAGGATCGACAGACCGCAGGCAAGCTCTGTGTGGCAGGGGGTGTTCAATCTAAGGCATGGACACAGATCCAAGCGCGGTGTCTCGAGCGGAGCGCAGGTCGTTGACGATCCAGCCTTCTAGGGGCAAGGCAGGTCCGGCGGCCGACCTTTCAGCGTCAATAAGCTGCGACACGCTGTTGCTGAGCAGAGCAGTCAGCTTTTGCATGAGAGGAAAATGAGGGGATGCTGAAAGGTCACTATTGCGCGTGGGAGGAGTCGGAGAATATCGACAGCCCTAAAGCGCGTAGACTTGCAGCAGAGTATTTCCGTTGAATGAAGGAGCGGGCCATCAGAGCGTTTTGGTGTGCCAGGGCAGGATTTTTCGCTGCAACGATGAGTGCGAAGCGAAGGCTGTCCCTCGTAGTGACAATGCAGGCGGTGGTTCCGTCAAATGCATACTCTTCGATCGCGCCAACGGGCGTTGTGACCAAAGGCAGGCCGATCGACATCGCTTCGAGATTCGAGATGCAGAGACCCTCGTTGTTGCTGAATGTTACGAAAACGTGGCCCGCAGCAACAGCGTGCCAATTTCTGACGTGGCCAGCTATCGTGACGCGGTCGGAAATACCGAGGCGCTGCGCCGCGTCGCTCAGGTTCTTCCGGTCTGGTCCGTCGCCGTAGATCACCATGCGGGCATCTATTCCCTTGGAACGAAGTTCAGGGATGACGGATACAATGTCGATGACCCGCTTACGTGGCACGAGGCGACAGGCGGTTATGATAGTGAACGGTTCAGACGCGTCCAACAGACGGCTAGGGGGGAGCGGATTTGGAGCAACGAACAATGGGACGGAGTGACACGCGATGTTGGATGGGTAGTTCTGGCGCACGCTGACGAGCGTAGCGTCGGAGTCTGCCCAGAGAGAATCAACGCGAAAACTCAAGAGGCGGTTGAGCGAATTATAAAGGCTGTGTTTAATGGATGGGGAACTGGTGGCGGCTAGGTGCTCAAAAGCAACCAGGTGGACTGACGGGAAGAAAATCGACCAAAAACGACCGAGAATATTAGCTTGAGCTAACGATAGGATTACAATGTCCGGCCGCACCTTCAGCATAGTCAGCGGCATTCTCACGAATGCGATGGCAAAAGCGGTAAATGTCAATCGGTTGCATTTTGTGTACACGGTGAGTGAGGCGACTTTTGTTAACGAATCAGCCAAGTCCGAATCGCCGCGCGATAGAGCTGTTATCCGCAAGTCGACGTTCGGCGGAAAAAATCCATGCTTAACAAGCGTTGCGAGGCCGTTCTCGGCGCCGCCGTTTTCGAGAGCATTTATAAAATATAACACCTTCTTCATAAGTGATAAATTATAGAGCGGATGAATACCGATAGCAATAATCTTTGGCCAAATTTGCGTCAATTGCCTAACGACGGCACTGTTATGTCAAAAAATGGATTTCGTGGCGCGCAAAGAATGGGGATATGCGAAGCCCTTTTGTTTTTTGTCCGGCGAGGAAATTGCACGCCCTGCAGCTCGAACGACAATATTTGGTGTGCTTAAAGCATGGTGCGCCAGAGCTTTGCACTGTTGTGTTTCGTCGGTAGTCCGCAATCTGGTGCACCCCGTGATGCGTGGTCGGCTGTTGGCTTTGAGCACAGCAGCAGCGGTGCCATGCGGGCGACAGCGCCGGCATGCGCAGGGTGTCATTGGCCCACGGGCAACCTTCGCACAGCAGACCTGATTGACCGAGCAGGTGACGTGTTGCCCCGAGCCCTGGGCCGTTTCGGCATCGGTTGGCGGATCAGGTGCATCCCTGTGTTGGGTGGCCCCAGCCCTCGAGGCCCTTTGTCGGTCGTGGTTTAGGCCATGAGCGGC
>CAZMUG010000234.1:0-3581 GCA_964569165.1 uncultured Gaiellales bacterium
GTTGCGGCAACCGGGCTCCTGCTCGCGCGCGGACGGCTCGCAACGAGCCTCGCCTGGGCCGCCGTCGGCTTCGCAGCCTGCGCGGCAGCGCTCTCCGTCGCGGGCATCTGGACCGAGCCGGAGGACGACGCGTACGTCAAGGTGCTCGCTGTCCTCTGGATCCTGTCCGGCCTCTGTTACTTCCTCGCGCCGGTGCTCCAGCGGTTCTCGACGTCGGTGGACGGTCCGGAGGAGCGGGTGCTCGCCGAGCTCGACGGGATCGAGCTGGTCGCGACCCGTGCGCCGGACGGGCTCGACCCGCGGCTCGCGCGCGGCGAGCGTCTCGCGCTCCGCCGCCGAGCCTAGTCTCCGACGCGCGGCGCGACGTCGTCGGCGACGAAGCCGACGCGCCGATGCGACTTGTCGCAGAACGGCTTCGTCTGCGAGTGCCCGCAGCGACAGAGGACGATCGAGCTCCCCTCCGGGAGCACGAACTCCCTCCCGTCGGAGTCGACGACGCGAACGGGGCCGGTCACCTTGTACGGGCCGTTCTCACGCACCTTGATCTCGACCTCGGCCATGAGCGCAAGTTACAAGTTGTAACTTGCAGCGGGTGAGCCTCCGGATCTGCTTCGTCACCCCGTTCGCCTGGTCGCAGCCGCACACCGTGAACGCGCACGTGGAGGGAGCGGCTGCAGCGCTCCGGCGCCTCGGTCACGACGTGACCGTCCTCGCACCCTCGACACGCGGCCGTGACCTGCAGGCGGGACGGCGAGCGCTCGCGGGCGGAGAGCGCGCCGAGGTGATCGCGGTCGGCCCGTCGATACCCGTCTCGCGAAGGACGAGCCTCGGCGTTCCGGTAGGCATGCGAGCGAATCTCCGGCTCGCGCTCTCGCGCGACGAGTTCGACGTCGTTCACGGCTTCGAGCCCGCCGTGCCGAGCCTTTCCTACGTCGCGCTCACGACCGCCGACACGCTCACGGTCGCCACGTTCCTCTCGACCCACCGACTCGGATACCCGCCGGGCCGTGCGCGCCGGGACCGCTTCCGCGCCCGCGTGGATGCGCTTCTCGCCACCTCCCCCGAGATCGCGGACGCCGCCGGCGATCGGTTTCACGGCGACTATTCGATCGTCCCGCTCGGCGTGGACACGAACGTCTTCCGCCCGGCTCGCAAGCGGAAGGTCGTCGCGGTGGAGCTCGAGCCCGGAGGGCGGCCGGTGACGAGAGCGGTCATCCGGGCCGTCCGCGACGACGGCGGGTGGGAGCTCGTCCTCGTGCACGCCAAGCCGCTCGGGTTCCGTCCGGCGATACCGCGCACGCTCCGGCCGCGGGCGCACGTCAGGCGAGCACGAACGCAGGCGCAGCGCGCCGAGATCCTCCGGGAGGCCGCGATCTTCGTCGCCGCGCCCGATGGGGACGAGCGCCTGTCGCTCGAGGCGGCGAGTGCCGGAGCCGCGGTGATCTCGAGCGACGGCCGCGCGCTGGAGGACGTCGAGGCCGAGCTGGCGGTGCTGATGCGGAGCGGCGAGGCTCGTGCAGAGCGAGCGTCCAGAGGGCGTTCGCACGCCGAGGAGGCGAGCTTCGACCGCCTGGCGGCGGCTCTCGAGACCGTCTACGGCGGGCTCGCCGGGAAGCCGCACCGCCGTCGTCCTCCGGGGACGGCCGATCCCCTCGCTGATCGCGACTGGATCGTCGTCGACCTCCACATGCACACCGAGTGGTCGCACGACTGCTCCACGGGTACGGCCGACCTCCTCGACCATGCCGAGTCGATCGGGCTCGGCGGCATCGCGGTCACGGACCACAACGTCTTCGGCGGGGCGCTGGAGGCCGTCGAGCTCGCGCGCGGCCGCGATCTCGCCGTCATCCCGGGAGAGGAGGTCAAGACCGACGGCCAGGGCGAGATCATCGGGCTCTTCCTCCGCGAGGAGATTCCGCGCGGCATGTCGTTCGCGGACACGGTTGCCGCGATCAGGGAGCAGGGCGGCGTCGTCTACCTCCCCCACCCCTTCGACCGCCTCCATGCGATCCCGGATCCGGCTACGCTCCACCGCCACGTCCACGAGATCGACGTGCTCGAGGTCTTCAACGCTCGGCTCCTGCGCGAGTCGTTCAACGACGAGGCGCTCCGCTTCGCGCGGAAGTACCGGCTGCTGCAGGGCGCCGGCTCGGACGCCCACGTCCTCCAGGGAGTGGGGACGGGCGCGGTCCGGATGCGGCGATTCCACGGGCCGGAGGAGTTCCTGCTCTCACTGCGGACCGCGGAGGTGCTGCGGCGGCCGAAGTCCCTGGCCTACCTCCAGTCCCTGAAGTGGGTGGCGCAGGTCAAGGAAAAGGTCCGCTGAGGACGAAGGTCCCGGGACTCCGTGCCGCTGCCCGTGCCGACCGACGAGATCTACGAGCGCTACCTGAAGAAGGCCATCTCCGAGATCAACGAGCTCGGCGACGAGCTCGCGCGCGCAGGTGACGAGCTGCGCGTCCCCGTCCTCGGCTCGGGGCACCCGCTGGCAGACGTCTTCATGCTGAAGCACGCTCCCCAGGCCTCGGAGATCCAGGAAGGGGTCGCGTTCTTCGGCCGCTCCGGCCAGGCCATCCTCAAGTCGCTCCAGCGCCTGCACGTCGATCCGCTCGCGGTCTACGGGACGAACTGCTTCAAGTTCGGCACGGAGAGCGCCGCCGACGCGCGGGCCTGGCTCACGCGCGAGCTCCACATCGTGCAGCCGAAGCTGATCGTGGCAATGGGCGAGAAGACCGTCTCGTTCCTCGACGAGCTCCGGTTCCCGCTCGCAGACCCGCTCGGGGAATCGGCGCCGGGTGCGGTGCAGCGGTTCACACCCACGATCGAGGCCCTCGTCACGCCCGACATCGACGAGTCCCTGGACGAGCAGCAGGAGAAGACGGCGTTCTGGAACGCGTTCAAGGCACTCGGTCCGTGGTGGGCGGAGCAGCCTCCGTACTGACGCGGCGCCAGGGGGTCGCACTCACCCTCGCCCTCGGTGGGCTCGCCGCCTACTGCGCGCTCGCCCCCCTGCTCCCGGAGCTCCCGGACGGCCTGGACGTCGCGGTCCTCTCCGCCCTCGTGTTGCCGGCGTTCATGGCGCCGATCTGGCTGGCGCTTCCGCTTGCACGGCCGGGAGTCCGGGCCCCGCTCGCCGGGGCGGTCCTTGCCGGCGGTCTGGCTCTCGCCCTCGAGGCCGCCGGCGCCGGCTCGGCGGCGAACGTCGCCAAGCTCGCCGGGTACGCACTTGCCGGGTTCGCGTTTCTCGCGCTCTTCGAGGAGCTGTGGTGGATCACGCTCGTCGCGGTGCTCGTGCCGTGGGTCGACATCTGGTCCGTCGCTGCCGGCCCGACGGAGTACGTGATCGACGAGCGCCCGGGGATCTTCGAGCGGATCTCCGTCGAGCTCCCCGACCCGGGCGGTGCCCCGACGGTGAACGTGGGCCCGCCCGACGTCCTCTTCTTCGCGCTCTTCCTCGCGGCTGCCGACCGCTTCGGGCTCCGGGTCGGCTGGACCTGGGTCGGTATGACCGCATGTCTGGGCGGAACACTCGTGCTCGTATCGTCATGGGACGACGTGCCCGGCCTGCCTGCGCTGCCCGC
>CAZMUG010000235.1:0-3581 GCA_964569165.1 uncultured Gaiellales bacterium
GCGGTACGGGTTGATAGACTGCTCGAACGTGATGTCGGGCGTGTCGTTGCGCGCGATGATCGACTTCGCCTGCTCCTCCGTGACGATCGTCTTCGGCCGCGGCGCCTAGTAGTCGTCCGCGCGCTGCCAGCCGTCGTCGAACGCCTCGCGGCCGAGGCGCTCGAAGCGGCCCTGCAGGTTCAGCGTCGCGCCGCGGCCCTTGCGGGCGCTGCCGGCCGGTTTCGGGGCGCCGTCGCTCATGCTGTATTTTTGCCCAGTACGCGGGCCGGCGTAAAGCGCCTGCTGCACCTCGTATCACGGTGTGATATGTTAGCCGCATCATGCCCGACCCCGTCGTCACCAAGCGCGACTTCGAGACGCTGGCCGATTTCCGCTACCAGCTGCGCCGCTTCCTGCGCTTCAGCGAGGCGGCGGCGCGCCGCCATGGGCTCACGCCCCTGCAGTACCAGCTGCTGCTGCAGATCAAGGGCTACCCCGGCCGCGACTGGGCCACCGTCGGCGAGCTGGCGGAGCGGCTGCAGGCGCAGCACCACGGCGTGGTGGCGCTGGTCTCGCGCTGCGAGGCGCTTGGCTTGCTGACCCGCGCGCCCGGCCGCGACGACCGCCGCCGCGTCGAGCTCAGGCTCACCGCCAAGGGCGAGCGCGTGGTCGCGAAGCTCGCCGAGCTGCACCGCGCCGAGCTGGTCTCCCTCAAGGGGCGCTTCTTCGTGCCGGACCTGGACGCGTTCGAATGACCGCAGCGAGGCCCCTCGTCCCTCCGCCCGACGTCGCAGCCTGGCGCCGCGACAAGCGCCGCGAGCTGCTGGCGCGGCGCAGCGCGATTCCCGAGGACCTGCGCCGGCGCTGGAACGAGCGCATCACGCAGCTCCTGATCCGCGGCTTTCCGCGGCTCGAGCATGCGCTGATCGGCTTCTGCTGGCCGTACAAGGGCGAGTTCGACCCCCGCTTCGCGGTGCGCTGGTTCCGCGAGCGCGGCGCGCGGGCCGCCCTGCCCGCGGTGGTCGCGAAAGCCGCGCCGCTCGAGTTCCGCGAGTGGTGGCCCGGCAAGCCCGTCACGCCCGGCGTGTTCGGCCTGCCGGTGCCGGACGGCCCCGCCGTTGCCCCCGACGCGCTGCTGATCCCGCCGATCGGCTTCGGCCCGCTCGGCTACCGGCTCGGCTACGGCGGCGGCTATTTCGACCGCACGCTGGCCGCGGCTGCGCCGCAGCCGCTCAAGATCGGCGTCGCGTACGAGGCATGCCGCCTCGACACGATCTACCCGCAGCCGCACGACGTGCCGATGGACTTCATCGTCACCGAGGCCGGCATCCACTACGTCGGCGCCGAGGGGCTGGTGCTGGTGGACGACTTCGCGACGGCCGCCTGGCTCGCGGAAGCAGTGGTGCGCTCACGCTCGCCCGACACCGGAGCGCCGGCGAGCGGGCGCGCGCAGGCCGACGAGGTCTCGCCGCCGCCGCCGATGTCGCGCGAGGAGCTGCGCGTACTGCTTGCAACCCTGCTGGGGGCGCAACGCACGGGCGTGCGCATGCTCGGCACCCACCTCGCGGCGTTTGCAGTCGGCGGCGACGCATGGCTGCGGCTGCGCCTGATCCGCCACGACGCCGAGCATCACTGCCAGGTGCTGGACGAGCTGCTCCGCAGCGCCGGCGGCGATCCGGCCGCCGCGCCCGGCGAAGTGCCTGCCGCGAGCGAAGCCGACGCCGACCGGAACCGTCGATTGGACGTCCTCATCGCCGGCCAGCAGTGGATCGCTTGCCGCATCGAGCGCGCGCTGCCGCGCGTGGCCGATCCCTGCACGCGCGACGCGCTCGAGCGCATGCTGCAATCCCATCGCGCCAACATCGCGCTGTGCGCCGCGATGCGCGCTTGATGCCCTTCGAGTAACGTCAGCCGTTACACCCTGCCCGGCCGCGCGGCGCCCGATCGCCGCCGGGTCGCTCGCCGCGACCGGTCGCGCGGGGGGCGCGACCGCCCAATCCCGACCTCCTCCATCGGTAATTTCGCGATGCGCGACAGCCGTGCGCATCCCGAGTGCAAATCAGCGTTGGCTGATCAATAGGTCGTTTGACGTACGTCAAAGTGACGATGCGCTAGGCCAAGCAATCTGCACGTGATCTCTCGTTCCAACGCAATCGGGTTCGATCACTGGCAAGGAGAAGCTGAGATGAAACTGACGAGACGGGCTTTTCTGCAGGCGTCGGCGACCAGCGCCGGCTTGCTCGCGGCCGGCTGCGCGACGCAGCCCGAGTCCCCCGAAACCAGCGCGATGGCGCTGCGCAAGCCCAAGGCCGCGGGGCCGGCGAAGGGCGAATGGAAAGCCAGCACGTGCCAGGGGTGTACCCAGTGGTGCGCCATCCAGGTGTTCGTGCAGGACGGCCGCGCGACCAAGGTGCGGGGCAATCCGCTGAGCACCACCAACCACGGCTACGTCTGCCCGCGCGGTCACCTGATCCCGCAGCAGGCGTACGACCCGGACCGCGTCAAGACCCCGCTCAAGCGCACCAACCCGGTGAAGGGTCGCGGCGTCGATCCCAAGTTCGTCCCGATCAGCTGGGACGAGGCGCTGAACCTGATCGCCGACAAGATGATGGAGCTGCGCAAGAACGGCGAAGCGCACAAGCTGCTCTATACGCGCGGCCGCTATTCCCCCACCAGCACGGCGCTCCTGTACGGCACCGTGGGCAAGGTGTTCGGCACGCCCAACAGCATCTCGCACAGCGCGATCTGCGCCGAGGCCGAGAAAATGGGCCCGGGCCTGACCCAGGGCTACTTCGGCTATCGCGACTACGACCTCAACAACGTGCAGTGCCTGGTGATCTGGGGCTGCGACCCGCTGGCCTCCAACCGGCAGGTGCCCAACACCATCCACCAGTTCGGTTCGATCATGAGCCGCGGCAAGATCATCGTCGTGGATCCGCGCATGTCCACGTCGGCGGCGAAGGCGCACGAATGGCTGCCGATCAAGCCCGGCACCGACGGCGCGCTGGCCGGCGCCATCGCCCACGTGCTGCTGGTGGAAGGCCTGTGGAACCGCGAGTTCGTCGGCGACTTCAAGGACGGCAAGAACCTGTTCGTCGCCGGCCGCACGGTCGACGAAGCCGCCTTCGCGGAAAAGGAAACCCACGGCCTCGTGAAGTGGTGGAACCTGGAGCTCAAGGACCGCACGCCGGCGTGGGCGGAGAAGGAGACGCTGATCCCGGCGGACCAGATCGTCCGCGTCGCCCGCACGATGGGCAAGGCGGCGCCGAAGACGGCCGTGTGGATGGGGCCGGGCGTCGGCATGAACCCGCGCGGCACCTACGCATCGATGGCCGTCCACGCCCTGAACGGGGTGGTGGGGTCCATCGACGTTCCCGGCGGCGTGCTCGAGGGAGGCAAGGTGCCGACCGGCAAGTTCCCGAAGTACGACGACTACCTGGACGACGTCGCCAAGGCCGGCGGCAAGCTGAAGAAGATCGACGGCCGCGGCGCCAAGGACATGCCGGCGATGATGCGGGCGAAGCCCGGCAGCGGCGTGGTGACCAACAACGTCGCCAACGGGATGCTGAAGGACCCCGGCGCGATCAAGATGATCGTCGCGT
>CAZMUG010000236.1:0-3541 GCA_964569165.1 uncultured Gaiellales bacterium
CCGCGAGAGGACCTGGATCACCCGCCGGATCTCCTCGTCGCGCCCGACGACGGGGTCGAGCTTGCCGGCCTCGGCCAGCGCAGTCAGGTCGCGGCCGTACTTCTCGAGCGCCTGGTACGAGCCCTCGGGGTCCTGGGACGTGACCCGCTGTCCGCCCCGGACCTCCTTCAGCGCCCCGAGCACGGCATCGCGCGGCACGAGCTCGAGCGCAAGCAGCAGGTGCTCGACCGAGACATAGTCGTCACCGAGCCCGCGCATCTCGTCGAACGCACGGTCGAGAGCCCGCGAGAGCGCAACCGCTGCCTGCGGCTGCTGCCCCGAGCCGGCGACCCTGGGCTGCTGCGCGAGCCGGGCCTCGGCCTCCGCGCGCAGCGATGCGGCGTCCGCGCCGGACCGCTGGACGAGCGTGCGCACGAGCTCCTGGTCGAGGAGCGCGAGCGCCAGGTGGTCGGGCGTGAGCTCCGGGTTGCCCTCGCGCCGCGCGAGCTCCTGCGCACCCGCGATCGCCTCCTGCGACTTGAGTGTCAGCCTGTTGAAGTCCATGTCACGGCCTCCGCGCCGGGTGCTGGGATGCTCGATAGAGGACGATCTCCCGCTTGTACGAGCGGTGGACGGCCGCGATCTCGGCGCGCAGCTCGCGCTCGAGCCGCTCCGTCCGAGCGCGCGCCCGTCGCAGCTCGTCCTCGAGCCGGAGCACGTGCTCGACGCCGGCCAGGTTGAGGCCGAGCTCGGTCGTCAGTCGCTGGATGAGCCGGAGCCGCTCGACGTCGGCGTCCGAGTACAGCCTGGTCCCGCCCGGCGTCCGTGCCGGGCGGACGAGGCCCTTTGCCTCGTACAGCCGCAGCGTCTGCGGGTGCATACCGACGAGCTCGGCCGCGACGGAGATCATGTACCGCGGGCGCTCGGGCATCACACGACCTCGGCGAAGCGCTCGCGCGGCGACTCACGCGACACCTTCCGGTAGCCCTCGAGCGCTTCGCGCTCCGCCTTCGTCAGCTTCGACGGCACGGTCACCTTCACCCGCGCGAGCAGGTCGCCGCGGCCCGAGCCCTTCAGGCGCGGAGCGCCACGACCCTTGACGCGCAGGAGCTTCCCGCCCTCCGTCCCGGACGGCACCTTCAGCGACACCGGCCCGTCGGGCGTCGGGATCTCGACGCTCGCGCCGAGCGCGGCCTCAGCGTAGGTGACCGGGACCTCGAGCACGAGGTCTGCGCCGCGCCGCTCGTACAGCTTCGAGGGCTCGACGTCCACCACGACGAAGAGGTCGCCCGCCGGCCCTCCTCGCTGGCCCGCGCCGCCCTTGCCCTTGAGCCGCACGCGCGTGCCGGTCCTCGCGCCGGCCGGGACCTTCACCGCGTACCGCTTCGTCGTCCGCTCCCGCCCGCTGCCGCGACAGGTTGCGCACGGCCTCTCGATGATCGTCCCGTTTCCCTGGCAGCGCGGGCACGGATGCGACAGGGCGAACAGCCCCTGGGAGTCGGAGACGACGCCGCGACCCGAGCACTGGGGGCAGGTCACCGGCGACGTGCCGGGCGCCGCCCCGGTCCCGTGGCAGGTGGAGCAGGCGGTGTCCACCTCGACGGGAATGCGGACCTGCGCGCCCTGCAGCGAGTCGTCGAACGAGATGCGGACGTGCGCCTCGAGATCCTCACCACGCACCGGCCCCCGGGCTCCGCCCCGGTGCCCGCCGAGACCGCCCCCGAACATCCCGCCGAGCAGGTCGCCGAGGTCGAACTCCTCGAAGCGGACGCCCCCCGTGCCGGCGCCTCCGGGAAAGCCACGCGGGCCGGCGGCGCCGAACGCGTCGTACGCGCGTCGCTTCTCCGGGTCGGACAGCAGGTCGTACGCGGCCTGGACGTCCTTGAACCGGTCCTCGGCGGCGGCATCGTCCGGGTTCCGGTCCGGGTGGTGCTCGCGGGCGAGCTTCCGGTACGCCTTCTTGATCTCGTCGTCCGACGCCGTCCTGGCGACGCCCAGGACCTGGTACGGGTCAGGCACGGTAGGCCTCCACCTCGCTCAGGAACGCGTCCGGATCCGAAGGGGAGACAGCGACGACCTCGGTTCCGGCGCGCACGATCGACGTGGCGGCACGGCGCGTGAGAAACGCATGCGCGTGGCCTCCTCCGACGAGGCGAAAGCGGCCGAGGTAGCCGTACAGGCCACCCGAGCCGGCGATGCGGATGCCGAGCCGCGCCCCTGACAAGGGCTCGACCGTGCCCTCGTAGCGCCGAGCCGTCACCCCGCGGCGCTCGATCTCGAGCCCACTGCCGTCGAGGCGGTAGGCGACCGGCTGCAGTCGCCGGTACGCAGCACACAGGACGAGGAACCCCACGCCGGCGGCGACGAGGATCGCCGCCCCCAGGCGCTCGCCGCCCCGGAGGGAGGCCACGCCGGAGACGAGCAGGACGGACGCGAGCAGCCAGACGCCGGCCGTCACGAGACGAGCCGTCCGGTCGAGGGGTGCGGCCGTGTGGACGATGACTACTCCTCCCCCGCCGCGACGATCACCCGCGCCGGCCGGACGACCCTGTCACCCACGCGGTAGCCGCGCTGGACGACCTCGAGCACGCTTCCCGGCTCCGCGCCCTCGTCGGAGCGGGAGAGCATCGCCTCGTGCACGTGCGGGTCGAACGGCCCGTCGGTCGCGATCTCGGACAGGCCCTCCTTCTCGAGGGCGCTGCGCAGCGACCGCTCGACCAGCCGGACGCCGTCCACGAGCGCCGCCTCCTCGTGGCGCTCGGCGGCCTCGAGCGCCCGCTCGAGGTCGTCGAGCACGGGCAGGAGGTCGCGCACGAGCCGCTCGTGCGCGTGCGCGACCAGTCGCTCCTGGTCGCGCAGGGCGCGCTTGCGGTAGTTGTCGAAGTCGGCCTGCACGCGCTGCGCGAGCGCGAGGTACTCGTCGCGCTGGGCGACGACCTGGGCGAGCTCGTCGAGGGCCGGAGCCTCGGGCCCCGGCTCCTCGACTCGCTCTTCGAGCTGCTCCGTCCCGGGCTCGTCGCTCACGACTTCGCCGCCTCCTCCTCGTCGATCACCTCGAAGTCGGCATCCTCGACGACCTCGTCCTCGGCGGCGCCGCCGTTGCCGGTCGACTGGGCCGACGCCTGCGACGCGGCCTGAGCGTAGATCGCGTCGGACAGCGAGCGGGAGGCCGCCTCCAGCGCCTCCGTCTTCGCGCGGATGTCCGCGAGATCCGAGCCCTCGACGGCCTGCCGGAGCTCCATGACCCTGCCCTCGATCGTCGAAGCCTCGGCCTCGGGCAGCTTGTCGCGGTGCTCGGAGAGCGTGCGCTCGACCTGGTAGGCGAGCTGCTCGCCGGCGTTCCGCGCATCCGCGAGCTCTCGGAGCTTGTGCGCCTCGCCCGCGTGCGACTCGGCGTCCGCGATCATCCGCTCGACCTCGTCGCCGGAGAGGCCGGAGCCTCCCTCGATCCGGATCTGCTGCTCGTTGCCGGTGCCGAGATCCTTCGCGCTGACGTGGATGATCCCGTTCGCGTCGATGTCGAACGCGACCTCGATCTGCGGCGTGCCGCGCATCGCCGGCG
>CAZMUG010000237.1:0-3508 GCA_964569165.1 uncultured Gaiellales bacterium
CCTCGACGAGGTCGGCCGTGGCCACGAGGAGTTCCGCCTCAAGCTGGAGAAGGAGAAGGAGGTCGAGATCCGCGCGCTCGACACGAAGCGCGGCGTCGCCGAGGCGCAGGCGCGGATCCTGCGCGAGGCATTCCACCAGGCGAAGATCAACATCGTCGGCGGCGACGGCCAGTTCTTCGACCGGTTCGTCAAGGCGGTCAGCCTCGGCAACGCGATCGATGGCGTGCTCGACAACTCCGCCGTCGTGCGCAAGCTCGCGGGGCCGCACCTCAACGGCAACGGCCACCACGACGTCCTCGCCGACGTCCAGGAGATGGCGCGCGCCGCGGGCGGCAAGGACCTCACCGTGTCGAGCCTGCTCGGCAACCTGATGATCAAGGCCGACGACACGACGAAGTCCAAGCTGCAGGCGCTGATCGAGAAGGCCCGCCAGCTCGGCGTCCATGACGACAAGGTGAGCTGAGGCGGCCGGAGGAGACGATGGCTGCGACCGACGTCGATGCCGCCCTCACCGGCGGCAACTACGAGGTGCTGCGCGCGCGGCTCGCGGCCGCGGGTGCGGAGCTCGCGAAGCGCGCCGAGGCGCTGAACACCCGCCGCAAGCAGGTGTTCGGCGCCACCGAGCCGCAGCTCGTCGCGACCGAGCGCGTGCGCACCGAGCACAACTGCGCGCCGGTCGACATCGTCGCGGTCCGCGGCCACCTCCTCGTCGGTTTCGACGTGTTCCTCGGGCTCAAGTCCGAGACCAGGATCTCCGACGTCCTCGCGCTGCACCGGTTCGAGAAGACGGCGGACGGCTACGACACCGCGGCCGAGCCGATCGACGCGCTCGGCGGGTTCCTCACCGGGCCGGACCTCGAGCGCGACTTCGGCAACCTCTACCGCTACTACCGCGACGCGCGCCTGATCCAGCTCGTCAAGCGCGACACGTTCCTGCTCGCCGTGTTCCAGGCGGGCGCGACGTTCCGCGACATCAAGGTCCTCAAGTGGCGCATCGAGCCGAACGGCACGCTGCACTACGTCGACGACCGCGGTGACCGCGACTACGCCGGGCTGTTCCCGCAGCCGTACGACTTCGAGTGGCGCGAGGTCACACGCGACGATCAGGTCGCGGGCAAGCACCCGCACTACAACATCCTCGACACGCTGTTCGTCGAGTGCGTCAGCGGCGACCTCACGATCAAGGTCGAGGACAACACCGAGACCGGGCACGGCATCTACACCGAGCCGGTGGAGGATCGGAACCAGTCGCTCGACGACGCCAAGATCTTCTACGCGCAGATCGGCAAGCCCGGCGGGCTCGTGCTGCTCAAGGTCCTGCCCTTCCGCGAGACCCGGTGGCGCTACCTCGTGTTCGACGGCCGCTCGCGCAAGGTCGTCCGCGCCGACGGCATCGAGCGCGGCTGCCGCAGCCTGCCCGAGGACCACGGCGTGATCTTCCCCGGCGGCTACGTGCTGGTCGGCGGCGACCGCAAGCTGTTCGACGGCGACTACGCCGACTACGTCCTGGAGCGCGAGCTCCGATCCCCGAACGGCGAGGACGTGCTCTACGTCTACCAGCGCGGGCAAGACGGCACGTACGTGCTGTGCCCGTACAACCTGATCGAGAAGGCGGTGGCCGCGCCGATCGTCTGCCACGGCTACTCGCTGTTCGCCGATGGCCAGCTCGTCGTCATGCGCGCGACCTCGACGGAGCCGACCCGCGTCCACCCGATGCAGGTGTGGAAGACGCCGTTCACGTCGGCCGAGCACGCGGCGAGCGCGCCGACCGATGGCAGCTACCTCGCGAAGGTCGGCAACGCGGACCTCGTGCGCGGGCTGTCGGACGCGCTGTCGATCGCGCGGCTGGCGGGGAGCGACAGGCCGGCCCGCGCGACGTTCGAGGACATCCTCGCGCTCGCCACGCGCGCGACCGACGCCTACTACTGGCTCGGCCACGCCGATGCCGGCGATCTCAAGGGCTCGATCACCGAGGTCAAGAGCTGCGCGAAGCTCATCCTCGACGAGTACGAGAAGGTCGTCGCGCTCGAGCTCGCGGCGCAGCAGGCGCTCGTGGACGCCGAGCAGCTCGTGGCCGAGAAGCTGCGCGCGACGCGCAGCGAGGGCTGGGAGCGCATCGACCCGTTCCTCGAGGCCCTGACGGCCCTGCGCGGCCTACGCGGGCAGCTGATCTCGAAGAAGGAGATCCGGTTCGTCGACGTCGCGCGGATCGAGCAGCTCGAGCAGGAGGTCGCCGCCGCGTTCGACCGCGTGACCACCGACTGCGTCGCGCTGCTCGCGAAGGGCGACGCGTTCGGCGAGCTCGTCGGGCGAGCGCAGGCGCTGGCGGCGCGAGTCGGCGAGCTGGCGACCGCCGTCGAGGTCAAACCGGTTCGCGAGCAGATCGATCAGGTGGCCGCGGGACTCGACCTGCTCGGCAACGTGATCGGGTCGCTCAAGATCGAGGACGCGACGAAGCGCACGGTGATCCTCGAGAACATCACCGACGCGTTCGGCCAGGTGAACCGGTCGCGCGCGACGATCGAGGGTCGCCACCGCGAGCTCGCGACCAAGGAGGGGCGCGCGGAGTTCGGTGCGCAGGTCAAGCTGCTCACGCAGTCGGTCGCGTCGGCGCTCGCGCAGTGCGATACGCCGGAGCGCTGCGATCACGAGCTCACCCGCCTGCTCGTCCAGCTCGAGGAGCTCGAGGGCCGGTTCGCCGACGTCGACGAGCTGACCGCCGAGCTCGCGACCAAGCGCGAGGAGATCGTCGACGCGGTCGGTGCGCGCAAGCAGCTGCTGGCGGCGGAGCGGCAGCGGCGCGCGGCGAACCTCCAGAAGGCCGCGACCCGGATCCTCGAGGGCGTCGCGCGGCGCGCCGCGAACCTCGCGACGGCCGACGAGGTCAACGCCTACTTCGCGTCCGACGCGATGGTGCAGAAGCTCCGCGACATCGTCGCGGAGATGGGCACGCTCGGCGAGGCGGTCCGCGCCGACGAGCTCGATGCCAAGCTCAAGGCGGCACGCCAGGACGCGCTGCGCGGCCAGCGCGACCGCCAGGATCTGTTCGAGGGCGGCGGAGAGCTCATCCGGTTCGGCGAGCACCGGTTCTCGGTCAACCAGCAGCCGCTCGAGCTGATGATCGTGCCCCACGAGGACGGGCTCGCGATCCACCTCGCCGGCACCGACTTCTACGAGCCGATCGGCGACGAGCGGCTGCTCGCGGCGAAGCACCTGTGGCACCAGGACCTGCCGAGCGAGAACGCGGAGGTCTATCGCGCCGAGCACCTCGCCGGATCGGTGCTCGCGGAGGCCGAGGCGCGCGGCACGGTCGGCGAGCTACACGACGCGGCGCGCACGAGCACGCTCGAGGCGAAGCTGCGCCAGGTGGCGCAGGAGCGCTACGACGAGGGCTACGAGCGCGGCGTCCACGATCACGACGCGGCGCTCATCCTCGAGCGGATGCTGGCGATGCGCGAGGGCGCCGGCCTGCTGGCGTTCCCGGCACCCGCGCGCGCGCTCGCGATCG
>CAZMUG010000238.1:0-3436 GCA_964569165.1 uncultured Gaiellales bacterium
GCGGGCCGCTGGTGATAACCCGCACACGCGTGAAGGCGGTGTCGAGGATGGCCTCCTCCACAGCCAGGTCGCCGGCCAAAATGTTCGTCAGGCCCCGCTTGTTGGGCACGTCAAACAGCTTGTGCACCGTCGGCAAGCGCAGGTCGCAATCGACGATGACCACTTCGCGCCCGCTCTGGGCCACGGTCACGGCCAGGTTGCCCGAGACCGTTGACTTGCCCTCGCCACGTTTGGCGCTGGTCAGCAGGACGACCTGCGCCCCGCTGCCGCTGGAGGCCAGAATGTTGGTGCGCAGCCGGCGGAACGACTCTAGCTGCGGATAGTGGCCGCTGCCGATGCGGGCAATGCTCAACTCATCCTTGGAGGCTGGAACCTGTCCGACGGTCGCCATCTGCGTGGCGCCCTCAATCTGTTCGGTTGTGTAGAGCGTGGTGTCCAGGTTCTCCCGCAGGAAGGCCAGCGCCACGCCGACCACCAGACCGGACGCCAGACCCAGGGCCAGGTTGACCAGGGGACGCGGCTTGGCCGGGCGGTTAGGGGCCGTGGCCTCTTCAATGACGGAGATGGAGTTGGCTCGGAGAGTCTCTTCCAGACGCGCCGCCTCGTACTGGGTTAGCAGGGAAGCGTGGGTGCGCTCGCGCACCTCGAGGGACTGGCTGGCGGCCGTCACCGCGCCGGGGTTCTCCTCCTGATTTTGTACCGCGGCGTCGTAATCGGCGCGCGCCTGATTCAGCTCTTCTTCAGCCGCCGCCAGCTGCTCGCCCAGGATCTCCTGCGCGCTCTGGCCCGCGCCGCCGCTGTAGAACTCCAGGTTCTGGTCTATCAGCACTTGTGCCGCGGCGTTGGCGATGTCACGGGCGTCCTCTGGCTCAGTCGCTTCGGCCGTGATGCGGAGCAGCTCGGTGCCGGGAATGGACTGGACGGAGATGATGGGCAGCTGTTCCAGTCCCAACTCGTCCCGAATCTGCCGGCGGACGGTGGAACTGGTGATGATGCGCGCATAAGTGTTGACCAACCGCTCGGTGTAGTTGATGTCAGGCCGGGCGTCGGTCAGCGAGCCGCCGCCGACAGTCAGCACGCGCACCGTGGTCGAGGCCGCGTACTGCGGCGTCGAGAAGAAGGTGACCGCCGCGGCGATAGCGACGCCTAGCAGCGTACTCAACAGGACGATCCACTTGCGCCGTCCCAAAACCGACAGATATGTTCTTAGCTCCATGTCTACGTGTGCTCCTACGACTTTCCACTCCAGACCTGGCAGGTGTTGGGCGTTGGCGGCCAACGCCCGACACCTGTCAGGTCTCACTCTCAGCGTAGCAAGGGTTGATTACGAACAACCTTGCGGGCAGCCCGCCGGGCCGCTCGTCCCAAGTCACCCCTTACCACGCGCTCATTTCCCCTCAACGGCCCGTCGCTGGGCGGCCGGCCGGCCGCGCCGGGCAGCGATTAGCTCCTCGTACAGTTCCTCATAGCGGGCGATGAGGGCCGGCCAGCGGTACTGCTCGCCGACGCGCTGGTGCGCCCGCGCGGCCAGGGCCGCCATCTCGTCCGGGTGCGCCAGCGCCCAGGCCATCTTGTCCCGCAGGTCGGCCACGTCGGCCGACCGGAAGAACAACGCCTGCTCCGGCAACACCTCCCGGTTCTCCGGGATGTCGCTGGCGATGAGCGGCGTCTTCAGCGCCGACACCTCCAGCAAGGTGATCGCCATGGCCTCATACGTCGTCGGAAAGACGAATAGCTGTGACAAGTATATCAGACCGAACAAGAGATCTTTGGACGAGATGAAGCCGGCGAAGCGCACGCGGTCGTCGGCCAGCGCCCGCAGTTGCGCGGCGTATTCGGGCACGTGGCTGGTGTCGCCGACGACGAGCAGCTTGACGTCCGCGTCCATCTGCCGCAGCGCCTCCAGCACGAAGTGGCAGCCCTTGCGCGGCACGACGCGCCCGGCGGTGAAGATGAGATAGCGCCCCGGCTCCAGTCCATGCTGCGCCAGCAGTTCGCGCGCCGCGTCCACGTCAGGCCGCAACTCGTCAATGCCGTTGGGCAGGTACTCGACGGGTCGCCGGTAGTGCGCCTCCAGGTAGAGCTTATCCGGCTTGGAGACGCTGGTGCGGGCGCTGGTCAGGTGCATGAAAGGCAGCTCGGTCAGCCGTAGCAGCGGCTTCAGCCGCCCCCACTTGCTCAGTTCGGCCGGCTCTTTGCTCAGCAGACCGTGAGCCGTGGCGATGACCTTGTAGCGCAGGCGCAAGATGGGCAGGATGAAGCACGTTTCGACACTGTGGACGTTGACCAGGTCGTAGTCGCCGAAGAAGAGGGCGTGCAACGCGCTGAACAGAAAGAGCGATACGGCGTTCAGCCCCTTGCCCGGCAGGGTGGGGATGCGCACCAGTCGCACGCCGGGTATCTCCGTCTCCGGCGAGGTCAGGGCGCGGTTGACGTAGACCACCGGCTCGAAGCGGTCGTGGTCGCAGCGGGTGACGATCTTCTCGACCACCGTGTCCACGCCCTGGTTGGCGGGCAGGGCCTTGATTCCGATGTAGGCGATCTTCTTTTTCATAGTCTGTCTCTCGGCGGGGTCAACGCGCGATCTGAGCGGCGGGGCGGGGAGAGACTGCTGTCCGCCCCACAAGCTGTTCGTAAACGGTCATTGTCTGGTCGTAGTGGGCGGCCGGGCCGTTCAGGCGCTCGACCTGTTCGCGGCCGTTGCGCCCCATCTGGACGGCCAGGTCGCGCCGGTTGAGCAGGTGGTCGATCTTCTCGGCCAACTGGCCGGCGTCGCCTGGCTCGAACAGCAAGCCGTTCCAGCCGTCGCGCACCTGCTCGGGAATGCCGCCGATGGCCGCGCCGATGACGGGCGTGCCGCAGGCCAGCGATTCGATGACCGTCATGGAGTAGTTCTCGTACCACTCCGACGGCTGGACGGTGAACGCGGCCCGCTGCATCGTCCGGGTCAGCTCCTCGGCCCCCAAATGGCCGAGAAACTTCACATGGCTAAGGCCGTGAGTGGCGACGAAGGCCCGCAGTTCCGGCTCCAGTTCGCCCGCGCCGGCCACACGCAACTCAGCCGTCGGCCCCAGGCGGCGCACTGCTTCCAGCAAGGTCAGGATGCCCTTCGTTTGCACCAACCGACCGACGAAGATGAAGTAGTTCTCCGGCTCATAGTGGGGCTGGAAGCGGTCGGGGTTGATGAAGTTGGGAACGGTCACAATGGGCTGGCGCACGCCGTGCTCGCGCACCTTGTGGGCCAGGAAGTCGCTGGGCGAGATGAACAGGTCAATGTTCGGCCCATAGAGCCGGAACAACTCGTGGAAGTACATCTCCGCCCCGGCCAGGACGCTGGCCATGCGTGAGTCGCGCTTGCAGCGGTGGAGAGCGATGTTGTAGTAGCGGTGGCCCCGGCAGCGCTCGCACACGCTCTCCTGCGAGATGAAGGTCGTGT
>CAZMUG010000239.1:0-3385 GCA_964569165.1 uncultured Gaiellales bacterium
CAGAACCGGGAGCGGCGTTCGCGCCTCCCGATCGTGCTGCCACGGACGGAAGACGCGAACGCCGCCACCCAAGCAATCGGGCGCCGACGCAGAGCCGGGCGACCGCAATCTGATGTGTCGCGTTGTGCCCACCCCGGGCGCGCGACAACCGATCGCGATCGCTTCGGCGATCTATTTCCTCGGCTGCAGGTTCTGCATCGCGTCGGTCACGAGCCGCCCGAGCTCCTGAGCCTGGAGCGCATAGGCTTGCATCTGCGACTGGGCGAAACGGCTCTGGTGCGCGAGGATTTCCTGGATGTCCTTGGCGCTTGCGAGATCGCTTGCCAGTGCGAACGCGGCCTCCGCGTTCTGCTTGGCGAACTTGGTCGCCCGGTCCTGGACCGCCCGGAACCCTGACGACATATCGTTGGATGGCAAAGACTTCGTCCAGAAGCTCATCGCCTGCGTCATCGCGTCCATGAACTGGCCATAGGCGGCCCGGGCCTGATCCACGTTTTTCTCGGCGAGATCACGCATCTGCTGGGGAATTTCAAAGGGATTTTGGGACATGAGCTTCTCCGGCCTTTCTGCTCGACGTCGGGGGACCTTATTGGTAGCGCCTAATGCGTTCGGCGCATACCGGCTTCTTGCACGCCGGGACGCGACGCCACATCCGGGCTCAGTCCGGCGCCGCCATGAAGCCCTGGCTATCGGTCGGCACGGGATCGAATTTCCGAGCTTTCCAGTCGGCCTTGGCCGCCGCAATGCGGTCCTTGGAGGACGACACGAAATTCCACCACATATGGCGCGGCCCGTCCATCGGCTCGCCGCCGAGCAGCATGAGGCGCGCCATCGAGAGCGCCAGGATCGAGATGCGATCCCCGGGGCGGAACACGAGCAGGCGGCCCTCCCCGTACATCTGGCCTGCAATGTCGATCTCGCCCGAGACGATGTAGACGGCGCGCTCGTCGTAGTCCGGATCGAGCGGCAGCACGGCGCCCGGCGCGAGCACGGCCTCCGCATAGAAGCAGTCGTGCGGGAACGAGGCCGGCGATCGCGCGCCGTAGAGTGAGCCCATGACGAGCCGCACGGTCTTGCCCTCGCCCGTGATGCGCGGCAGCAGGGCCGCGTCATGATGCGCGAACGTCGGCGCATCCTCCTCATGCGCCTTCGGCAGCGCCGCCCACGCCTGGATGCCGAACAGCCGCCCGCCGGCGGCCCGCGCGTCCGCGCTCGAGCGCTCCGAATGCACGATCCCTCGCCCGGCCGACATCAGGTTCAGCTCGCCGGGCTTGATGGCCAGCTCCGTGCCGAGACTGTCGCGGTGCATGAGCTCGCCGGCAAAAAGATAGGTGACGGTCGCAAGCCCGATGTGAGGGTGCGGCTGCACGTCTAATCCCTGGCCGACGAGAAGCTCCGCCGGGCCCATCTGGTCGAAGAAGATGAAAGGTCCGACCATCTGCTTTTCGAGCGCGGGAAGCGCGCGGCGCACCTCGAAGCCGCCGATGTCGCGCGCGCGGGGGATGAGGACCTGCTCGATGGCATCGCAGGAGGCTGCATTGCCGGGCTCCGGATCGTCGCAAGGCTGCCAGCTCATGGGGTCCTCCTGCCTGCGTCCGCCGCCAGGATAGCGCCGCGCCGTGCGGGCGCCAAAGAAAGATCCCTCGTGCGGGACCTGCCCTGGGCCGATGACGTAAGATATGAGGTAAGGTCGAAGACACCCGAAAGCCAGAAGACGGAACGACATGACGAACGAAGACACCGCGGCCTGGATCGACGCCGCAGCCGCCGGCCTCGGACTCGCCATCGCCCCCGAATGGAAGCCGAACGTCGCCATGTTCTTCGAGGTCGCGCGCACCATGGCGCGGCTCGTCGAGGCCACCGCCGCGGCATCCGCCACCGAGGCCGCGCCCGTCTTTACGCCGCGCGGGACAGAATGACGGCCTCCCCGGTGCCGCGGAGCGCCGCTGCCATCGCCCGTGCGGTGGCGTTGGGCGACGTTTCCGCCGAGGATGTCGCACACGCGGCACTCGACCGCATCGAGGCCGCGGATGGAGAGATCGGCGCCTTCACCGACCTCACGCGCGACCGCGCGCTGGCCGAGGCGAAAGCCGTGGACCGGGCCCGCGCCGAAGGCCGTCCGCTCGGGCCGCTCGCGGGCGTGCCCTATGCGGTGAAGAACCTCTACGCGATCTCCGGCCTCTCGACGCGCGCCGGCTCGCGCATCAGCGCGGCCGATCCGCCCGCGCGCGAGGATGCTCTCCTGGTCCAGCGTATGACGGCAGCGGGCGCGGTGCTGCTCGGCGCCCTCAACATGGGCGAGTACGCCTACGATTTCACGGGCGAGAACGCGCACTACGGCCCCTCGCGCAACCCGCTCGACACGACGCGCATGACGGGCGGGTCGTCGGGCGGATCTGCGGCAGCCGTCGCGGCCGGCTTCGTTCCCGTATCGCTCGGCTCGGACACCAACGGCTCGATCCGCGTGCCGGCTGCCTTCTGCGGCCTTTACGGCCTCAAACCCACCTATGGCCGCCTGCCGCGCACCGGCACCTTCCCCTTCTGCGACAGCCTCGATCACCTGGGGCCGTTCGCACGCTCGGTCGCCGATCTGGCGCGCGTCTACGACGCGCTGCAAGGCCACGACGCCTCCGATCCCGTCTGCGCGCCGCGCGCGGTCGAGCCCGCCGCGGCCGCGATCGCCAAGGGGCACGAGGGGCTCCGCATCGCCGTTGCCAGCGGCTATTTCCGCGCCGACGCTGAGCCCGGCGCCCTGGCCGCCCTGGATCGCGCGGCGGACGCGTTGGCCGCGACCGAAGAGGTCGACATCCCGCGCGCCGCAGAGGCCCGCGCCGCAGCCTTCCTCATCACCAACGCCGAGGGCAGCGCGCTGCATCTCGAGCGCCTGCGCCGCCGTCCGGCCGATTTCGATCCCGACACGCGCGACCGCTTCCTCGCCGGCGCCCTCCTGCCCGCGAGCTGGTACGTCTCCGCCCAGCGCTTCCGCCGCATGTTCGAGCACACGATGGCGGATCTCTTTCGCCACCATGACGTGATCCTGGCCCCCTCGACGCCGACGAGCGCCCCGCGGCTCGGTCAGAAGACGCTGTCGATCGGCGGCAAGGACGTGCCCTTGCGCGCGCACATGGGTATCTACACGCAGCCGATCTCGTTCGTCGGCCTGCCCGTCGCCGCCGTTCCGGTCGGCGCGCCCGGCCGGATGCCCTACGGCGTGCAGGTCATCGCCGCGCCCTGGCGCGAGGATCTGTGCCTGCGCGTCGCCGCGAGCCTCGAAGCCGCCGGCCTCGACAACGGCTAGAGTCGTTCCGACTTAGGTGGAAACATGGTCACGCGAGCAATTGGCGTGTCTGGATCCCGGCCGTCCATGCGGAGCATGGCTCCGCCA
>CAZMUG010000240.1:0-3373 GCA_964569165.1 uncultured Gaiellales bacterium
CCTTGTCCTGGAAGAATACCACCTGATCGAGAACCAGGAGATCGATCACTTCATAGAGGCGATCCTCAACCAGGCGGTCGCCAAACTGCATCTGGTGATCGCCACGCGGGAGGATCCCAACCTGCCGCTGACCCGCCTGCGCGTGCGCAATCAGCTCACCGAGGTGCGCGCGGCGGACCTGAGCTTTTCGCCCGCAGAAGCGGCCGCCTTTTTCGCCGATGTGATGGGGGTGGACTTGCCGGCCAGGGAGACGAGGATTCTCACCAACCGGACGGAAGGGTGGGCGGCAGGGCTGCAATTGGCGGCTCTGTCGCTGCGGAAGCACCGCGACCCCGTCAGATTCGTGGAGGCGTTTCACGGCACGCACCGCCATGTGCTGGATTACCTGATCGAAGAGGTTCTCAACCGCCTGAGCGAGGAGACGCGCGCCTTTCTGCGCCGCACATCCATCCTCGATCAACTCTCCCCGGCGCTGTGCGAAGCCGTCACGGGACAAACAAAGAGCGCGAAAATCCTTCATGACCTGGAAACCAACAACCTCTTCCTGGTCTCGCTGGACGAGGAACGGACCTGGTACCGTTATCACGCCCTGTTTGCGGAGCTGCTCAGGAATCAACTGGTGCAGGTCGAGGCGCCCCTGGTGGACACCTTGCACCAGCGCGCCGCGGACTGGTACGAAGCCAATGGCTTCATCCTGAAAGCGGTCGAACAAGCCTTTCAGATCGCCGACAGCGATGCCGTCGCCAGGCTGATCGAACGGCATACCTTGCCCATGCTCTATCAGGGCGAAGTTGCGGTGGTCTTGGGGTGGTTCGACAGACTGTCGGACCCGCGGACGCAGTTCTCTCCCATGATGTGCATCAGCAGGGCATGGGCGTTGGCGCTCATGCAGCGCCAGGCGCGCACAGATGAGGTGCAGCAGGCGTTGCAGGCGGCGGATCAGGCGCTCAACCGAACGAACGCCGATGAATCTTTGCGGAATCTGGTTGCCGGGCAGACCGCCAGCATTCAGGCCTTCCTCTTGCAAATGTCGGCCTTGACGAGCGGACAGCCTGAAAGGCTGATCGAACTGTCCCAAAAGGCGCAACGCCTGTTGCCTGCCGACGAAAAGGCTATCCGCAGCGTCAACGAACTGAACATTGGCTATGGGTATATGGCGTTGGCCGATCTGCCCGCTGCCGAGCGGGCCTTCAAACTTGGCTTCGAGGAGGGCATGGCTGGAGGCAATCTGTACGCCGCCCTGTATGGCCCCATCAGTTTGGTCGCAATCGCCACGACCGAAGGACGCCTCAAGGACGCCTTGCAGTTGTGCGAGACGAACATCGACCTGTTCAACCGCCTGCTGGTAGGGCAGAACTTCCCGCCCTTGGGCGCGTTGTACGTCCTCAAGGGGGAGATTCTGCTGGCAGAGAATCGCCTGGAGGAGGCGGAGGCGGCGCTGACGCAGGGCCTGAGTCTGGTGCGCTGGGCGGGAGAGTTCGAGGCTCATCTGAAGGGCTATTCTGCCCTGGCCTGCCTGCGCGCCGTGCAGGGCGACCGGGCGGGGATGATGGAATGCCTGCAGCTTCTTGCCGAGACCAGACCAGAATGCGTTCCGTATGCGCAGGTATTGGGATATCGCTTGTCGCTACGCGCGCGCGCCGCGACCGAAGCCAGTCTCGAAGAAGCGCGTCGTTGGGCAGCGTCAGCGGCGGCCACGTTTGAGGGCCTGCCCGAACTGACGGGCGTTGACCCCGTGAGCGACATCCACTTTCGCACAGCGTTGAGCGCGGCTCACGTCTGGGCGCGGCTGGCGGCGCACGATGCGCAGGCAGCACCGCTGAGGGACGTTGACGCCTACTTTGCCCGTCAGGAGGCGTTCGCTGAGGCCCATGGACTCTTTGGCTGGCTGATCGAGATGCGGATTCTTCGGGCGCTGGTGTGTCAAGTGGAGGGCAGAACCGACGACGCCCGCCGGATAATTCAGTCCGCGCTGGAGGCGGCTGCCCCGCGGGGGTATTTCCGCGTCTTTCTGGACGAGGGCTGGCTCATGCGTCCCCTGCTGGCGTCGGTGGGGCCGCATCTCAGGAACGCCCAGCTTGCCGCCTACGTCCGGCGCCTGCTGGATGCCATGCCTGAAGAACACGCCAGCGTCCAGACCGTGCAAACGGGTCCGGAAAAGCTCAGCGAGCGGGAGCTTGAGGTGCTGCGCCTGTTGGCGGCCGGGCAAAGCTACAAAGAGGTGGGCCAGAGCCTCTTCCTCAGCCTCAACACCGTGCAATTCCACGTCAAGAGCATCTATGGTAAACTGGCGGTCAACAAGCGGATGCAGGCCATCGAAAAAGCGCGGCAGATGCGCCTGATTTGATCCATACGAAACAACTACATAGTTTCTGCCGAAGAACCACATGTTTATGTGGTTCTTTTTCTTTTCCCGGATTATAGAATGTGATCGCAATGGACGGTCCGAAATGAGTTGCCGATCAAGATCCCTGTGGATCGGCGAGGCACAGAAAGGAGCACACTCATGGTTAGGAATATCGTACAGATCACGTTGAAGGCTGTTGCGCTGGCGATGGGCGTCGCCGTGATCGTGATGTCCACGCTCAAGACGCTGGATGTCGCGACGGGCGTCTCCATGCTCGGCATGGGACTCGCCGCGCTGGCGCTGGTCAGTTTGCAGGACAATCGATCGGCGTAGAAGACGCCCGCCGGCTTCCGAACGGCGGCGCTGAAATCCTCCGCAACGCAGAAGGTGATTATCATGAGAACAAGCCTCCACTTTCCCAGTTTGATACTGCTGTTGGCGCTGACGCTGTCGATCGGCGCGCCTGTCGCAGCGCGGGGCGGGGTCGCAACGGGTAAAGGGCTGCCCGTTGTGACGGATCAGGCTCTGGGTCCCACCGACCGGGCGGAGCTGGAGGCCTTCCTGGACGAATTGATCGCCGCGCAAATGGAAGAGAAGCACATCGCCGGCGCGGCGGTCGCGGTCGTCAAAGATGGCCAGTTGTTCTTCGCCAAGGGTTACGGCTACGCCGACGTGGAGAACAAGATCCCCGTCGACGCTGCAACGACGATTTTTCGCATCGGCTCGGTCGGCAAGGTGCTCACCTGGACGGCGGTGATGCAGCTCGTCGAGCAGGGCAAACTGGATCTGGACGCGGACATCGCCACTTACCTGGACTTTCGCCTTCCGACCACCTTCCCGCAGCCGATCACCCTCAAGCATCTGATGACGCACACGTCGGGGATCGAAGACCGCTGGCTGGACAGTTTGACCGCGGACGCCGGCGAACTGGTCTCCGAGCGCGCATGGCTGGAGGCGAATTTCCCGGGACAGGTGCGTGCGCCCGCCGAGGCGGCGGGATACTCGAACTACAACCCGATGCTGGCC
>CAZMUG010000241.1:0-3332 GCA_964569165.1 uncultured Gaiellales bacterium
GTCTACTGCCTCCTCGAAGGCCGCACGCAGTTCGGCCACCGCCTCGCCGTGGAAGCCCACGATGTCGTTGATGCCCGCGATGTGGCCGACCAGGCGCTGGTCCTCATCGCTGTATTCGATGCGCGCTGCATATCCGCGATAGGTCATTGTTTTCATGGCCTTATGCCTGCCTCCTCACCCGATCTCCCGCATCACCGTATCCAGATCTTTGTCCCCGCGCCCGCTCAGATTGACCAGAATCACCGCGTCCCGTCCCATCTGCGGGGCCAGCTTGATCACCTCGGCCACCGCGTGGGCGCTTTCCAGGGCCGGGATGATCCCCTCCATCTCGCACAGCAGCTTGAACGCGGCCAGCGCCTCGGCGTCGGTGGCGTAGGTGTACGCGCTGCGGCCCAGGTCGCGCAGCCAGGCGTGTTCCGGGCCGACCGACGCGTAGTCCAGCCCCGCGCTGACGGAGTGGGTCAGCGCGATCTGGCCGTCGGCGTCCTGCATGACGAAGCTCTTGGTCCCTTGCAGCACTCCCAGGCGGGAGACCAGGGGATCGGCGAAGCGCGCCGCGTGCTCGCCCGACTGGATGCCGCGGCCGCCCGCCTCGACGCCCACCAGCCTCACCCCCTCGTCGGCCAGGAAGGGGTGGAAGACGCCGATGGCGTTGCTGCCGCCGCCGACGCAGGCCACCACGGCATCGGGCAGCCGGCCTGGCCCGCCCGCGGCCGGGTCCAGCAGTTGTCTCCGCGCCTCCCGGCCGATGACGCTCTGAAAATCGCGCACCAGGGTGGGGTAGGGGTGCGGTCCCAGCGCCGAGCCCAGCAGGTAGTGGGTGGTGCGTACGTTGGTCACCCAGTCGCGGATCGCCTCGTTGATGGCGTCCTTGAGGGTTTTACTGCCGCTGTCCACCCCGCGCACCTCGGCGCCCAGCAGCTTCATGCGAAAGACGTTGGGGGCCTGGCGGGCCATGTCCACCGTGCCCATGTAGACCACGCAGTCGATGCCCAGCAGTGCGGCCGCGGTGGCCGTGGCTACGCCATGCTGGCCGGCGCCCGTTTCGGCCACGATGCGCCGTTTGCCCATGCGCTGCACCAACAGCGCCTGGCCCAGCGCGTTGTTGATCTTGTGCGCGCCGCTGTGGGCCAGATCCTCGCGCTTGAGGTAGATCTGCGCGCCGCCCAGGTGGGCGCTCAGCCGGCGGGCGTGGGTGATAGGGGTGGGCCGTCCGACGTAAGTCTGGAACAGGCGGGTCAACTCGGCCTGGAACGCGGCGTCGCTGTGGGCCTGCAAATAGGCCGTCTCCAGCTCCTCCAGCGCCGGCATCAACGTTTCGGGGACGAAGCGGCCGCCGTAGGGACCGAAGCGTCCGTGTTCATCGGGGTAGCGATAGGTCGAAAAGTCCGACGTCTCAGCCATGGGAAGGAACCTCGTTGGTCTGCCGGGCGGTCGCCAGCACGGCGGCGATGAAATCGGTCTTGCCGTTAGTGTAGATGTCGATTTGATCGCCGTAGCGCTGCGCCAGGTCACGTTTCAGCGCGCCGTAGTCTGCCGCGACATCGGGATGGGCGCGCAGGTAGTCCACGAACGCCAGGTGACGATGGATCTCCGGGTTGTCGGCCGCGTAGACGTGCAGATTGACGACGCGCCGTGGGCCATCGTTCAGGCTGAAATACCGCCTGCCGGCGATGCCGTACTCACCCTTGGGCAGATAGCCCAGCGCCCGCAAGGTGTCGTTCAGGTCGTCCACCGGCGCGATCTCATGCACTATCGCCATGATGTCGATCACCGGCTTGGCCCAAATGCCGGGAACCGACGTGCTGCCCATGTGGTGAATCGCGGCCAGATGATCGCCGAAGATGACCGCCAGCCGGGCGGCTTCGGCCTGGAACAGCAGGGGCCAGATTGCGTCGTAGGGCACGACCTTCAGGTGGCGGTGCTTGTCCAGCAGCAGTTCCTCGCAGCGCAGCAGCACCAGCGCGCTGTCGGCGTCGGTGATGCGGCCGTCGCGCGCCATCTGGAAGGCCTGGCCCATGGGTACCAGGTGTACCTCGCTCTGTTCAGTGGCCTCCAGATTGGTCGCGCCGTTGATGTGCGCGCCTTTGGCGATGAAGATGGTGCAGCGCGCGTCCGAGGTCCCGTTCATGCCGTAGAACCAGCCGACCCGTTCCATGGTGCGGCACTGGGCGCCGGTCTCCTCGGCCAATTCCTGGCGCGCGACCTCTTCCATCGGTACGCCTGGCTTGTCGCCCAGCCCGCCGGCCGGCAGCTCCCAACACCAGTCGTCCACGGTGTAGCGGTAGCAGCGCAACATGATGATCTGGCCGTCGTCGGTGACCGGTACGACGGTGACGAATCCCGGATGCTCCTGATAGGTGTAGGTGATCTCCTGGCCGTCGGGCAGGGTCACCTGATCCTGGCGCAGGTTGTGCCAGTGGCTTTGATAGGGTCGCGTCGTGCTCAATAATCGCCAGCCCAGGCTGGCGCCCACGGGCTTGTCGTTCGGATTGTTGTTCATGGCATATGGTCGTTGTGAAGCACGTGCTTGTTCTGAACGTAATGCGTAATGAGTAATGCGTAACGAGTAATGCGTAACCCGGAGATGCCGTGTGCGATTCCGGGTTACGCATTACTCGTTACTCGTTACGAATACCGAATCGCTCCCGCTCCACCTCCTGCCAGCGCTCTGGCAGCGGCACGATGGCGGCGCGCAGGGTGTCGCCCTCGATCTCCAGCATGCCGACGGAGACGAAGTCGCCTGGCTGGGTGCGGCCGTCGAGGATGTTGATGTAGCTGCTGCCGGGGTTGACCACCAGCACGCCGCGCACGTGGCCGATGTAGGGGCGGTGCAGGTGGCCGCAGACGATGCAATCGACCTGATCGCCGGCGAACTGGCGCACCACATTGACATAAAAGCGCGGCGCGAGAAAGAAGTGCTGGCCAAAGAGCATGTTCCAGGTGGAGCCGGGCCATTCGATCCAGCGCGGCCGGTGGCCATGCACCAGGCCGATGCGCTTGTTGCCTGCCTCGATGATGCGTCGGTTGGGCAGGTGATCCAGCCCTTTGTCCTGGTCGCCGCGCACCGCCGAGACCGGCGCGATCTTCTCCAGCGTCTCCAGCATCTCACGTCCGGTCAGGTCGCCGGCGTGCAGGATCATGTCCACGCCGCGGAAGACCTCCGGCACGGCCGGGTGTAAGCGGCTGGACATGGTGGGCATGTGGGTGTCGCTGATCAGTCCGATGCGCATGGTGTTTCTCGTGGTCGGCGGCCGGGGGGCGGTGAACGGTGAACGGTAGGCGGTGAACGGTGAACGGTGAACGGTGGTCGGTAAAAGGTGAACGGTGAA
>CAZMUG010000242.1:0-1320 GCA_964569165.1 uncultured Gaiellales bacterium
ACGGGCTCGAGGGGTCCACCGAGACGACGCCTACCGTCGTTCCCTGCCCGCGCACGTGGCCGACGAGCGCGCCGATGAGGCTCGACTTCCCCACCCCGGGCGGCCCCGTCACCCCGATGACCGCAGCGGCGCCGGTGCCGGGGTAGAGCGCGCGCACGAGCTCGTACGCGATCGGGTCTCCGTCCTCGACGAGCGAGATCGCCCGGGCGAGCGCGAGCCGGTCGGACGCGCGAACCCCCTCGACGAGCTCGTCGAGCGACCACTCCCTGCGTGCCACGAGGAGGACTCTACGCGGCTGCCCCGGTTGCGGAACCGTTGGTGGAGGACGGCGAGT
This sequence comes from uncultured Gaiellales bacterium, assembly GCA_964569165.1. Classification (GTDB taxonomy): domain Bacteria; phylum Actinomycetota; class Thermoleophilia; order Gaiellales; family Gaiellaceae; genus GMQP-bins7. The sequence continues at coordinate 335 of CAZMUG010000242.1, forward strand.
GCAGCGCTGGAGCACCGCACCGGCCGCACGGGCAGGCCGTCTCGGGCGCCCTGCCTACGACGAGCGGCGCGCCTCGACGGCGCGGCGGGCGTCGATCTCGTCCAGGAGCCGCACGATCCGCTCGAGGCCCGTGTCCGGCGCAAGCTCGGGCTCGGGGACGGACGCGTGCCCGTTCGCCGCGGAGAGGGCAGCGACTGCCGATTCGAGGCTCTCCTCGATCGCCCTCCGCTCCTCCTCGGTCCGGACGGGAAGCCAGCGCGTCATCACGAGCGCGACGAGCGCGCCGACGAGGTAGAGCACGCCGGCGGCGAGCCAGATGGCACGCGCGCCGAACACGTCCGTGAGCATGCCTGCAGCGGCCATCGCCAGCCCGACGACGGCGTAGTTCGAGCCCATGATCGTCGCGAGAGCCCGGCCGCGATACTGGTCGGGCGCGCCGCGCTGGACGAGCAGCCGGTTGCAGACGCCCGCTGCTCCGTTCCCCGCTGCACCGCCGACCACGAACGGCACGGCGAGCCAGATGCTCCCGCTGAGCGCCGCCGCCCCCCACCCCACGCCCATGAGCGCGATCGACCCGACGTAGTGGCGCCTGAGCCCGACCCTGCCGAGAGCCGGCGCAGCCAGGAAGCTCCCGAGCGCGAGCCCGATCCCGCTCGCCGCCACGAGCAGGCCGAAGCCGACATTGCCGGCGTCCAGGTCCTTCTTCGCGAAGACGACCTCGGCGACGTTGACCGCGGCCGAGCCGATGACGACGACGTTCCAGACGACGAGGACCGTGCGCAGCGGCCGCGACGTGAGGACGAGCCGGATCCCGTCCGAGACGTCCCGCCAGTGACCCTGCGTGACGGACTCCTCGGAGCGGAGCCTCGCCTCGGGAATGCGGGCCACGAGCGCCGCCGAGACCACGAAGGTGACCGCGTTCACGGCGTACGGCACCGACGGGGGCCAGGCGGTCAGCATCAGCCCCGCGAGGACGGGCCCGGCCA
>CAZMUG010000242.1:1330-3329 GCA_964569165.1 uncultured Gaiellales bacterium
TTCAGCAGCGAGCCGGCCATCATGGCGAGCGTCTCGGCGGTCTGCAGGAGGGAGTTCGCGTTCGCCAGGTCGTCGTCGTCCACGAGGTTCGGGAGCCCGGCGTTCGCGGCCGGGTGGAAGAACCCCGCCGCGATGCCCGAGACGCCGGCGAGCGCGACGATCGCAGCCGGCGCGTCGACGAACGGCAGGGCGGCGAAGACGCCGACGCGCACGAGGTCGGAGACGATCATCAGGCGGCGCCGGGAGAGCCTGTCCACGAGCGGGCCCAGCAGAAGCCCGATGAGCACGATCGGGAGGAAGTCGGCGATGAGGAGCGCCGCGATCCAGGAGCCCGACCCGGTCGCGTCGTAGACGCTCACCGTGAGCGCGACCGCGGCGAGGTACGTGCCGAAGCTCGAGCCGGCCGTGGCCAGGAAGAGATATCCGAACGACGGCGACCGGCGAAGGAGACCTAGACGGCTCGAGCTCTCCACGACCGGGGATGACGCTAGCACCTCGCCTCGATTCTCTCTACGGCGCTTTCGGCCCCGTCCGAACAGGGCACGAGTCGCGGATTCGCCGCCCGCGCGGTCTCGCCTGCAGCGTCGTCAGGGGTCGCGCCGGCCGTCTCCGCATCCGGCTACGGCTCGTATGCGAGGTTGACCCGGAGCCAGCGCTCGACCTCGGAGAGCGTGCTGCCCTTCCGCTCCGCGTAGTCGGCCGCCTGGTCGCGGCCGATCCGGCCGACCGAGAAGTACCGCGCCTGCGGATGCCCGAGGTAGAGGCCGCTCACGCTCGCGCCGGGCGTGGTTGCGCACGACTCCGTGAGCTCGATGCCGGCGCGACCGGCGTCGAGCAGCTCGAGAAGCGTGCGCTTCTCCGTATGGTCGGGGCACGCGGGATACCCGAACGCCGGGCGGATCCCGCGAAACCTCTCGTCGATCAGCTCCTCCCCCGTGAGCGACTCGCCCGGCGCGTACCACTGGCGGCGCACGACCTCGTGCAGCCGCTCGGCGAACGCCTCCGCGAGCCGGTCCGCCAGCGCCCTGACCATGATCGCGCGGTAGTCGTCCAGCTCGGCCGCGAACCGCGCAGCGAGCTCCTCGCTCCCGTGGATGGAGACGGCGAACGCGCCGACGTGGTCGGTCAGGCCCGCCTCCACCGGAGCGACGAAGTCGGCGAGCGACCGGTTCGGCCGCGAGTCCCCGTGGTCGGCCTGCTGCCTGAGCATCGGGAAGCGGACGCCCCCGTCGAGGACGAGGTCGTCGCCCTCGGCCCGCGCGGGCCAGAACCCGTGAACGCCCCGCGCCTGCAACGAGCCGTCGGCGGCGATCGAGTCGAGCAGCGCGTTCGCAGCGTCGTAGAGATCACGTGCCGCGGCGCCCTTCTCCGGGTCGTCGAGGATCTTCGGGAACCGGCCCTTCAGCTCCCAGGCATGGAAGAAGAACGTCCAGTCCACGTACTCGCGGAGCGTCTCGACGCTCTCCTCGACGACGCGGGAGCCGATGAACGCCGGCACCGCGAGGTCCTCCTCGTGCCAGTCCACGGGCGTCCGCCGCGCACGCGCCTCCCGCAGCGGCAGGAGCGGCCTGGCGCCCCGCTCCGCATGGAGAGCCCGGAGACGCTCCTGGTCCGCCCGGTTCTCGGCATCGAGACGGGCCCGGCGATCTCCGTCGAGCAGGTCGCCGACCACGCCGACGACGCGCGAGGCGTCCAGCACGTGCACCGTCGGCTGCCCGTACTCGGGCGCGATGCGCACCGCCGTGTGCTGCTTCGACGTCGTCGCGCCGCCCACGAGCAGGGGCAACTCCAGCCCCCGGCGCTCCATCTCCTTCGCGACCACGACCATCTCGTCGAGCGAGGGCGTGATGAGCCCCGAGAGCCCGACCACGTCGCAGTCCTGCTCGAGCGCGACATCGAGGATCCGGTCTGCCGGGACCATGACCCCGAGGTCGATCACCTCGTACCCGTTGCAGCCGAGGACGACGCCGACGATGTTCTTGCCGATGTCGTGCACGTC
>CAZMUG010000243.1:0-3329 GCA_964569165.1 uncultured Gaiellales bacterium
ATAATGACTGATTTGCGGGCAAGCGGGAATCATCTGTCAGGCGGGGAACACTAGCTAGAGCAGGATTGTGCCATCCTCTTATTCCAACGGCCAACGCGGACGCTTCCGACTATATGAAGGCGTTCCGATATCGCCTTCAACAAGCCGTCCAGATTTTGAGAGCAGACGCAGCAGACGCCATCCTTTGCATAATTGTCGATGCCGCTGACAACGCTCAAATGGCCGCTGAAGACCTCGGCCAAGCCCGTTCGTTTGCTCGGGACCTCATTCGGTTGGCGCTTCCCGACGGGGTGCGTTTAGTCTTGCTTTGCCGCAGTCACCGGCGGGTTATGCTCGACCCACCGCCCACTACCATTTGCCGGGAGTTACTCCCCTTCAGCCGTAGCGAAACGGCCGCTTATCTTCGAAAGAAGTTTTCGGACAGCTCAGAACAGGATGTCGATGAGTTTCATCGACTAACGTCGCACAATCCCCGCGTTCAGGCCCTTGCTCTCTCGCGTGGGCTGCCCCTGCAAGAGACGTTAAGGCTCCTCGGCCCGAACCCTACAACTGTTGAAAGCGCCATCGGAGAACTGCTTGCCGGCGCAATTGCCAAACTACGCGACAGCGTCGGGTCAATCGAAAAGACTCGTGTGGACCAGATATGCGTGGGTCTCGCGGCCTTGCGGCCCCTTATCCCGATACAGGTTCTTGCTCAGATGTCCGGAGTGCCGGAAGGAGCAATACGAAGCTTCGCGCTAGATTTAGGGCGGCCGCTGCTGGTATCCGGCGATACAATCCAGTTCCTCGACGAGCCAGTCGAGACCTGGTTTCGCGAACGATATAAGCCCTCACCGGCTGAAATGGGTTCCTTCATAGCAACGCTCACACCGCTAGCAGCCAAGAGCGCCTACGTCGCCTCCACCCTTCCCCAACTGATGCTTGAGGCGGGAAAATTCTCAGAGCTGGTCTCCCTCGCACTTAACTCCATGGCTCTTCCCGATGGTAGCCCATTGGAACGCCGAGACGTCGAGCTCCAACGATTGCAGTTCGCTCTGAAGGCCAGTCTTCGTTCCAAGCGATATCTCGATGCCGTCAAGCTTTCTCTGAAGGCCGGCGGAGAGACTGCTGGCGACGACCGTCAAAGGAAGATGATTCAATCGAACACGGATTTATCCGCCAAATTCCTCGGTCTGGACCTCATTCAAGAGCTCGTCTCAAGAAGGAGCTTTGGGTCGCAGTGGGTCGGGTCGCATCACGCCTACGAAGCCGGCCTGCTATCCGGCAGAACGGAGCTTGTCGGTGACGCCAGGAGTCGCCTTCGTATGGCAGGAGAGTGGTTGCGCAACTGGAGCCAACTTTCACCCGACGAGCGCCGTAACGAAACGGTTAGCTTCGAAGACATCGCGGAACTTGCAACTGCTCACCTCAATGTTCACGGCATCGCCGCCGCTGTTGCAAACATCGGCGGACGGAAGCCACCCGAAACCTCTTTCCGGGTCGGCAGACTAGTCGTATCTAGGCTGATTGACCACGGCCGCCTGCAAGCGGTTAATGACATAGCCGCAGCAACAGTTGGGAAGGATCTCTATCTCGCGTTAGCAACTGTTTCTGAGCTGACTGAAATTCAAGAGGCTCCACCCGCAAGCACGACAGCTGCTATATTTGCTCAAGTTGCTGGCCTACGCCGGAAACTGAAATATGGCCAATGGGATGGTGAGGCTACCGTCCTCAGCACAGTAGTTGATCTGGTTGAGGCGGGACTCAAAACAGGCTCCTGCACGCAACCGGCCGCGCTAGACCTCATCGAGCGCTATCTTCCCGAGAAGCCGCCACGGGGCTTGTCTTCCCGCTTCTCGAACACTTGTGGCCCCTACCTTCGTGCCTACTGCGTGAAAGCCGCTCTATCCGGGCAGACGCTACAGCTCAACGAACTTGCGCACCCCAAACTGCGTGACGAGCTCGAAAAGAAGAACCGACATCACAGTTCGCAAGATCTCCAGGAGTTCGAGCAACAGATTGGAACCCTGTTGCCTTGGCACCAACTCCGGGCCGAGGCCATCTTAGGCGGCCACAAGGATACTTTGCTGCCAAAGTTGGCGCTCGCGGTTCAACAAGCAACCAAAGCAACCGAAGGCTATCATCGCAACGATGGCCGTCTTGAGGACGAGGTCGCGCTCCTCTGGTTCGATATACTTTTCCGCATCGGTGCAACTGACGACAAATCTCTGGCGGCGTTCTGCGACTGGGTGGATAGTCGCAAGCGCCCGCTATTCACGCCCACGCTAACGGCTATTGCCCGCTTAGGTTCGCGCAACACTCAAACAACAGCGCTGGCGTTGGATTTTGCCTCAAAAGCGTACAAGCTTACCCAAGATGAAAGAGCTGACGCCGACAGCAAATCGTCGTCTTACGTGAGCATCTCTCGTTCAGTTCTCTTTGCAAGCCCTGACGAAGCGAAGGCGTATTTCAACGAGGCTGTCGCAGTTGCGAGCAAGATTGGCGATGAGAATCTCGCGCGGTGGGACGCGATACTGGACCTTGCAGAACATGCCGCAAAGCCAGACCGCCCTGCTCCAGAAATAGCTTACCGGTTATCACGCTGCGCCGAGTTGAGTTATGACTACGTCGCTCGCGACAAGCACTTCGATTGGCGAGCGACTGTTCGCTCGCTCGCGGCGCTTTGTCCGACCTCATGTCTCAGCATCATGAGCCGCTGGCGCGACCGCCGCTTCGGCCGCACTGCCCGCATATTGCCTATCGCCATTATGCATCTTGTTGAGTTCGGACATCTCAGCGCCCTTGATGCACTTCCCCTGCTGGCTATAGATGCTGAGTGGAAACAACCCAAGTTGCTCGAGGTGGTTCTCAGCGCTTGCGGCACCGCAAGCGAGCGCGCCGCGTGTGCCAAGTGGTTCTTACGCTACGCGAAGCTTCAGGGTCACTCTTCCTCGGATTGGACCTCGATACGAGACACCCTAGGCAAGCATACGATTTCGACGCTGGGTCTGGGCGATTGCATCGCAGCGGCCCAAAAAGGTGAAAGCCTCAGCGAGCGGAAGCAACGTGACGATGACCTCGCCACAAAGTCGTCAATCATTGACCCAGCCGCCGACTGGGATGCAATTTTTGGCTCTCATGATGTGTCAACGGTCGAAGGGCTTTCAAAGTCACACGTTGCCTTCAGGTCGAGCCCCGCTCCTCGGTTTGCGGATAGCTTCTTTGCAGAAGCGTTTCGTCGGGTAGCACCTGGGCGCGAAGCCGCACTGATCGAAGCTGCAGGTCAGATTCCGGCATTCGAGCTTTACGAGCTACGAAATCTGCTCGAACAGCTCCCCTCGACGCTGAGA
>CAZMUG010000244.1:0-3319 GCA_964569165.1 uncultured Gaiellales bacterium
CGGGCGCGGGGCTGACGGTCGCGAGGACCTGCGGCTTCTCGGCGACGGCGGGCGTGCGGGCGGACACGACGTCGACCGCCGCCAGCAGCGGCGCCTGGCGAGACTCCTTCGTCCACACCGCCGACACAACCGTGATGAAGGCAAGAGCGCCGAACGCAGTGGCCTCGAGCGCGATCCTGGCCGCGACTCGACGCCGACAACGCTTCAGGCCGTTCAGGTCTTCCATTGATCCGGTGCTCCGCGAAACCCGGCTCCGCCCATCCATTGGCGTCTCGCCGAATCTGCTTTCGATGCCGGCCGTTGTTCTGAAGCGACCGGGGCTCGTTTCTTGTTCAGCCCCGATCCGGCCCGCTCATCCTTGAGGCCGGAATCTTAACCCGATCGGCGCCGCCAGCCAGCGGCTCCCCTCGTAACGGCCTCAAAACGCAGGTTCTCGGGCCCTACAGGCCCTCCAGACCCTCCAGACGGACCCGAATCGACCCTGGAGGCCTCCGGATGCTCATCCGCCGCTGGGCCGCTCAGGCAGCTCCAGGGCCTCCACACTCGCCTGGTCCCGGAACTCGGAAACCTCTTCAGAGTCCACGTGGGCCGCCTCGCGGCCGCAGGCGTTGGTGGTCGCTAACGCGAGCCCTTCACGAAATGCGCGTTCCCACGCGTGCTCATCGCGCGAGATGACGCTGAGGATGCCCGCGAGCAGGGAATCGCCGCAGCCCACCGTGCTGACGATGCGCCCGGGATGCACGGAGACCCATCCGCGCCACGCGGCCTTCTCTCCAATGAGCATCGCGCCATCCGGCCCGCGCGTCGCGACGACGTTCTCCACGGCGCCGCCGCCCGCGACGGAGAGACTCAGCGCCGCGTCGTACGCCTGGTCCACATCGTCCGTCGGCTTGCCCGCAAGCGTCGCCAGCTCGCTCTGATTCAGCTTCGCCATCCAAAGCGATTCGCCGCGCAGCGCTTCGAGCGCCTTGTTGCTCGTGTCCACGGCCACCTTCGCACCGGACCGGCGGCAGCGCCGGACGATCTCCGCGAAGTCGTTCGGCGACAGTCCCGGCGGCAGCGACCCGGAGAACGCGATGATGCGCCCCGGGCGGGCCATCATCCCGAGCTTGCTGCTGATGCGTTGCACGTCCTCCGGCTGGACCTGGAAGCCCTCTTCGCGCAGGTGCGTTTCGGTGTCGTTGACCGGATCGACAACCGTGATGTTGTCGCGCGAGCGGCCGCGCACGATCAGGAGCTGCGTGACGATCTGGCCCGGGCCGGTGCGCTCGAGCGCCTCCTCGAACATCGCCAGCTCGCCCCGCCCCACGAACCCAGTCGCCACACAGCCCACGCCGACCTTCGCGAGCACCCGCGCGACGTTGATGCCCTTGCCGGCGGGATACCACGCCAGGCGACGCGCGGGCACGTGCTGGCCGATCGCGAAGTTCGGCGCCTCCAGCACCCGGTCCACGGCCGGGTTCAGCGTCACGGTCACGATGCGAATCTCGGGCATTCGCCGGTCACACTACCAGCGGCGGCGCCCGGGCGCACGGAGAAGGCGGGATCGAGCGCCGCGTGCTCGGCCACCAGCGCCGCCCGCAGCGCCGCGACCGCCGGCACGTCGCCGCGCTGCGCGGGGCGCACGGCGCCCCGCGCGCCGTTCAAGGAAGCAGCTCGCCGGCGCCGAGCATGCGCTGCACCTCCTCGAGGGACTTGCCCTCCTCGAAGAGCAGCTTCTCGATCTTGGCGGTCAGCGAGTCGACCTGCGGGCGGAAGCGCGCCGGGTCCTGGCCCTGGTCGCGGAAGCCCTGCTCCACGATCCGGCGGATGTCGGCGCGGGCACCCTCGCGCAGCTCCTCGGAGATCGGTGTGCCCGGTGCGATGCGCCCGTCGGCGAGGGCGAGGATCTGTTCGTTGCTGAGGTTCACGCCCACCTGGCTCGCGAACATCTGCATGAGCCGCTGCTCCTGGGTGAGCCCGCTGCCACGCACCTTCTCGGTCTCGCCGGAGCGGATCATGCGGAAGCGGCCCACCCGGGCGCCGTCCCGCTCGAAGCGACCGAGCAGCTCGCCCTCGGCCTCGCGCACCTCCTCGGTGCGGTACTCGGTGCGCCCCTCCAGCGAGTCCGCCTGGAAGCCGCCCATCGAGTCCACGCGGGTGAAGACGGGGAGATCGGGCAGGCCCTCGATCGACCACTCCTCGCTGTAGGTGATGATCGCCGCGGACTGGGCGGACGGGCCGCCGCTCGACTGCCAGGAGCCGCCCTCCCCCAGGCGCAGGGTCTTGGTCTTCACGCCGCGCGGGTTGACCTGGAGACCGTCGCGGATGTCGGCGAGCTGGGCCTCGCTCGGCTCCCAGGCCACGACCATGCGGGACTGCCGGTTGGTGCCGAGCCGCTCGAAGCGCCCCGACTCGTCCTCGAGCACGACGATCGGGTACTCCGTCCACTCGAGTCCGTCGCCCTGACGGGTGAAGCGCCAGATCCGGTCCTCCCAGCGCCACGCATCCGGCTTGTTCGACTCGGCGTCCTGGTAGTGCACGAGCACGTACCAGGTGCCCTCCAGGTCGACGGCCGCGGCGGGCGACGCGCCCAGGAGGGCCGCGGCCAGCGCCGCGAGCCGGAGCCGGCGGCCGCTCATCAGATCCTCCGCTCGACCTGCGGGAAGTCGCGCCACACCGGGATGCCGCAGAAGTGGCTGCCCTCGGTGCAGCGCGGCCGGGCCAGGCCGTCGCGCACGAAGCACGGCGGGCCGACGTGGCGCACCAGCTCCGGATGCACGGCCCGCACCTGGGTCAGCTCGTCCATCGACGCCTCGAAGATCTCGCGCTGGGCGTTCAGGCAGGTGCGCATGGTCCACTTGTGCAGCAGGTGCAGCAGCGAGCCCGACTCCTCGAAGCGCACCGCCACGGCGTTGGGCAGCACGTAGAGCGCCTCGTGCGGCGTGGCGCCCAGGGCGAGCAGGCGGGCGCGGGCGTCCCAGGCCGCCTCGACCGCCTCGCCGAAGAGGGCGTGGCAGGCCGGGTCGTCGCGGATCAGCTCGGGCTCCACCACGTCGACGGCGCCGGGCACGGTGCGCGACAGGAGCGGGCGCGAGCCCGTCACCATCCGGTGCCGCTGGTCCTGGGAATCGGCGCTGTGGGAGAGCTTCTTGCGGAAGGTGTAGTGGGCATGATCGAGCGCGCGCATCACCGGCGCGTGGGTCGACACGTTGAGCGTGTCGAGCCGGTGGGGATTGCGCGCCGGGTCGAGGGCGAGGGCCAGCGCCTCCTCGTCCGGCAGCTCCGGCCGGCCCAGCACGCGGCGCACGGCCTCGGCCACCACCCGGGGCGCCCGGGC
>CAZMUG010000245.1:0-3299 GCA_964569165.1 uncultured Gaiellales bacterium
GAGCCCGAGGTAGTCGAGCGGGTCGAGAGCCGGAAGCTCGGTCGTCGTGGCCATCCGCCTCACATCCTAGAGGGAGCTTCTCGGCTTGACCGTGCAACCCTCGCAGACGTATGCTTCGGGGATTGACTGACTAGTCAATCGAGGACTTCGAACGCGGGAGCACAGGCATGGCCACGATGGAGACAGGTATCGCCACGGGCGTCTCGTTCGCCCTGAAGCCCGAGCAGAAGGAGCTCCGCGCCCTGGCGCGCGAGTTCGCCGAGAAGGAGATCCGGCCGAGGGCGGCCGAGTACGACGAGCACTCGACCCACCCCGCCGACGTCATCGCGAAGGCGCATGAGCTGGGGCTGATGAACCTCCACATCCCCGAGTCCTTCGGCGGGCCCGGGCTCTCGGCCTTCGACGGGATGCTCGTGGGCGAGGAGATCAACTGGGGCTGCTCGGGCATCGGAACCGCCATCCTCGCGAACGGCCTGGGCGCGGCACCCGTCCTGATCGCCGGCTCCGACGAGCAGAAGGCAAGATGGCTCCCCGGCCTCCTCGAGTCTCCGATGCTCTGCTCGTTCGGGCTCACGGAGCCGGATGCCGGCTCGGACGTCGCCCGCATGAAGACGACGGCGGAGCGGAGGGGCGACGAGTACGTGCTCAACGGGTCGAAGACGTTCATCACGAACGCCGGCCACGCGACCTGGACCGTCGTGTTCGCGAAGACGGATCCCACGAAGGGCCACCGCGGCATCTCGGCCTTCGTCGTCCCCATGGACACGCCGGGCGTCCAGATCGAGAAGCACCTCGACAAGATGGGCCAGCGCTCGACGGACACGTCCGCCTTCGCGCTGACCGACGTCGTCGTCCCGGCAGCCAACCGCCTGGGCGAGGAGGGCGAAGGCTTCAAGATCGCGATGCAGACGCTCGACTTCACGCGCCCCGGCACGGCGATCGGCGCCGTCGGCGTCGCCCAGGCCGCGTACGAGCTCGCGGTCGACTACGCCAAGGAGCGGGTCACGTTCGACGTCCCCATCGCGATGCACCAGGGTGTGAACTTCCTCATCGCGGACATGGCCGCCGAGACGGAGGCTGCTCGCCTCCTCACCTGGCAGGCGGCGTGGATGCTCGATCAGGGCTACGGGCGCAGGGCGACGCTGTACTCGTCCTTCGCGAAGCGCTTCTCGGCCGACACCGCGATGAAGGTCACGACCGACGCCGTGCAGGTCTTCGGCGGCTACGGGTACATCAGGGAGTACCCCGTCGAGAAGCTCATGCGCGACGCCAAGCTCTTCCAGATCTACGAGGGCACGTCGCAGATCCAGCGGCTCGTGATCGCGAAGGAGATCTTCCTGCCGCACGCGGACTAGGATCGACTCGGTGGCACTCGAGATCGATCTCTCAGGGCGCGTCGCGCTCGTCACCGGCGGGTCGCGCGGCCTCGGGCGTGCCGATGCCCTCACGCTGGCCCGCGCGGGCGCGGATGTCGCGATCGCGGACATCCTGGTCGAGTCCCAGCTCTCGGAGGAGACGGACGAGTGGGGCGCGCTGGCGACGTACGCGCGCACGCAGGGGCTCGTGCACACGGAGGAGACGGTCGAGGAGATCCGCTCGCTGGGGAGGCGCGCCCTCGCGGTCCGCTGCGACGTCACGAATCGCGACGAGGTCGCGGCCGCAGTGGCGCGGACGGTCGAGGAGCTCGGGTCCGTGGACATCCTGGTCAACAACGCGGGCACGCTCGACCACGTCGGGCAGTTCCACCACCAGCGGCCGGAGCTGTGGGACCGGGACCTGCGCGTCAACCTCACGGGCGGCTTCAACTGCGCGCAGGCCGTCTGGCCGCACATGCAGGAGCGAGGCTGGGGTCGCATCGTGAACATGGCGTCGGTGGCCGGGACGCTCGGCGGCTTCGGACAGGCGAGCTACTCGACGACGAAGGCCGGCATTCTCGGGCTCACGAGGACGCTCGCGATGGAGGGCGGAAAGCACGGGATCACCTGCAACGCCATCGTCCCCGGGATCATCGGCAGCGAGGCGTTTCACATGGCGAACCCGGTGATGAACGAGCGGATCGCCAACCGGACCGTGTTCAAGCGCCCGGGCGAGCCGCAGGACATCGCGAACGCGATCGCGTTCCTCTGCTCGGATCTCGCCGGGTACATCACCGGCGTGGAGCTGTACGTCTCGGGCGGAGTCGAGCTCTTCGTCTTCTGAGGCGGCGGGCCGCGCCGGCGCGCGGTTTCACGGCCCTGGCGCGCGGGTAAGATTTCCGGCCCGGTGCGCTCGGAATCTCCCATCTTCACCTCGAGCAGGCGCCGTCGGAGAGAAGGGCTGTCGACCCGGACGATCGCAGCGTTCGTCGTCGCGGCCGCGCTCGTCGTCGGCGCGCTCGTCGGCCTCGCCTTCGCCGGCTCCTCGCGGGAGCTGGCGGAGGGCACCACGATCGCGGGCGTCGACGTCGGTGGGCTGACCGCGAGCCAGGCGATCGACCGGCTCGAGGCACGGTTCGACGAGGTCGCGGCCGACCGGCTCGCCTTCACTGCCGGAGCCGAGCGCTACTCACTGGCCGCGAACCAGCTCGGGATCCAGCCCGACTGGGCCGGTGCCGTCTCCATCGCCCGCCAGGGCTCCGACGGGTTCGGGCCGATCCGGGGCTTTCGCCGCCTGCGGGCGCGGATCTTCGGCGCAGAGGTCCTGCCCCAGATCGCCGCCTCCGACGGAGCGCTCGAGTACGCGCTCGATCAGATCTCGGGAGCGGTGGACCGCGAGCCGAAGAGCGCGCTGCTCGCGCGTCGCGGGCTCCGGGTCGTCGTCGTCCGCGGGCAGACGGGGGCACTTCTGGATCGCGACGCGGCCGCGCAGCTCATCGTTCGCACGCTCGGCTCGCTCGAGCGCCGGGCCGGATCGGTTGCGCTCCCGGTCCGGCTTGCGCGCCCGCCCGTGACGGCCGGCATGCTCGCGTCCGCGGCGAAGCAGGCCCGCATCGCGCTCTCCGCCCCGGTATTCCTGAAGGGCGCGAACACGAGCTTCCGTCTCACCCCGTCCCGTCTCGCCCGACTCGTCCACCTTCCGCGCGACGGCGCCACGAGGCTCGCGATCGCGGGGCCGGCTGCCGATGCCTACTTCCGGAACCTGGCGCAGCGCGTGGGACGGCCCGCGCAGGATGCGAGCTTCTACGCCGTGGGCGAGCGGGTGAGCGTCATCCCCGCCCGGGCGGGGATCGAGCTGGACGTGCCGGCGACGGCGCAGGCGCTCCTCCGCGCTGCGACTCGACCTGTCGACCGCGTCGCCCGGCTCGCGCTCGTGCGCTCGGC
>CAZMUG010000246.1:0-3277 GCA_964569165.1 uncultured Gaiellales bacterium
CCGCGCCGACTTCGTCGCGGCGGCGCCGCCGGTGGTGGCCGCGCCCGGGCCGCTCTGGCTCCGGCGCTGGCGAACCACCCGGCCCGCAGCCGGCGTCGAGGAGGCGCGGGCGCTCGGCGTGGAGACCGGGCGCACGCGCGTCGCGGTGATCGCCTGCGCGACGCTCATGACCGCGGCGGCGGTGTCGATCGCGGGGATCGTCGGCTGGGTCGGGCTCCTGATCCCGCACTTCGCGCGCCTCCTCGTCGGGCCGGACTTCGCGCGGCTGCTGCCGACCGCGGTCGTCCTCGGGGCGGCCTTCCTGCTCGGCGTCGACACCCTCGCGCGCACCGCGGCGCGCATCGAAATCCCGCTCGGCGTGCTGACCGCGTTCGTCGGCACGCCGCTCTTCCTGTGGCAGCTCGCCGCCGCGCGGCGGAGCTGGCAGTGATGCGGCTCGAGGCGCGCGACCTCGCGTTCGGCTACCCGGGGCATCCGGTGGGCCGCGGCGTGACGCTCGCGTTCGCGGCGGGCGAGGTCGTCTGCCTCCTCGGGCCGAACGGGGGCGGCAAGACCACATTCTTCAAGACCGTGCTCGGGCTGCTCCCGGCGCAGGGCGGCGCCGTGTACGTGGACGGCGCCGACCTCGCCACGCTCCCGCGCGCCGCGGTCGCGCGGCGGCTGAGCTACGTCCCGCAGGCGCATGCCGGCTACTTCCCTTTCACGGTGCGCGACGTGGTGCTGATGGGGCGCACCGCGCACCTGGGCGTGTTCGGCGCGCCCTCGCGGCACGACCGCGCGGTCGCGGACGACGCGCTCGCGCGCATGGGGCTCGACGCGCTCGCGCAGTCCGAGTACACGCGCATCTCCGGCGGCGAGCGCCAGCTCGCGCTCATCGCGCGCGCACTCGCGCAGGAGGGCCGGATCGTCGTGATGGACGAGCCCACCGCGAGCCTCGACTTCGGCAACCAGGTCAGGGTGCTCGAGCAGGTGCGCGCGCTCGCGGCCGGGGGCATCGGCGTCGTCATGTCGACGCACGACCCGGACCAGGCGTTCCTGTGCGCGGACCGGGTGGCGCTGTTCCACCGCGGGACGCTGCTCTGCGCCGATGCGCCGGAGCGCGCGGTGACAGCCGATCACCTGCGCCTCGTCTACGGCGTCGAGGTGCGGATCGAGACGGTCGCCGACGGCGCGGGCGCCGCGCGCCGCGTGTGCGTCCCGCGGGTGGCGGACGCGCGGTGAGGGCGCGGGACGCCGCGGCGCGCAGCGCGCTCAGCGCAGGTTGCCGGTGTGGCCGACCGAATAGCGGCCGGGCTGCGGCCACACGGTGAGGCCGTGCGGCTCGGCGCCGACCTGGATCTGGACCACCGCGCCGGAAGTCGTGTCGAAGCGGTAGACGACGTCGTCGTAGCGCGCCGCGAGCCACAGCCAGCGGCCGTCGGCGCTGATGTTGCCCATGTCGGGGCTGCCGCCGCCGGGCACCGGCCACCGCGCCACGACCTTCTCGCTGGCGAAGTCGATCACGGACACGCTGCCATCGCCGTTCTTCGGGCCGTGCACCTTGTGCGAGCCGCGGTTGGCCACGTAGAGCTGCCTGCCGTCGCGGCTGGGGTAGAGCCCGTGCGCGCCGAGCCCGGTCGGGATGAAGCCGACCTGCTTGAAGGCGTCGCCGTCGATCACGTGCACGCCGTCGGCGTGCATGTCGGCGACGTAGAACCGCTTCCCGTCGGGCGAGATGCGGATGTCCTGGGGCATGCCGCGCTGCGTGGTGCAGATCTCCGTCTCCCCCGGCTCCCAGGGCTGCCCGGCCCTGGCGCGCGGGCCGCCCGGCACTTCCTTGAAGCGCCGCTCGGGCATCTGCAGCGTGAGGTAGCCGAGCACCTTGCGCGCGGGAAGGTCGATCTTGACCAGCGTGCCGGCGAACTCGCACGTGAAGAGCGCGAAGCGGCCGTCGATCGAGAAGTCCGCGTGGTTGATGCCGGGGCAGCCGGGCGTGTCGATTGAGTACTGCAGCTGCATCGACTTCGGATCGCGGAAATCGAGGCGCTTGCGCGCTTCGGCCACCACGATCGCCGACTTGCCGTCCGGCGTGAAGTACATGTTGTAGGGGTCGTCCACCGGCACGCTCTTGCCGGGCTTGCCGGTGCGCGGGTCGATCGGCGTGAGACTGCCGTCGGTGCGGCGTTCGGCGTTGTTCGTGGCCCAGAGGGTGCTCAGGTCCCACGACGGCACGATGTGCTGCGGACCGATGCCGACCTTGAACCGGTCCACGACCTTCATCGTCGCGGGATCGATGACGTACACGTCGTTCGAGCGCAGGTTGGGCACGTAGATGCGCTCGAGGTGACCGGCCACCGCGGCGCTCATCTTGCCGGACGCCGTCTCGCTGTACGCGTTGCGCGGATCGGGCACCGGCGGCATGCCGGGCACCGTGGTCACCGCGGCCGGTGCGCTCGCCTGCGGGGCGGGCGCCTGCGCGCCGACCACGCCGACCATCGTGCCGGCGGCGAGCGCCGCCAGGCTCGTTGCGCCGATTGCGTACCCCTTGAGCATTCGATGCATTGCGGACGCCTCAATCTTTCGCCGGCCAGACGCCGGCAATCCCGTGCAAATTCAATCGAGTGGAGGCGGACTTTACCAGACGCGCCCGGTCCCGCGGCGCGCATTACTGGGCATCCCGCCGCCGGCACGCGGCGCGCCCGCCACGCGCTAGACCCTTGTCGCCACGGGGTCGGACCGCGCGCGCCCCCTGCTAGAATCGGCCCGTTCAATCAACGGCTTCGATGCGCGCGCCGGCGCCCGGCGGCGCGCCGGCCCCAGACCATGAAAGTGTTCGGTTTCGCCGGCTGGTCCAACAGCGGCAAGACGACGCTCATCGAGCAGCTCATCCCGCGCTTCGTGACGAACGGGCTCGACGTGTCGCTCATCAAGCACGCGCACCACGACTTCGACATCGATCGCCCGGGGAAGGACTCGTACCGGCATCGCGCGGCCGGCTGCAAGGAAGTGATGGTCGCCTCCGCCCACCGCTGGGTCGTCATGCACGAGCTGCGCGGCGCGCCGGAACCGACGCTAGCGGAACAGATCGCGCGCATGGCGCCGTGCGACCTGCTGCTCGTCGAGGGCTTCAAGTTCGATCCGATCCCGAAGCTCGAGATCTTCCGCGCGGCGAACGGCAAGGCGCCGCTGCATCCGAACGACCCGCACATCGTCGCGCTCGCCACCGACCGGCCCTTCGACTCGCCGCTGCCGCAGTTCGGCCTGCCCGCGGTGCCCGCCAGCCTGGAGACGCTGCGCA
>CAZMUG010000247.1:0-3230 GCA_964569165.1 uncultured Gaiellales bacterium
TCGTGCAGCGCTGATCTCTTGCTCGATTTGCTCGGCCGTAAGGTCGCTAGGCCGTATGTGAATCTCCTTCAGCAACGCCTCCAGCGATCTCCAGCCTGCCAGATGGCGCTGCGCTTCGTCGGCAGCCAGAGCACGCCAGCGCTGGTATTCCTCGAAGGACACCATGACTGCCAGCGGCTGACCTTCCTGTTGCAGGATCAGAGGTTGCTGCAAGTCCGCCACCGCGGTTCCATAAGCAACAGCAGCTTCAGCGATAGAAAGTGTCTTGGCCATGGCCTGACTCCTCTGGGATAAGGGTTCGTCCTGCGAACGCCCGACGAAATCGGCTGCGGCGGCTAACCTACGATGATCCCGCACGCCGCCAGCTCCGCCAAAATCGCTTCCACCGCATCCTCGGCGCTGATCAGGTCACTTTCGACCACCAACTCGGCCGCCTCGGGCTCTTCGTAGGGCGAGCTGACGCCGGTGAACTCCTTGATCTCGCCGGCCAACGCTTTGGCATACAGGCCCTTGGGGTCGCGACGCTTGGCCACCTCCAGGTCGCATTTGACGTACACTTCGACGAAGCGTCCCTCGGGCAATAAGCTGCGGGCGAAGCGGCGGTCGGCGCGGAAGGGGGAGATGAAGGTGCACAGCACCAGATGGCCATGTTCGAAGGCCAGCCTGGCCACCTCGCCCACCCGGCGGATGTTCTCCTTGCGGTCGGCCGGAGAGAAGCCCAGGTCGCCGTTCAGGCCGTGGCGCACGTTGTCCCCGTCCAGATAGAAGGTCTCGCAGCCCGCAGCCCACAGCCGCCGCTCCAGCAGCCGGGCGATGGTCGATTTGCCCGAGCCTGACAGCCCGGTGAACCACAGCACGGCCGCCTGGTGGCCGTGGCGCTGCTGGCGCTGCTCCTGGCTGATGGCGGTGCGCTCCCAGACCACGTTGCTGGATCTCACAGTTGCCAACTTTTCCGGCAAGTTGGCAACTGTGAGATCCGCCACCTCCTGGTCGGCCCGCCGGATCATGCCGGCCGCCACGGTGTTGTTGCTGTACGGGTCGATCAGGATGAAGTTGCCGGTGGCGCGGTTGATCTGATACGAATCGAAGAAGAGGGGCTGGGTGGTCGTCAACCGCGCGCGGCCGATTTCGTTCAGCCCCAGCGTTTGGGCCGGCTCGCGGTGCAGCGTGTCCACGTCGATGCGGTAGGTGAGCTGGTCCACATGGGCCCGCACCTGGCGCGTCGTGTGTTGCAGGATGTAGGGGGTGCGCGGGTCGAGCGGCTCCTCGCTCATCCAGCACAAGGTACACTGCAAGGTCGAGCTGGCCTGCGGCAAGTTGCCGGCCCGCACGATCATGTCCCCGCGGCTGACGTCGATCTCATCCTCCAGCGTCAGCAGCACCGAGTCGCCCGCGGCCGCCTCGGCCAGCTCGCCGTCGTAGGCGACGATGCTGCGCACGCGGCTGGCGCGGCCCGAAGGGAGCACCACCACCTCCTCGCCGGGCCGGATGACGCCGGAGGCGATCTGGCCGGCGAAGCCGCGGAAGCCAGCGCTGGGCCGCACGGCCATCTGCACCGGGAAGCGGAAGTCCACCAGGTTGCGGCTGGCGCCCACGTTGACATGCTCCAGGTGATGCAGCAGCGAGGGGCCATCGTACCAGGGCATGGCCGCGCTGCGCTGCACTACGTTGTCCCCCAGCAGCGCCGAGATGGGGATGAAGGTCAGGCTGGGCGCCGAGAGCTTGCTGGCAAAGGCGCTGTAGTCGGCCGCGATGCGCTGGAACACCCCTTCGTCGTAGCCCACCAGGTCCATCTTGTTGACCGCCACCAGCACGTGGGGGATCTGCAAGAGCGAGGCGATGAAGCCATGGCGCTTGGACTGCGTCACCACCCCTTTCTGCGCGTCGATCAGGATGATGGCCAGCTCGGCCGTGGATGCGCCGGTGACCATGTTGCGGGTGTACTGGATGTGGCCGGGCGTGTCGGCGATGATGAACTTGCGCCTGGGGGTGGCGAAGAAGCGGTAGGCCACGTCGATGGTGATGCGCTGCTCCCGCTCGGCCCGCAGGCCGTCGGTGTAAAGCGCCAGGTCGACGTAATCCTCCCCGCGCAGCCGGCTGGCCCGCTCCACCGCCTCCAGTTGATCCTCGAAGATGTTCTTGGTGTCCAGCAGCAGCCGGCCGATCAGCGTGCTCTTGCCATCGTCCACGCTGCCGGCCGTGGTGAAGCGCAGCAGGTCCATGGAAAGGTAGGGGTCGGGGGTCATCTAGAAATAGCCTACCTTCTTGCGGTCTTCCATGGCCGCCTCGGAGCGTTTGTCGTCGGCCCGGCCGCCGCGTTCGGTGACGCGCGCCGCGGCTACTTCCAGGATGATCTCATCCAGCGTGCCGGCCGTGGACTCCACCGCGCCGGTGCAGGTCAGATCGCCGATGGTGCGGAATCGGACGGTTCTGGTCTCCACCTGTTCATGGGGCAGGGGGGTGACGACATCCGACACCGCCAGCCACATGCCGTCGCGGCGCAGCACCGCGCGGCGGTGCGAAAAATAGAGGCTGGGGATGGGGATCTCCTTCAACCGGATGTACTGCCAGACATCCATTTCGGTCCAGTTGCTCAGCGGGAAGACGCGGAAGCCCTCGCCCAGGTGTTTGCGGCCGTTGTAGAGCGACCAGAGCTCCGGGCGCTGGTTTTTAGGATCCCACTGGCCGAAGCGGTCGCGGTGGGAGAAGAAGCGTTCCTTGGCGCGCGCCTTCTCCTCGTCGCGCCGGCCGCCGCCCAGCGCGGCCTCGAAGCGGTGCTCGGCCAGCGCGTCCAGCAGCGTCACCGTTTGTAGGGTGTTGCGGCTGGGATTGTGGCCCGGCTCCTCCTGGACGCGGCCGCGGTCGATGGATTGCTGCACCGAGGCCACGACGAGCTGGACCCCCAGGCGCTGCACCAGCCAGTCGCGGTAGTCCAGCGTTTCCTGGAAGTTGTGGCCGGTGTCGATGTGCATCAGCGGGAAGGGAATCTTGCCCGGCCAGAAGGCGTACTGGGCAAGGTGCGCCATGACGATGGAGTCCTTGCCGCCGGAGAAGAGCATCACCGGCCGCTCGAACTGCGCGGCCGTCTCGCGGATGACGAAAATCGCCTCGGCTTCGAGCTGTTGCAGGTGGGTGCGGAGATAACTGCTCATGGGTTCCTGACGACACGCAGAGGCGTCCGGATGCGGACCCATTTTGCCTGCGCAATCACAATTGCCCCAGAAGCGAAT
>CAZMUG010000248.1:0-3227 GCA_964569165.1 uncultured Gaiellales bacterium
GCAGGGCGACACCGGTGCCCAGGGGCCGGCAGGGCCGCAGGGCGACACCGGCGCTCAGGGGCCAGCCGGACCGCAGGGGCCAGCCGGTGGCATCTCCGGTTACGCGGTAGGCGCCGGATTCGCGGTGGAGGTCTCGCCCGGCGTAACGAACGGATACAGGTACTTCTGCCCCCCCGGCAAGTCAGTGCTCGGGGGAGGCACAGGCCTCGACAACTCGGACGACAACGTGCGTGTAGCGATGAGCAAGCCCGCCCCGAGTGGGACCGGGTGGGATGGCTACGTGTACAACGGCGGCAGCCAGCCCGTGACGATGAGGGTGTATGCGATCTGCGCCGCTGTGAGCTGAGGGATTCGCCAGCCGCTCTCTAGGAGCCAGGCCGGCCCGCCGCCCTCCCGGAGCACGAGCAGGGTCGGGTCTTCCCGGCCCTGCTCCCGATTGCGCCCACCCTGCCTTGGACTCGCGCCGAACGTTCGTGATCTCGTCCCTGGGGCGTGGCGAGATGAACGTCCCCGACGCCCCTACCACCCTCAATGGTATCTTTATGCCATGAAAACAACCATCGATCCTGCCGGGCGGATCGTCGTCCCTCAGGCCATCCGCCGCGAGCTGGGACTGCTCGGCGGCGAGGAGGTCGAGATCGCCGCTCGAGACGGACGAATCGAGATCGAGATCGCTCCCACCGAGATGCGGCTCGAACGGCGCCGCGCGGGCCTCGTCGCCGTGCCCGAGGAGGAGCTTCCGACCCTCACCGCCGAGGCCGTCCGCGACACGCTCGAGCGCGTCCGCAGGTGAACGTCGTCGATTCGAGCGTCGTCGTTGCCGCCTTCGCCTCCTGGCACGAGCTCCACGAGCCGGCGCGCTCCGCCCTGGACCGGGGCGCCCGGCTTCCGGCTCAGGCCGCGATCGAGTCGTATTCCGTCCTGACGCGTCTTCCTCCACCCCACCGCGCTCCCGCGGACCTCGTCCGCGACTTCCTCTCGGACCGGTTCCCGGAGCCCTACCTGACGCTGGACGCGCCTCGGTTCCCCGCCTTCCTCGCCGGCCTCGTCGAGCGGGGGATCGTCGGGGGCGCCGCGTACGACGCCCTCATCGCCGCCGTCGCCAGAGAAGCGGGGGCGACGCTCCTCAGTTGCGACCGGCGCGCCGAGGCAACCTACCTCCGGATCGGAGCGACCGTCGAGTACGTTGCCTAGGCGGTGAGGCGAGCCCGCACGCGCGGGCCGAAGCGATCCGGCCCGGGCTCACACGCAGCCGGTCGCGATGCCGAGCGCGCGGCATGTCAATGGAAGCCGCGCCCCTGGCACGGATTTCGTTACCGCTCCCGGCTCACTCGCCTATCCTGAGCGCGTGGTAGCAGACGTCCAAGCCCGCTGGGCCGGCCTGCCCGGCAGCGACCTCGTGACGGCAGGCGTCGAGGACCTCGAGCGCGGGCTCGAGACGATCGAGGCGTTGACGGTCTCGATCGGCGCAGCGCGCCTTGCTTCACTCGGGATCGCCATCCGATCGCCGATCCCCGCTCCCGAGCACCGCCTGTACGAGCGTCTCGCGGAGCAAGACGCGGACGCCGCCCACTCGCGGTACAACGCCCTGATTCGCCGACTCGTCAGCTTCGAGCGCGCCGCGGAGTGCATGAGCTAGCGAACTCTGAACGCATCGCGCTCTTCATGCGCGCGCTGGGACGAGCTGCTGACGAGGACGGTGCCTGTTTCCTCACGGGCGGCGCGACTGCGGTGCTTCTCGGATGGCGTGACGCGACGATCGACGTCGACATCCGGCTCGCACCCGATAGCGACGTCCTCCTGCGGGCGATCCAGCGGTTGAAGGACGAGCTGCAGGTCAACGTCGAGCTTGACTTCATCCCGGTGGTGCCGGGCTGGGAGGAGCGGAGCCCGTTCGCAGCGCGGGAGGGCAAGCTCACCTACTACCACTTCGAGCTCGTCGCCCAGGCGCTCGCAAAGCTCGAGCGCGCGCACGCGCAGGATCTCGACGACGTCAGAGCAATGCTCGAGCGAGGGTTGATCGACCCCGGCGCCGCCCTCGAGTACTTCGAGCGCATCGAACGGGAGCTCTACCGCTTCCCGGCGATCGACGCGCGGGGCTTCAGGTATCGCGTCGAAGACGCCCTCGGCGCGGACGCGAGCTGAGCTCTGGCCGGGGCAAGTCCCGGCTCATCCCCGGCCGCAACGCGACCGTGACTGTCTCGAGTGATCGCGCAGGGAAAGCAGTGCTCACGCCTCCGCGAGCGCGGAGAGCTCGCGGCGCAGCTCCTTGATCTCGTCGCGCAGCTTCGCGGCGTACTCGAAGCGGAGCTCCTCGGCGGCGAGGTACATCTCCTCCTCGAGCGTGACCACGAGCTTCTCGAGCTCCTCGCGCGACATCCCCTCCACCTCGGCCCTTCCGCGGCGGCGGCGCGAGGAGGGGACGTGCGGGGACTCGAGCGAGAGGAGCTCGGAGATGTCGGAGACGCCCTTGACGATCGTCTCCGGCGTTATCCCGTGCTCCTCGTTGTAGGCGACCTGGATCGCGCGCCGGCGGTTCGTCTCCTCCATCGCGCCCACGATCGCCTCCGTGCGCTTGTCCGCGTACAGGAGCACCTTCCCTGCGGTGTTACGGGCAGCGCGGCCGGTCGTCTGGATGAGCGCCGTCTTCCCGCGCAGGAAGCCCTCCTTGTCGGCGTCGAGCACGGCGACGAGCGAGACCTCGGGGAGGTCGAGGCCCTCGCGCAGGAGGTTGATGCCGACCAGGACGTCGAACTCGCCCAGGCGGAGCTCGCGGATGATCGCGATCCGGTCGAGCGTGTCGATCTCGGAGTGCAGGTAGCGGGCGCGGACGCCCGCCTCGAGCAGGTAGTCGGTCAGGTCTTCGGCCATCTTCTTCGTCAGCGTCGTGACGAGGACGCGCTCGCCCGCCTCCTCGCGGTGGCGGATCTCGTTCAGGAGGTCGTCGATCTGGTTGCGCGTGGGCCGAAGCTCGACCTCGGGGTCGACGATCCCCGTCGGGCGGATGAGCTGCTCCGCGATCACCTTCGAGCGGGACAGCTCGAACGGGCCCGGCGTGGCGGAGACGAACACGAGCTGCTGCACCTTCCCGAGGAACTCGTCGAAGCGGAGCGGGCGGTTGTCGAGCGCCGAGGGGAGCCGGAAGCCGAAGTCGACGAGCGTCTGCTTGCGCGAGCGGTCGCCCTCGTACATGCCGCCGAGCTGCGGCACCGTCTGGTGCGACTCGT
>CAZMUG010000249.1:0-341 GCA_964569165.1 uncultured Gaiellales bacterium
TCAACGAGGCGGCATTGCTGGCCGCGCGCCGCAACAAGCGGCTCGTGACGCAGGTCGAGTTCGAGGACGCCAAGGACAAGGTCATGATGGGCGCCGAGCGGCGCTCCATGGTCATGAGCGAGGAAGAGAAGCGCAACACCGCCTATCATGAGGCGGGGCATGCCATCGTCGGCCTCAAGGTGCCCTACGATCCGCTGCACAAGGTGACGATCATTCCGCGCGGCCGCGCGCTCGGCGTGACGATGAACCTGCCGGAAGGCGACCGCCACAGCCGCACGCGGCAGTGGTGCGAGGCGCGCCTCGCCGTGCTGTTCGGCGGCCGCGAGGCCGAGATCCTGCTC
>CAZMUG010000249.1:351-3213 GCA_964569165.1 uncultured Gaiellales bacterium
TCGGCGTCCCCGAGAACGTGACCTACGGCGCCACCGGCGACATCCAGATGGAGACGCAGAGCGCGCGCGCCATGGTCATGGAGTGGGGCATGTCCGATACGCTCGGACGCGTGCGCTACAACGGCAACGAGCAGGAGGTGTTCCTGGGTCACTCGGTGACGCAGACCAAGAACATCTCGGACGAGACGGCGAAGCTCATCGACGAGGAGATCCGCAATCTCATCCATACCGGCGAGGAGAAGGCGAGGAAGATCCTCACCGAGAACATCGACAAGCTGCACGCCGTCGCCAAGGCGCTGCTCGACTTCGAGACCATCTCGGGCGAGGAGGTGGCGGCGATCATGCGCGGCGAGACCATCGTGCGGCGCGACGACGATTCGTCCAAGGGATCGACCGGGCCGGCCGTGCCGACGGCCGGGCGTCCGCGCCCGCGCGAGGAGCCGGGCACGGGTGGCATGGAGCCCCAGCCGCAGGCTTGATGGCGGGGGCTAGGCTCGCTTAAGTTCGGACGGCCGCGACGGTATCGCGGCCGTTTCCTTTTGATCATCGGCTCGGCACTACGCGGCTGATGCCGGGAGTCCCCCACCTGACCCCTCCCCACGTCGAGTCGAAGACTCGCCTTCGGCGAGAGGGGGAGGGGAAACGCAGCTTTTTCTGGGAGCCCCATGCAGCGCTCGATCTATATCCGTCCACTCGGCGTCTATGCGGCGCGCCGGGATGCGTCGCCGGAGACGCCGCAGGAGGTTTGGGGCGGGTTGCCGCTCGCGGGCGGCCCGCTCGCCTTCTCGGCGCTTGAGGTGCTCGAGCGCGCGCCGGGCGGCACGATCCGCCGCACCGTCGGGCTCGGCGAGCTCTTCGAGCGCGACTGGGGGCGCAATACGCTGGCGGCCTCCGACCTGCTCGAGGCCATCCGCGCGCCGCGGGCGCGGCTTGCCGGGCTCTCGCTCGACCGGCCGCGTATCATGGGAATCGTCAATGTCACGCCCGACAGCTTTTCCGACGGCGGGCAGC
Organism: uncultured Gaiellales bacterium; assembly: GCA_964569165.1. GTDB lineage: Bacteria > Actinomycetota > Thermoleophilia > Gaiellales > Gaiellaceae > GMQP-bins7. Next base: position 1,363 of record CAZMUG010000249.1, read on the forward strand.
ACGACGGGGCGGCGGCTGCGATCGCGCATGGGCTGAGGCTCGCGGAGGAAGGGGCCGACATTCTCGACATCGGCGGGGAATCGACGCGGCCGGGCTCGGACGCGGTCGCCGTCGACGACGAGATCCGCCGCGTCATTCCGGTGATCGAGGGGCTGAGAGCCAGGACCGATGCCCTGATCTCCGTCGACACGCGTAAGGCGGACGTGATGCGCCGCGCCGCGGCGGCAGGGGCCGATATCCTGAACGACGTGTCGGCGCTCACGCACGACCCCCGGTCGCTCGAGGTCGCGGCGGAGAGCGGGCTCCCCGTCATGCTGATGCATGCGCAGGGCGACCCCAAGACGATGAACGACAATCCGCAATATGACGACGTGGTGCTCGACGTGTTCGATTTTCTCGAGCAGCGCATCCGGGCCTGCGTCGCGGCCGGCATCCCGAAGGCGCGGCTGGTGGCGGATCCCGGCATCGGCTTCGGCAAGCACCTGCACCACAACGTGGCGGTGCTCAATGCGATGAGCCTCTATCATGGCCTCGGCGTGCCGGTGCTGCTCGGCGCCAGCCGCAAGAAGCTGATCGGGCAGCTCTGCAATGTCGAGGATCCCAGGGCCCGCGTGCCGGGCTCGCTCGCCGCCGCGCTGCATTCCATCGCCCAGGGCGTGCAGATCGTGCGGGTGCACGACGTGAGGGAAACCCGGCAGGCCGTCGCCGTGTGGGAGGCTGTTCAGGCGGGTTCGGAAGCCGCCCTTGCGCGCCCCGCGGCCTCCTGATGCTGTGAAACGGCCGCGCGGCCAGTCTTTTCGCAATTCTTCTTCGAAGAATGGATTAGAATGAGGGGCTTGCAACCGGCAGGGGAATTTCCCCGGGCACGCCTTGGCGTGCGCGGGACGGGCCCGTAAAATTGTCGGGGCGGGGCTCATCCGCCATCATACGAGGGGACCAGATGACACGCCGCTATTTCGGGACCGACGGCATCCGCGGGCAGGCCAACAGGCACCCGATGACGTCGGAGGTTGCGCTCAAGGTGGGCATGGCGGCGGGGAGGCTGTTCCAGAACGGCACCCACAGGCATCGTGTCGTCATCGGCAAGGATACGCGCCTTTCCGGCTACATGCTCGAAGCCGCGCTGATGAGCGGGTTCACGTCCGTTGGCATGGACGTGTTCCTGCTCGGGCCGATGCCGACGCCCGCCGTCGCCATGCTGACGCGGAGCCTGCGCGCCGACCTCGGCGTCATGATCTCGGCGTCCCACAACCGCTACAGCGACAACGGCATCAAGCTGTTCGATCCGGACGGCTATAAGCTGTCCGACGAGGTGGAGCTGCAGATCGAGCAGCTCATCGAGGGAGCCTCCGAGCCGCTGCTGGCACCCGCCGACCGCATCGGGCGGGCGACACGGGTCGACAGCGCGCAGGAACGCTACATCGAGTTCGCCAAGCGCACGCTGCCCAAGAACCTGCGGCTCAACGGGCTCCGGATCGTCATCGACTGCGCGCACGGCGCGGCCTACAAAGTGGCTCCCGAGGCGCTGTGGGAGCTCGGCGCCGAGGTGATCAAGATCGGCGTCGATCCCAACGGACACAACATCAACTACAAGTGCGGCTCGACGGCGCCCGAGGCGCTGATCGACAAGGTGCGCGAGGTGCGCGCCGACATCGGCATCGCGCTCGACGGCGATGCGGATCGCGTGGTGATCGTCGACGAGAAGGGTCACATCGTCGACGGCGATCAGCTGATGGCCGTGATCGCGGAGAGCTGGCACCGCCGCGGCAAGCTCAGCGCCGGCGGCATCGTCGCGACCGTGATGAGCAACCTCGGGCTCGAGCGCTACCTCAAGGACCATGGCCTCTCGCT
>CAZMUG010000250.1:0-3209 GCA_964569165.1 uncultured Gaiellales bacterium
AACGCGTGTGTGCGGGAAACCGTACCGTGGGTTCGAATCCCACTCCCTCCGCCACCAAGTTCTTGATCCCGAAGACTTTTTATCGATTTATGGCGCAAGTCGAACTCTGTCCGTAATTCTCGAGGCTTACGCTGTCCCGAACAGGGCGGCGCGACGCAGAGACCACTTTGGTGCGGTTCTAGCGGCGCTGTGCCGGTCAAAGTCTCCTATCGGTTTTCGAGTGGTACCGGTGGCGCCGGGCGCGGCGGGCCATTTCGCTTGTTTGATGCCGCCGTGAACGGAAGCGGCGGGTGACGATGCACTTCAGAGACACTGGCGCGGTCAGTCGAATCCAAACGCACGGCGCTGCTCGAGCCAGCACAGTGCGAACTGGCCGGCGCGCATCAGCTTGATCGCGCTGAACTCGGCCGGATGGCGTCCCTGGAGGATCGCCTTGGTGATGTCGGGCGCAAGGAAGCTCAGCCGGAACACGCGCGTGAAGTAGGATGGGCTCACCCGCGCCTCGACAGCGAGATCCTTGATCGACCGGCCTTTGCTGGTCGTGACCAGATCGCTGAAGCGCCGCGCCTGAGCGATCAATCGCAATAGACTGCGATCCGGCTTGCCCGCGAATTCCGTCTGCCCCTCGATGACCAGCTTGTTCGCCATTCCGGTCCGCTTGACGCGCGCCTGGACCGTCAGGACAGTGGTCGGACATGTGTCCGACATGTCTGGCCGACCATGTCTCTCGCTCCCACGGATTGCTTCAAGCACTCTCGAAGGGCGGATGACGATCTCAATGGTCTCGGCTCTGACCTCGACCCGAGAGAGCCACGCACCAAGGATGCCGCGTTTCTCGGATGGAGAGAGGTCGGGCCAACGCTGCGCAAAGTCTGCGGCTTGCTCGATGAGCGCCTTCCGTGTCGCGACCGTCGATGTCCCCGCCAAATCCAGCATCGCGGCGGGTTCTTTGACGAATGAACAGATCCTGTCCTCAACGAAGCGCTCGAGATCGGCGGCCGGCACACGGCAGGCTCCCTCCGGCGGCTTGCGGCGGCCCCGCTTGATCAGCGACTGGCTGACGTAATAGCGGTAGCGGGTGCCCTTCTTGATCGCGTGTGTCGGCGACATGGGTTCGCCACTCGCATCAAAGACGAGACCGGCAAGCAGGCTCGGGTCGGCGGCTTTGGACCGGATCGCACGCTCGATGCGGTTATTGTCGAGGATCGCCTGCACTTCGTCCCACAGCACCTGATCGATGATGGCGTCGTGCTGACCCGGATAAGGCTTGCCCTTGTGGACGATCTCGCCGCGGTACAGCCGATTCTGTAGAATGTGATAGAGCGCCCCGACGGCGATCGGCACGCGGCCGGTCGGGTTGCCATTCCGGTCCCGCCTCGCCTTGCTGACGATGCCGGATTCATCCAGCTCCAGCTTGAGAGCGTGCACCGATTTCCATTTCGTGTAACGGCGATAGATGTGGCTGACGACTTCGGCCTCCGTGACATTCACGACCAGCTTGCGATCGACAACGTCGTAGCCGAGCGGCGGCAAGCCGCCCATCCACATCCCCTTCTGTTTCGACGCGGCGATCTTGTCTCGGATGCGTTCGCCGGTCACTTCCCGCTCGAACTGAGCGAACGAGAGCAGCATATTGAGTGTCAGCCGCCCCATCGATGTGGTCGTGTTGAACTGCTGCGTCACCGAGACGAACGAGATGTTCTTGGCGTCGAAGGCATCAACGATCTTGGCAAAGTCGCGGAGTGAGCGCGTTAGCCGGTCGACCTTGTAGACGACGACCGTGTCGATCCGGCCAGCGGCGATGTCGGCCAATAGCCGCTGCAACGCTGGCCGATCCATGGTGCCGCCCGAGATGCCGCCGTCATCATACATTTCCGGGAGGACGACCCAGCCAGCACTCTTCTGGCTCCGGATGTAGGCCTCGCAGGCCTCACGCTGCGCATCGAGGGAGTTGAACTCCTGTTCCAACCCCTCCTCCGAAGACTTGCGCGTGTAGATGGCGCAGCAGATGACCGCTGCGCCGTGTGGGCCGCTGAAGGATGAGGAATTCCGTGTCATCGGCGCTCACTCTTCTCCTTCCCTGATTGAGCCCACGGCCTTCGCCTTGCCTATCCCGAAGAACCGCGGGCCCGACCAATGGGTGCCGGTCATCTCACGCGCAATCACGGACAGGGAGCGCCACGTCTTGCCGCGCCATTGGAACCCATCCTCGACGACCAGGACTTCGTGTGTCTCGCCGTTCCACTCGCGGATGAGGCGCACTCCGGTCCTCAGACGAACGGTGCGGGCCTTGGTCAAGTCCGCCGTCGCCCCCATTGCTTCCGCCAGCTCGGCAATCTGGCGCTTGGTCACTGCGGAGAGGCCGCCGAGCGCCCGCTCTTGCAGCTTCCAGGCGACGCCGAGCTGCAGCAGATCGCGGCTGAGCTTCCTCGGCGGATGAGAACGATAAAGCCGGGCCCATTCTTTTCGGAGGTCCGGCGCATTCATGTTCCCAAGAGCAGCCAGCTCGGCCTCGATGGGCTTGGTGTCGGCGCGCTCGTGCGCGCCGACCGAAGACTTTGTCTCACTGGATTCCCTTGCCGGCATGGCTCAATCCTTCGTTCGAAGCCGGTAGGTCTTGCGGTCGGCCTTCGCCTCGAACCGGATCGCGAAGCCTCGGGATTTGAGCCGGCTCAGGGCCCCGAGAACGGAATGTCTTTGCCATCCCGTCGCGGCGACCAATTCGTCGGCGGTGGCGCCATTCTTCGAGGCGACGCGGCCGAGGATGTCCCCCAGCTTTCCACTTGGACGCGGCATAGCGGCCGGTAGCGGAGCCGGGCTGGCTTTGGAGGAGTTAGGGGGCTGCTCTGCCGCCTGGGTCCGGCGGGAGTTCGTTGTCTTCATCGGGTGGTTCTCCGGTGCAGGGCCACGCGGGATGCGTCGCCTTGCACCACCCGAAGCCCCGGAGGTCTTCACCCGGGGCGAACCTCGCGGCCTTGGTCGCGCCGGTCGACGACTGTACCGCTCCAACAGTCTGCAAAGTCCAGTCCAAAGGCCTCGGAAGCGGGCAAGTCTTCGGGCGAATAGAGTATTTGAGATCAGTTGGTCATCGGCGGCTTCATCCGCCCCCAGCAAAGCTGTGAACGACCGGGGACATACCTGACACTTTGAACCTGCAACATCCCTGACACTATTCGCTCTCTGTTCTAGCCGGTTCCGGCGTGGAGCGC
>CAZMUG010000251.1:0-3189 GCA_964569165.1 uncultured Gaiellales bacterium
TATTATATCCGTAGCAGATATATATATTACGGATATAGTGGATGAAACCTTTTGAACCTCAACCTCTGACCCCTGCTGTATTTCACATCTTGCTGGCTCTTGCGGATGGGGATAAACACGGCTACCGCATCATGCAGGCTGTTCGAGCCAATTCAAACGGGAATTTCGAAATGGGTCCCGGCACGCTGTACGGATCGATCAAACGCATGCTGGCAGACGACCTTATCATCGAATCGGACGAACGCCCCGATCCGGACCTGGACGACCAGCGACGCCGGTATTACCGACTGACTGATCGCGGTCGTCAGGTTCTGCAAGCCGATCTTGCTCGTATGGAATCACTGGTGCTGCGAGCAAGGACATTGCAAGTTCGCCCTCCCGCAGGCGAGGTGCCTTCATGACCACCGAAGACAAATATAAAACTCGCAGAATCATGCAGTTTTGCGAGCACCTCATAGAATACTACCCGCAACCTTTCAAGGACCGCTTTGCAGGAGAAATACTGACTGCCATCCAGGATTCTTTAGCAGCCAGCCCTCACGAATCGCAGCCCCGAGTAAGCGCTTTCAATCTTGCCGCCGATCTAATTCCTTCGATAATTTATGAATATTTTGCTGAATGGAGGTGCTCCATGAAGATTGCATCGGTAATTCAAAAAGTGGCGATAGCTGCCCTCGCTGCATGGGCTGTCATCTGGGCATGGTTCATTACTAGCTGGACAGGCCTGCTGGATATGGCTGATCCGCAGAAATGGCTGCTTGGAAATGGGTATTCGGTCGCCAACGACATCCTCGGTGCTGGATTATATTTAGTACCATTCCTGACACTGCTGGCGTTTTTAGTCCCTTCTCTAAAGGTGCAGGTGCAAATGGAAAGCGGCGACAGCGTCCTGATGGTAAGACTAACCAAAATGAGCAAGCCGCAGGCTGGTATAAGCCTAGTATGCCTGACGGCAACCTTGCTATTATGGGGAATGGTATTCACCGCTCGCATGGGATGGTGGTAACCACCCGCGTTATCCGGCTACCTTCGAAATCTGCCACAAATACAGTGAAGCAACCGAACCGAACGGCGAATAGAGGTGGCGATAGCCATCGAACTGCTCGTGATTAAGCTGTTCCAATCCGTATAACATGCTCATACCGCGCCGAATGGCAAGATCGTTCCAGCTGACAATATCGGGTCGCTGCATGGAGAAAATCATCAGCATTTCAGCGGTCCAGACACCAATTCCAGGTTGTGATGAGAGCAGCTCAATGACTTGAGTGTCTGAAAGGTGCTGTAACTGCTCAAGATTTAGATTGCCGGAATTAACCGCGCGGGCTATGTTTTTAATGTACCCCGCCTTACGCATCGACATCCCGCACTGCTGGATTTCCTCAATGAGTGCGGCATCCATGGTATCCGGTTGAATTTGCGGAAACCGGTCAACCACCCGACTCCAGACCGTTGCAGCCGCCTTATTCGAGATCTGTTGGTGGACGATACTGCTCACCAGGGCCGTGAACAGGTCGGGAATTACCGCCCGGGTAATCGGACCAATCCGATCAATGGCTTTGCCCAGGAGCCCATCCCGCGATTTCAGGTATTCAATTTCCGTCTTCCCGTAGCCGAAAATTTTCGCGTCAGGCATGACCCTCACGCCACTCGAGGATTGCTTGAGTATGGATGGGATAATGCCCATAAGTATCCAACCTCAAGCGTCTGCGGAATTTAGTATCCGTCTCGAAATAGATATCCGGCACACCCCAAAGATAGGTAATCAATTTGTAATGGGTGTCCTTTGCCTGGGTTAAAACCGTCCTGAGTGAAAATGCCCGCCATTTGTCCGTCATTAATGCGTTGAAAGCATCAATTCCCCCGTAAAGCACTGAATACCGCTGGGGTCGAATGCCCTCCAGAATTTCTGGCAGATGGTTGAGGGCTTCCTCCTCCCACCAGCTGACATGCGCAATAAGATCCTTAACCGACCAGTCGCCCATGACCCCTGGTTCAAGCAATTGCTCGTCGGAAAATCCATCGAAAGAATCCAGGAAAGCTTTCCAGGCACCTTCCAATTTGTCTATGACCTGTTTTTTATCCATGGTTAACCTTTTTTCGCCAGGCGCGCCTGCTCGAGTTTGAAGATTCGCCGCAAAATAGCCAGTGTGGAAGCATAAGTGGAATCCATGCCAAAGTAGGATAAAGTCCCTGCGCCAAGGTTTTTGCCTTTACTGAAGGGCGTATCTGATGCGTAGTGCAAGATACCCAGATCAAAAGGCAGAGGATACAGGCTGACGATCTCATTAACCGGGTGCCGCTTGGGGCGGGACATTTCATATACCGCTGAAAGGTAAGGTCCAGCTTCCATTTCGATATCGGTGTAGCCTTCGCGATAGATCACATCCATTATGCGCGGGTTCTGCAGAAATGTCCCAAATACGCTGACCGCCTTTTGGTTGTCGAGCACGGACCCAAACTGCAGATACGGGGTGACTTCGGCGGCAGAAAAACAGTTTTGGAAAAGGTAGGTATTTTGCGAATGCTCATCCTGCACAACGTTGGGGATCATCACATCTCCCAACCGCCCGTTCAGCGTGGCTGCCTTGCCCATGATGTATACCCCCAGAATGGGTTGAGCATGTTCGGCAATTTTTACCAGCAGGTTATAGGCCCCCATGCCCAGCGGGTAATCGATATTCAGGATCAAGGCCTCCGATTTTTCCAACCAGGAAAAATCCCCGCCATCCAGGCGCGGGTCAAAAAATGCCGGATTGAGTTTCCGCAATTCGATGCGCTGCGCTTCGACGTCGAAATAGTGTTCAGATGGTACACGGACAATCCCGGTTTCGTTTTCAGTCCGCGCCTGAGCACTTAGCATGTGCATTCCTTCGTTGGTCTGCTGGTATTTCTTCATCACGTAATACCAGAAGTTCTCCAGGCTGGACGGTACCTGATGTGAGGTAATACTCTCCCATTCGGCTTTGAGATCCCGGTTATCCTTGCGCTCCAGAAAACGTTGCAACTCAATCTGGTGCTGCAGGGCAAATCCGGTAAGCAGGTTGGGCAGGCTGTGGGTATTGCTGGAGATGAAGTAGACCGGCCGGTCATTGAGTTCCGGGGATACTTTTTCAATGTTGTCCCACCACATGCGTGTTGCCAGCCGGTAATCTGCCAGCGAACCGCTTAATAGGCGAACACCAATGCGGC
>CAZMUG010000252.1:0-3145 GCA_964569165.1 uncultured Gaiellales bacterium
CCTCGATACGCCGCGGCTCGTCGGCGCCGACCAGGTCGACCGTCGCGACCGTGGTCGCCGCGACCGCCTCGAAGGAACGTGACCGCTCCTGCAGCGCGCGCAGGTCCTGAAGCGTGACGCTCCACCGATCCTGGCCCCTGGAGGGTGCGGACGCCATGACGCTGACGAGCCGATCGCCATCGGCAAACGGCAGCGGGCGGAGCAGGTAGCCGTAGAGGAAGCCGAACCCCACCGTGTTGGCCGCCACACCGACGGCCAGCGAGAGCGTCGCGGTCACCGCGAACAGCGGACTCCGACGGAGCGAGCGGAGCGCCATCCGCAGATCGCGCGCGAGGACGTCGAGCCACGGCAGGCCGCGCTGGTCGCGCGTGGCTTCCGCGATCTGGACGGTCCCGCCGAGACGAAGGCGCGCCTGCCGGCGGGCCTCCTGTGGGGTCAGGCCGGAGCGCTCGAGATCCTCGGCGAGCATGTCAGCGTGGGCGGCCAGTTCCTCCGCGAGGTCCGCGGCGTCGCGATGGCGGCGGACGAGCGCGAGGAGCTTCGCCAGGAGCAGCCGTACGGCGGTCATCGCTCCTCCGCCTCGAGAAACCTGGCCATGATGCGGCTGGTCGCGCGCCAGCTTGCGGTCTCGGCCTGCAGCTGCCGGCGGCCCGCCCTGGTGAGGCTGTAGAAGCGAGCCCGCCGGCCGCTGTCCGACACGCCCCACGCCGACGCGATCCAGCCACGCTGCTCGAGCCGGACCAGCGCCGGGTAGAGCGTGCCCTGGTTGAGGGCGAGCGCCTGATCGGACACCTGCTCGATGCGCCGAGCCAGGCCGTAGCCGTGCAGCGGGCCCATCACGTCGAGCGTCTTCAGCACCATGAGGTCGAGCGTGCCCTGGAGCACGTCGGATTTGCCTGCCATGGATCCTCCGTCGGCCTGGACGTCTTGAACGGCCGAAGTCGCGACGAATGAGTCAAGTTCTGTCGACGTCTCTCTACCCGTTCAAGACGTCCAGAGCCCCGCGCTCGCGCGGGGCCAGCCAACAGCGTTTCTGGTCTAGCGAGGCGGGCGTTGTCGCCGGGCATGCCTGGCGGTCCGAGGCCCGCCTCGCTAGACATGTTGACAACCAACATGAGTGTAGGCCTCAATATGTGGATTGTCAACATGAGAGTGCGGTCGGTGAGAGCACGGTCGGCTTCGGATGCGCCCCTCTGGTAGACGCGGCGTCGCCGCCGCCCGGTCCCAGAGGGCGAATCGGTGCCACGGGCGGCGCCGTGATCGGTGATCCGCGAGGTCAGAATCCGGGATGGTGCCTACTGCGTCGCTTTCGGCCTCAGGGCCTCGAGGATTCTCGCATCGACCCAGTAGATGTCCGTGTTGCCGTCCACCTTTCGCTGGAAGAATAGGTACTTACCGTCGGGCGAGACCTTGGGGATGAGTTCGGTGCCCGTCGCGTTGATGTCGGAACCGAGTCCGACAGGCTCCGACCAGCTCCCGTCTTCTCGACTGAAGCTGATGAACAGCTTGCTCGTCTGCGCTCCGTCCGCAATCGAGTACCGGTCGAAGACGAGGTACGATTCGTCCGGCGCCACCCACGGATGCGCGCCTGGGGAGACCACAACCTCCGGAGCCTGATAGGTCCCGTCCACCCGTCGGCAGCGCACGATGGCGGGCCGGCGTGCGGAAGTGACATACAGGGTGCCGTTCCCGGCCGCGGCCACGCACATGCCCCGGTCTGCCGGGGGCTCGAGTGAGCGGGCTTCGCTCCAGCCCGTGGCGGTCCGCTGGCTGAGGAGCAACGCCGATCCGCGATTGAAGTACACGGTGTTCCCGTCCACGGAGAACTGGGCTTCGAATTCGCTGCCGCCCGACGAGAACGACGCCAGCACCGGCCGTAGCCAGCGGCCGTTCACCATCCTGGAGTGGTAGATCTTGTTGTCGCTCCCTTCTTCGGTCGGCCGGTGCCCGAGGAACACCTCGTCGAGCGCGGGGGAGAACGTCGGCGTGATGTCGTATCCCGCGGTGGACACGAACCCCGGGGCGAACCTCTGCGGGACCAGGCTTGGCGGCGCCTGGCCGAAGTAGCGCCCCTCGAATGCCGGAAACGCTTTGTCGTCCGCCCACTGGGCCGACGCTGAGGGCTGGACTCCACTGGACACCACCGTCGCCGCCACCATGGACGCGGCGAGAACACACCACCGCACGTTCATCCTTGCCTCCCCGCTGCAATCGTCAGAGCCATCTCGAACTGTCGCGCGTAGATCTCGAAACCCATCGCGCTCGCCCACGACAGCATACCTGCGTCGGATCGCTCCACGTTGATCAGTTTCGCGGAGCTTCATCGTCCCTCTCGAGGAGATGACGAGCCAGGGAGGGGGCGAGCGCCTACATCCGTCCTCGATTCTGCCTACAGGGAACGAGTCGCGTCCGGTTGCCGTCTACGTCCCTGATGGGGCTCGGCCGTTCCGGCACGGCACATTCATGGACGGTTCATGAAGCGATTCGTCATCGTTCTGAGGCTCATGCTGGGAACGCTGCTGTCGCCGCTCGTCGCCGGAAACCTGGACAAGCGCGAGCAGGGCACCTACCAGGAAGAAGCTGGGGCTCGACGCCGGGCGAGGTTCTCGTCGTCGCCGGCGGTGGAATCATCCTGCACCGCCGGCTGAAGTAAGCGATGGCGATTGCGCGAGGCGTGGTGAAAGGCCGGGACCGTGAAGTCACTCCGGGAGTGATTTCCTGAACGGAAGTGTCACGAAGGGAGGAACTGACCATGCGAGGAGTGGGTTCGGTCATGCTGGGCCTCGTGCTGCTGCTGGGCGCAGCCCCGGCGCGGGCGCAGAGTATCTTCGACGCGGTGAAGACGGGAACGCCGGGCCAGGTGCAGGCGCTCGCGGCGAAGGACGCGTCGCTCGTCAACGCGAAGGACGCGTCCGGCAAGACGCCGCTCCACCACGCGGCCATCGTCGGTTCAGTACCGATGATCGAGTGTCTTCTGGCGCTCGGGGCGGCCATTGTGGTGCTGGTGGCGCAAACGTACGCCGACATGGCCGCACTGGCTGCCGCCCATCCCACGCTGGCGCGCTGGGTGGATTTTGGCGATTCATGGGACAAGCGCCAAACCGGCGGACCGGCGGGCTTTGACCTGCGCGCGCTTGCCATTACC
>CAZMUG010000253.1:0-3142 GCA_964569165.1 uncultured Gaiellales bacterium
GTGCTCCGGCTCGATCTGCGCGTGGTTATAACTCTCGGCCCGCGATTGGGCCTCGAGGATGGCTTCCTGAGCCTTTTGAGTGAACTTGTCTGTTCTCATGCCATTCAATCCTTTCAAAGAGAGCGGTCTTTTTTATTTCATCATACCGTATCTTCTCAATTTTTCGTGGTGAAGGATTGCAGTGTCAAGGAGGCACCGCATTTTCGTAAGCAAGAACAGAGTGTTGGTTGATCAGATCAGCCAGATTGGGTAGGTAGTAGGTGCGAGAGACCCGGTCCTGGATGTAGGCATAGAAGTTGATGCCCAGTTTTTTGGCAGTCTCGGCGAGGGTCATGAAGGTGTCCCAAGCTGCAGCGCCGTCAGAGGTGCGCGGCCCGAAGCTGATATCTCGCTTGCGCACCCGCTGTCTAGCGGCTAATTCGGCCGGGTTGTTGTGCAGTGGCAGTTCGGGAAAGTCCAGAACGAGAAGCAGACGCGCTTGCTTGGTCCGGGTCTTGGCGATCAGATCGTCCAGAGCTTGGTAACCCGTCACGGTACTGAAGAGCACGTCGAATTGTGCCCGCAAACGCACTGCCTGTTTTGAAGTAGGGTGCTCACGATAGGCTTGCAGTTGCTGATAGAAACGCCAGAACTGTTTCATGAAGTCGTCTAGCAGCTGGCGATGATGCTCAACGAAAGGAGAGAGCTTCTTGTAATGGCGGCCCTCGTGGACCCAACAGAGGGCCTGGTTCTGCGTGACATGACGGAACTGGCGGGCGTCGTCGCTGATCAGGGTGGTCACCACCGGGACGTGCGACTGCGCATGATAGGCCGTGAGAGCTGCCGCCTCCAAGATGCGGGCCTGTTGTTGTTCGTCCAAGCGGCTCAGATGCTGTTGTACCAGCGCCTCCAGTTGTCGACGAACCAGCCAAACTCCCTGCGGCCAGCCTGCGACCAGTCGTTGCGCCCACTGCGGGGTCTTGAAGAGGTCCAACCACGCAGCCGTCTGCTCATTGAGTAGAAATTGCGGTTCCGGACTGTCCTGTAGCAGATGAATGAGCGTCAGACGATCTTTGCCTGGTCGAGTGAAGTAGGCCGTGTAATAGGGATTGCCGACCACATGGCAGTGCTGGTTTTCGCCATTGACCCGAGTTGCTGTGTCATCGATATGCTGCCAAGACGTACTAGCCAGCCCGGCACGCCAGATCGCTGCCTTCTCATCATGCCAGCTATCTTGTTGCTTGATCAGCAGATTGGAGATCTGGCCTTTACTGATCAGCACTCCCAGGTGGCCCAGAAACTCGGCGATCTTCGGTTCGGTCATCTGCGACGCATAATACAGCGTCAGCACCAGCGATCGTATCCCTGGTCCAAACTGCCCTTCATAGCCCGCTGGCAACGGCGCCAGATGCACGCTACCCTGGGACGGCGAGTGGTACTTCTCCTTCAAAAAACGCACATTGTCGCTTTGAAGGCGCAGGTCCTGCACCACCGCCGTTTCATAGCCCTTGAACACCGCATCCGCCGGCAGTTGACCCCGGTCCACCCGTAGCGTCTCTTCCCGGTCGATCTGGATGCGCTCCACCTTGCGCTGCTTACGCCATGCCTTGCGCTGGCGTCGCTCGGCTTCAGAGGAGTGGTCGCTCTTGGCCGACGCTGGTTTGTTCGGCTTGATGTCTGGCTTGCCTTGCTCACCTTTCAAACGATTGATCTCGTCGCGCAAACTCTGGACTTCTTTCCGCAGTGCCTGGTTCTCGCTCTTCAGCTCCTCCACCAGATTGAGCAAAGCCACGATCGCCTGCCGTGCGCCTTCTAGGTCTTGGATAAGCTCGGGATTGAAGCCGGTCAACATGCTCTGTCACTTCCTGTTTGGATCAATGCATTCGTTGTCATCATCGCACACAAATGTTAAGATCGCGTTAGACGAACGCTAGAATTGCGTTTGCGTTTACCTTCCACGGATTATTGAGAAGATACCCTCGCTGCATGACGTGGCGATATCTGCTCCACAATGCCGCGCTGCACGATCTCGTCGGCTATTTCTCGGTTCGTCCAGTGACTGATCGGTCGTCCTGCTTGCTCGGGCTTCTCGCAAGCCAAGGCCACAATCTGGCATATCTGGTCCGCTGTAATCTCGGATCGCTTGCCCGAACGCGGTAGATCACTCAGTCGGTCTTCGACCGTGAATTCAGTCAGCGGTATTGGTTGCAAGGTCAACCAACGATCACGCCAGTGCCGAGCCATTTCAACACTTACGTTCAGCGCCCGAGCTATCTGCGTGTTGTTCAGACCGCGACTGGCCGCTGTGATCACTCGAGCGCGTTGGGCTATCTGTTGTGCTGTGCCGTGAGCCTTGATCAACCTCTCAAGCGCTTGCTCTTCAGCTTCGCTCAAGTTGATCGCTGGCGGCTTAGGACCTTTCATCTGCGGCCTCCTGTTGCAGTGAGATGATCGCATCATACCCAGATATTCTTCGCTGTCAACAACAGGCCCAAACTAAGGCTTTAATTCAGCCCATGTCTACTAGCGGACCGGCAAAGGTCAAAGCGCTTCAGCGTGTTTCGGCCAGCGCCGGGCGCGCGACCTACGACCTGGACCTGCACGATGTCGCCGCTGGCCGAGACAGACGCCTCCAGGTGAAGTATGAGCGCGGCGGCCCTGGCGTCGAAGGCCACAGCCGCTTCGACTATTGGCTGTTCACAGACGAGACCGTTCTGCCCTGACAGGCGCTCATGCAACAGGGCGGTCAGTCCTATTGCCAGCATCGATCTTGAGACAAGACGCGGCTCAGCCGCGACAAGGAGGCAGAGATGTTAGACTCAGAAGTTCTCGACATCGCCATCGGCTTGGTATTTGTCTATTTTCTGCTCAGCCTGCTGGCATTGACCGTGGCGGAGCTGATTGCGCGCATCACCGCTCTGCGGTCTGCCACGCTCTACAATGCCATCCGCAATCTACTGACCGACCCGACGCTCGGCGACAGCGATCTACTTGACGAGTTCTGGAAGCATCCGCTGATTGCCACGCTGACGCGCAAGGATGCCGGCCACGGCCTGGGCGTGGGAGGCCACAAGCCGTCCTATGTTCCTGCCAATCTGTTTGTCCTGGCGATCCTGGATGCCATCGGCAGCCAGACGCGTCCTGGCGTCACGATGGAGAGCCA
>CAZMUG010000254.1:0-3068 GCA_964569165.1 uncultured Gaiellales bacterium
TCGCGAGCTCGACCGGGCACGTCGCCGGGGCGGTCGGGACGCTCGAGATCCCCTCCTGAGAACCGACTCTGCCCGGATCAGCCCGAGCCTGAGCTCTTGCACGCGCTGCTTGGCGGCGGCCCCATCACGGTCAGCCCTTGCGGTAGAGGGGGCCCGACTCGTTCGCCCACCACTCCCACAGGTCGGCCATGGTCATGTCCAACGCTGCAATCGCAAAGGACATGATGGTGACCGGATCCGTGGTCCAGGCCATGACGGCTCTTCCCTCGACGACGGCGCAGGCATAGCTGCCTGCCGTGGCCCCGCCCTGGTTCCACGTGCCCTCACCCGGCGGGCTCTCCGGGCACGTACCCGCGTCGGGCGTCACGCCCCAGCGGCTCTTGATCGCCGAGAAGTCGGCGTTCATAGCCTCCGCCGTGAAGTGCTGTCGATAGACGACGGCCATGTTCTGCAGGGGATCGTCCGGGCTCGTCGTGCTCGGGAGGAAGCAGAGCGCCGTGCTTCCTCGCTCGGGCGGCGGCACCGACTGCACCTGGCTGAACGACACGAAGCGGAAATCGCACGCCGCTCGGTGGCCCTCTGGCACGCGCGCGAAGAAGACGAGCTCGTCGTCCGTGAGGATGGGACGGTCGGTCTGCTGCCACCACTCGTGCACCGCGATAGCGCTCATTCCGTCGGCGCCCCTGGCTACGACGAGCGTGTTCAGAGGCTCGCTGGTCCAGACGATCCACTGGCGACCCCCGCTCTCGAAACAGGCGAGCCGACCGGTGACGACGCCGTTGCGCTCGACAGCAGAGTCCGAAGGCACGGTGTTCGGGCAGGGAGTGGGAGCCTGCCCCTCCTCGATCCCGATCTCGCCCAGCAGTCCGTCGTACGACGCGCGAAGAGCTGCGGTGCTGTCGTACTGCTCATAGATGGCTTGCACGCTGGTCTGGGATCCGCAGATGACGGTCGCCGTCATGCCAACAACCGCTGCATCGGGCGAAGTCACAGAGCACGGTCTGTCAGTTGCGGGTACTCGGTTGAAGAGCGCGCTCTCGGTTGGTGTCGGTTCCGCCGCCTGAGTTGCGCTGCGCTCTGCCCCGTCCTGTGAGATGTCGGCGTATCTCTCGACGGACGAGAGCTCGTCGGTGCCCGAGGCGTCTCCGGCCAACTCGCTGACGGCAAAGCCCACTACGCCGCCGACGACGACGCAGACGAGGGCGGCGAGCCCCAGCACCCATCCACTTCGACGCCGACCACTCTCCGTCCGGGCGGCCGCCGTGGTCTCGTGGTCTCTGTCGCCGTCGTCCGTGGTGGGCACTGCCCCTCCTTCCGAGTCGTGGTCCGCGCCACGTGAGGCGGCGAGTCTGACGTGTTCGACGCGGCCGTGTCAATTGTCGCCAGCGGGTGACTCGGCAGGACTTGTGGCTCTTGACACAGCCGATCGAATGTCGGAGGGTTGCACCGCTTCGAGGAACGACCGGGAGGAGGATCATGGCGTCGATGCGGTTGAGTGACATCGGGGTGCTCGCACTCATGGCGGGCGTCCTCGTGGGGGCGACCTCGTGTGGCGGCGGTAGCTCGGCCGTCGACAAGTCGCCGGACGAGTTGAACTTTTCGCGACAGTCCGCCGAGGACGCGGGGATCTACGGCGCGCGGGACTTCATCCTCCCGAGCGAGACCGGATCGGGCGACACCGAGACGACCGAGACCGGGGAGACCGACACGGACACAACCGAGACGACCCCGACCGAGACGACCCCGACCGAGCCGTCCCCGGGCGGTTACTCGGGCTACGAGGTCGTCACCGACGAGACGGGCTCGATCTCCTTCGAGGCCCCGGTCGAGTGGAGCCAGCATGCCTCGGGCACCATTGGCCCC
The DNA here is from genome assembly GCA_964569165.1 of uncultured Gaiellales bacterium. GTDB lineage: Bacteria > Actinomycetota > Thermoleophilia > Gaiellales > Gaiellaceae > GMQP-bins7. The sequence continues at coordinate 1,864 of CAZMUG010000254.1, forward strand.
TTTCAATCGAGCCTGACCGCGAGCCCGGACATCGAAGGCATGCTGTCGAGCTGGACGGTGCCGGGTGCATTCACCGCGATCTCCAAGTCGCTCGGCGCCTACATTTCCAGCGCCGCTACCCCCGAGCTCGCTCTCCCGACGGTGTTCGGGGCCGTAAGCCCGCGTGAGGCGTTGGAGAAAGACTGCGTGGGTGGTTACAGAACGTTTCTCGTGGGCTCGAGCATCGCGGACAACGTCTTCGACGACACGCTCTCCGACCTCGTGGACTTCGGGCTCGTGGACTGGTACTCGAACTGCGGCGGGAACGGGACCTCCTTCATCGACGGTGCAGGGTTCTCGGAGGCCTCAGGATCGTTCGTGTACCTCCAGCTGACGCTCACGAGCGAAGCGGACTACGAGGCAGCCGCGAACTATCTCTCGACGCTGGAGCTCGACTACGCCAGGGTTCCCGAGCCGACGAGCGAGCAGATGCAGCCCGAGCTCAGTCTTCCGTGACCAAGGTCATCGCGGCGGTGTGCGCTGGGGCAATCAGTGTCGCCCTGGCGCCCGCCGCCGCGGGCTGTGCCGCTGACGAGGAGCAGACGGCTATCAGTCTCCGGTCCGTCGTGGGGGGTACCGTCTCGGGGCCGACGACGGCGTCGTACGACGGGCGCGCAGCGCTCGAGCCGCGGCCCGTCGCCATCAGCGTCAGTCCGCCGAAGCAGACCCCTCGGACGGTCGAGTCGGTCACCCCGGAGATCGTGGAACGCACCGACACGCCCGCCACGGAGCTGCGGGCGTTCGCTGGAGGCAACGAGGCGGACGACCTGGGCCTGGTCCAGAACTCGCTGGTCAACAAGGGCACCGCGGCATGGATCGCCGAGCCACATGTCGCCTCCAGCGGCGAACGTGTTCTCACGACGTGGAACCATGGCGCGGCGCTCTCGTCGGACGGCGGGAACAGCTTCACGCTCGTGAGCGCCTTCGAGCTTGCGCAAGGGCCGGGAGGGTACTGCTGCGACCAGGTCGTTCTCTACGATCCCGGCCGCGACCTCTGGATCTGGTTCGTCCAGGGCGGCAACGACGCAGATGAGCACAACCTCGTGAGGGTCGGCGTCGCGAACGGAGACGAGGCATTCGACAGCCGCTCGTTCGCGAACTGGACGTTCGGCGCCGAGAGTTTCGGGACGCTTCTCACCGAGACCGATCCCTCGTTGGATCTGTCG
>CAZMUG010000255.1:0-3042 GCA_964569165.1 uncultured Gaiellales bacterium
ACAACCCGAAGTTCGTCGAGGACCTGGTGCGCGACGTCGCCGGCGCGCTGAACCGCGACCCGCGCATTCTCGCCTACGTCGTCGAGGCCGAGAACTTCGAGTCGATCCACAACCACTCCGCCTACGCGCTGATCGAGCACGACAAGGCCGCGCCCGGCGGCAAGTGTGGCTGAGCCGGACCCCTCTCGCGTGAACGCATCCGCCTTCGATCCGGGCGCCGTCGACGCGCTGACCTTCGACGTGTTCGGCACCGTCGTCGACTGGCGCAGCGGCGTCGTGCGCGAGGCGAAGCGCATCGCGCGCGGCAAGCAGGTCAAGGTGGACTGGGGCGCGTTCGCGGACGCCTGGCGCGGCAAGTACGCGCCGTCGATGGACCGCGTGCGGCGCGGCGAGCAGCCCTGGACCAAGATCGACGACCTGCAGCGCGCGTCGCTCGACGAGCTGATGGACGAGTTCGGCATCGGTCCGCGTTTCAGCGCCGCGGAGCGCGACGAGCTCAACCTGGCGTGGCACCGCCTGCCGCCGTGGCCGGACAGCGCCGCCGGTCTGCGCCGCCTGAAGAAGCGCTTCATCATCGGCACGCTGTCCAACGGCAACGTGCGCCTGCTGGTCGACATGGCGAGGCACGCCCGGCTGCCGTGGGACGCGATCTTCTCCTCGGAGACCTTCCGCCACTACAAGCGCGACCCCGAGACTTACCGCGGCGCGTGCGACATGCTGAGCCTGCCGCCGGCGCGCGTGATGATGGTGGCCGCGCACCAGGACGACCTGCTGGCGGCCCACGCCGAGGGCATGCGCACCGCGTTCGTGCGGCGGCCGCTGGAGTTCGGCGATCCCACCCGGAAAAACCTGTCGGCGGACCCGCGTTTCGACCTCGTGGCGGAAGACCTGGAAGACCTGGCGGCGAAGCTCGGCTGCTGACCGCGGACGCGTCAGTAGCGTTTCTTCAGCGTCAGGCTGCCGGCGTCCTGGCGCATCTCGACGCGGTTGAGGAAGCTCATCCCGAGCAGGTTCACGGTCAGCCCGTCGCCCTCCTGGACGGCCGCGTCGACGTTGCGCAGCGTGACGTCGCCGACCTGAACCTCGTCCAGCTTCAGCAGATAGACCGGCACCGGCCCGTTGGCGGTGACCGCCACGCGCTTGTCGCCCTGCGTGTAGTCGACGCCCAGGCGCCGCGCCTCCCGCGTGGAAATGGTCACCATGGTGGCGCCGGTGTCGACGATGAACTGGGCCGGGGCGCCGTTCACGCGCGCGTTGGCGGTGAAATGGCCGCGCGGGTCGGCCGTCAGCGTCACGGTGTCGCCGCCCGGCTTCGGACCGGCGACGCTCGCGGCCTGCCCGAGGCCGACCGTGCGCCGCACGCCGGCGACCTCGAGGACCGCCGTCGAGCTGTCGGCGCGGATCAGCTTGACGCCCTCCGGCGTGGACTGCCCCTCGCGCAGCGTGCGCGGCGCGCTCCCGTCCACCACCACGACGGCCTTGCCCGTGGACAGGCCCACCACCTGCACGTTGACCGCGGCCGCGGCGCCGGCCCAGCCTAGGAGCAGCAGTCCGATTGCACTAAACTTGCGCGCGTCCATTGCAACCCCCATTTCGATTCGATGAAGCCCGTCGCCATCTTTCGCCATTTCCGGACCGAGGGCCCGGGCTATTTTGCCACCTACCTGGATGCACGGAGCGTGCCATGGGAGCTGATCCCGCTCGACGCCGGCGCGAGCGTGCCGCCGGACACCGGGGCTCATTCCGGCTTCGTGTTCATGGGCGGGCCGATGAGCGTCAACGACGACCTGCCGTGGATCGCCCCGGCGCTGCGTCTGATCCGTGACGCCGTCGCGCAGGATCTTCCCGTCCTCGGGCACTGCCTCGGCGGGCAGCTGATCGCCAAGGCGCTCGGCGCCGAGGTCACCCGCGCCCCGTACAAGGAGATCGGCTGGGGCGAGGTGCGCCTTGCCGACGAGCCCCTGGCGCGGGAGTGGTTTGCGGGCCTGCCGCCGCGCTTCGAGTCGTTTCACTGGCACGGCGAGACCTTCGCCATCCCGCCGGGCGCGACCCGGCTGATGTCCAGCCGCTGGTGCGAGAACCAGGCCTTCGCCCTCGGCAACACGCTGGGCCTGCAGTGCCACATCGAGATGACCGAGGAGCTGGTCGGTTCGTGGTGCGCGAGCGGGGCGAGGGAGATTGCCGCCAGCTCGAGCCCCGGCGTCCAGCCGGCCGAAGCGATCCGGGCGGACCTCGAAACGAAGGTGGCCGCACTGCATCGCGTGGCCGACGCCGCCTACGACCGCTGGACGGCCGCGCTGTGAGCCTGACGCGCGGCGGGAACTTCCGCCGCCGGCGCGCTCTAATCGCGTCGTGACAGCCCGAGCCCACCGATGACCGCACCGACACTGAGCCTGCCCGCCTGGCGGGATCGCCTGCTGGCGCTGGCCGAAGGGCCGCGAACCCAGCGCCTCGTCATCGCGCTGATCGTCGTCAACGCGATCACCCTGGGCCTGGAGACGTCGGCCACCGTGATGGCGGCCGCCGGCCCCGTGCTGAAGACGGTGGACGCCGCGATCCTGGCCGTGTTCGTGCTGGAGGTCGGCGCCCGCCTGGTCGGCCGCGGGCCGGCGTTCTTCCGCGATCCCTGGAGCGTGTTCGACTTCCTGGTGGTGGCGATCGCGCTGGTGCCGGCGTCGGGCCCGTTCGCCGTGCTGCGGGCGCTGCGCATCCTGCGGGTATTGCGGCTGTTCACGATGGTGCCGTCCATGCGCCGCGTGGTCGGCGCCCTGCTGGCGGCGGTCCCCGGCATCGGCTCGATCGCGCTCATCATCGGCATCCTCTTCTACGTCTTCGCGGTGATCGCCACCAACCTGTTCGGCGCCGCGTTCGGCGACTGGTTCGGCACCATCGGCCGCTCGATGTACACGCTGTTCCAGATCATGACGCTGGAGAGCTGGTCGATGGGCATCGTGCGCCCGGTGATGGAGCGCTACCCGTACGCGTGGCTCTTCTTCATCCCGTTCATCCTGGTCGCGACCTTCACCATGCTGAACCTGTTCA
>CAZMUG010000256.1:0-3037 GCA_964569165.1 uncultured Gaiellales bacterium
GGTCGCTGGTTCGAATCCAGTCGCCCCGACCAGATTCCACAACGGTCGAAGCCCGATAACGGGAGTCAGCGCGCCGACCCTCCGCTCGACGTGGATCGCGGGCCCGCGGTCGGGGAGCGTCCCGACGGAACCCGCGCGGGGCCTCTCCCGGAGCTCGGCGAAACCTGGCTTCTCGCATGCGGATCCTGCTCAGCAACGACGACGGTTACTTCGCGCCGGGCCTGGCCTGCCTGGCCAAGGCGCTGGCGGAGATCGGCGAGATCACGGTCGTCGCCCCCGAGCGCGACCGCAGCGGCGCCAGCAACTCGCTGACGCTGGACCGGCCGCTGACGGTCAAGCGCGCCTCGAACGGCTTCCTCTACGTGAACGGCACGCCGACCGATTGCGTGCACCTCGCGGTCACCGGCCTGCTCGAGCACACGCCCGACATGGTGGTCTCCGGCGTCAATCACGGCGCCAACATGGGCGATGACACCGTCTACTCGGGGACGGTGGCCGCGGCGACCGAAGGCTACATGCTCGGCATTCCCGCGATCGCCGTCTCGCTCACGTCGGCGCGGGGCGCCAACTTCGAGACCGCGGCGGGCATCGCCCGTGAACTCGTGGCGCGCTACCGTGACTCGCCGTTTCCGGAGCCGATGCTGCTCAACGTCAACGTTCCCGACCTCCCGGCGGCGAAGCTCGCGGGCATGCGCGTGACGCGGCTCGGCAAGCGGCACAAGGCCGAGCCGACGGTGAAGACGGTGAATCCGCGCGGCGAGACGGTCTACTGGGTCGGCGCGGCCGGCGGCGCCCAGGACGCCGGCGAGGGCACGGACTTTCACGCGGTCGCCGAGGGCGCCGTGTCGGTCACGCCGCTGCAGATGGACCTGACCCGCTTCGCCCAGCTCGAGGCCCTGCGGGGGTGGATCGGGTGAGCTCGCGCCACGACGGCATCGGCATGACGTCGATGCGCACGCGCAGCCGCATGGTGGAGCGGCTGCGCGAGCGCGGCATCCGCGACGAGGCGGTGCTGGCCGTGATGGGCAGCGTGCCGCGCCACCTGTTCGTCGACGAGGCGCTCGCCACACGGGCCTACGACGACGTCTCGCTGCCGCTCGGCTTCGGGCAGACCATCTCGGCGCCGTACACGGTGGCGCGCATGACGGAGGTGCTGCGCGGCGGCCGCGCGCTGGACAAGGTGCTGGAGGTGGGCACCGGCTGCGGCTATCAGACCGCGGTGCTCGCGCCGCTTGCCCGCGAGGTCTACTCGGTGGAGCGGATCGGCGAACTGCATGCCCGCGCGCGGCGCGCGCTGCGCGAGGTTCGCGCGAACAACGTGCGCCTGCGCCACGGCGACGGATCCCGCGGTATCGTGGAGGCCGCGCCGTTCGACGGCATCATCGTCACCGCGGCGGTGACGCAAGTGCCGCCCGCGTTGCTGGAGCAGTTGGCGCCGGGTGGTAGAATGGTGGCGCCGGTGGGCGTGCAGGAACAGGTCTTGCATCTGTTCGAGCGCACCGATGCCGGCGTCACCGAAACGACGCTGGAGTCGGTGAAGTTCGTTCCGCTCATTCCGGGCGTGGCGGGCTAGCGGGCTGACGGGCAGCCCGCCGCCGCCGGTCAACGTTGATCGAGGTCTGTTCTCGGCGGGCACGGCCCGCGCAGTCCATACCTGGAACGCTGCCGCATGCACCGTAACGCCCTCGCCGTCGCCTTCCTTGCGCTCGCCCTCGCCGGCTGCGGCTCGACCCGCGTCGGCGCGCCGGTGTCCGATCGCAGCGGCGAGCGGACGCCGGAGGTCGCCGCCAAGCCCGGTCAGCGCGCCGGCACGTATGTCGTGAAGCGCGGCGACACGCTCTACAGCATCGCGCTGGAGCAGGGCGTCGACCATCGCGAGCTGGCGCGAGTCAACGGCATCGCCGACCCGGCCGCGCTGGCGGTGGGGCGCGTGCTCACCATCCCGACGCCCGTTGCCGCCGCTGCGCCGCCGGCGGCCGCGCCCCAAACCGGTTTCGTCACGGCGCCGATCGCCGTTGCGCCCGCCGTCCAGGCCAAGCCGCTCGGCAACTCGCCGAGCCTGAAGAGCGAGCCGAAGGGCTACAAGGTGCCGTACTCGGAAGCCGCGCTGGCCGACATGAAGCGGGGCACCCCCGTGGCGCTGGCGAAGCCGGAGGCCGTCGCCCCCGGGCCCAAGGCGGCGGAGATCGCGCCGCAGGAGCCGGCCGCCGAAGCGGCGCCGGAAGGACCGGTTGCCTGGGCATGGCCGGTCACCGGCAAGGTGGTGACGCGCTTTTCGGAAGCCAACAAGGGCATCGACATTGCCGGCCAGGCCGGTCAGGCCGTGCACGCCAGCGCGCCCGGCAAGGTCGTCTACAAGGGCGACGGCTTGCGCGGCTATGGCCTGCTCGTCATCATCAAGCACAACGAGGAGTACCTGTCGGCCTACGCGCACAACCGCACCGTCCTGGTCAAGGAAGGCGATACCGTGACGCGGGGCCAGAAGATCGCCGAGATGGGCGACAGCGACGCCGAACGCGTCAAGCTGCACTTCGAGATCCGGCGCTTCGGCAAGCCGGTGGATCCGCTCAAGTACCTGCCTGGAGACAAGCCGTCGTGAGCACCGAGGGCTCGACGCCGGACGACGAACCGCTCGAGGACGCCGAGGCCCAGCCCGAGCTGGAGCCGGAGGAGCCGCGCGTGGCGGAGGCGGAGGCGCTGACCGGCGATCTCATCTCCGACGTCACCAAGCTGTACCTGAACGAGATCGGCCACGCGCCGCTGCTCACGCCCGAGGAGGAGCTGCGCCTGGCGCGCCTCACGCGCCAGGGCGACTTCGCCGCGCGGCAAAAGATGATCGAGCACAACCTGCGCCTGGTGGTGAACATCGCCAAGCATTACGTGAACCGCGGCGTCGCCCTGATGGACCTCATCGAGGAAGGCAACCTGGGCCTGATCCACGCGCTGGAGAAATTCGATCCCGAGCGCGGCTTCCGCTTCTCCACCTACGCCACCTGGTGGATCCGGCAGAACATCGAGCGCGCGATCATGAACCAGT
>CAZMUG010000257.1:0-3030 GCA_964569165.1 uncultured Gaiellales bacterium
CGCATGCCGTCACGGCCGACGTGACGATTCCGAAGGGTGGCGCCAACGGAGTGATCCTGGCCCAGGGCGGCCGGTTCGGCGGATGGAGCCTTTATCTCAAGGATGGGATACCAACGTATCTCTATAACTTCCTCGGTACCGACATGTTCAGGGTCGCTGCCACCTCGGCGCTTCCCGAAGGCAAAGCCACGATCCGCTTCGAGTTCACCTACGACGGCGGAGGCCTCGGCAAGGGAGGCGTCGGTGCAATCTTCGTCAACGGTCAGAAAGTTGTCGAGGGACGGATCGATCGCACTCAGTGCTGCATCTTCTCGGCAGATGAAGGCGCCGACGTTGGCGAAGACGGTGAGACGGCGGTGAGCACCGACTATCCGCAGCGGAATAACAAGTTCACTGGCAGGATCCACAAGGTCACGGTCGAGTTGAAGTAGAGAAAGCAACGCGGATCAGGCGGATTGAGCGGATCAAACGGATCTGAACAATTGGATCGCTCGGTTCAGATCCGCCTGATCCGCTCATTCCGCCTGATCCGCGTTGCTCTCTCCTCATTCGCAGTCCTGATGCCCGCGAAAGCTGTGCGAAGTTGACCTGGTACCAATGACACACGGAGGCTCTCGATGCCGAAGAAGATCGTAAAGTCGAAGAGGACGCCTGCGAAGAAGGCTTCTGTGAGGAAAACGCCTGCGAAGGGCACTGCTATCATCGAGGCGCACCATCGATCGGCATCCGAACGCCAGGCTGACGGAAAGGCGCTTCGTGCCGCCGTTTCCCGCGAGAGTCAGGGTGGATGGAACGCCCCGGACGATCGGCGCGATCCAGTCGACATCGTGCTCGCGTCGAACGAAGGGCGGCAACCGCAGCTCGTGCCGATTCGCCACGCCCGGATGATGCAGTCGCCGTTCGCCTTCTACCGTGGCACGGCGGCCATCATGGCCGCGGATCTGGCGCGGACTCCGGTCTCGGGCCTCCGCGTTCAGGCCTGTGGCGACGCCCATCTGTCGAACTTCGGCGGGTTCGCCACGCCCGAACGAGATGTCATCTTCGACGTCAACGACCTGGACGAGACGCTTCCGGCGCCGTGGGAGTGGGACCTCAAGCGCCTGACCGCGAGCGTGGTCCTCGCCGGCCGCCACAACAAGTTCAAGAAGAGCGAGTGCGAGCGGGCGGCGCGTGCCGCGGCGAGTTCCTACCGGCAGCGCATGGCCGACTACGCGTACATGCGCGCGCTCGACATCTGGTACGACAAGATCGACCTGAAGCGAATGCTCGCAACGGCGGCGAACGACAAGGTGCGCGCCCGGCTCACGCAACGCGTCGAACAGGCGCGCGGCCGGAGCACGGCGGAACACGACTTTCCGAAACTCGTCGAGCACTCGGGCTCGACCCCGCGCATCAAGGACAACCCGCCGCTCATCTTCCACCCGGAGGACATTCAGAAGGACCTCGAGTCCGGCCTCGTTCTGCCGGCACTGGGCCACTACCGCGAATCGCTGCCCGAGCACGTCCGCGTGCTCTTCGACCGGTTCGAGCTGTGCGACATCGCCGCCAAGGTCGTCGGAGTCGGCAGCGTTGGCACGCTGTGCCTCGTCGCGCTCTACATGGCCGGAGACGGCGATCCTCTGTTTCTCCAGATCAAGCAGGCCAATGCGTCGGTCCTCGAGCCCTACGCCGGAAAGAGCCTGCATGCAAATCACGGCCAGCGCGTTGTCGTCGGCCAGCGGCTGATGCAGGCGGCGAGCGACATCTTCCTCGGTTGGACGCAGGGACGACGCGGGCGTCACTTCTACGTCCGACAGCTCCGCGACATGAAGCTGTCGGCGGTCATCGAGGGCATGGACTTCGAGATGCTTCGCGGATACGTCGAGTCGTGCGCCTGGGCGCTGGCGCGTGCCCACGCGCGATCGGGCGACGCCGCGAAGATCTCGGGCTACATCGGCTCGGGGCGGACGTTCGACGATGCCGTCACGGCTTTTTCGGTCGACTATGCCGATCAGGCCGAGCGCGACTACACGTCATTCGTGCAGGCGCACCTCGCCGGGCGTGTCGAGGCGGCCAGCGAATACTGACTCATTGCGCGAAGCGCCCTGGAGTGCTGCGTGAATCGCCGCTTTGGATTGTCCCCGCATCTGGTGCGCACTCGTGCACAATGAAGATCCAGAGCGGCGCTTCACGCCGCACTCCAAAGCGCTTCGCGCAACGCAGGAGGAGCACACAATGACAGCCACCCGCCATCGAATTTCCAGCTGCTTCGGTGTCGCAGTACTTGGGGTACTGGTCAGCCTTGGTCCGGTCGGCCAGGCACGTGCCGTCGCCGCGCAGGAGGAACCGCCGCACTGGGACTACGAGGAACGCGGACCGGCGACCTGGGGGAAGCTGTCGCCTGCGTACATCGCATGCGCCGAGGGGCACAGCCAGTCGCCTGTCGACATCACCAATGCGGAGGTCTCAACGGGCCCCGCAGTCCGCGCCAGCTACAAGCCTGCAAGCCTGCGTATCGTCCACAACCTCCATTCCGCCGACGTCGTGAACACCGGGCATTCGATCCAGGTGAATTTCCCGCAGGGCGATTCTCTCACGATCGGCGACACCACGTATTCGCTCGTGCAGTTCCACTTCCACGGACCGAGCGAACATACGGTCAACGGCAAGTCGTTCCCGATGGAGATGCATCTCGTCCACATGTCGGCCGACAGGAAGCTCGCCGTCATCGGGGTGCTCATCAAGCAGGGGAAGGCAAACAAGGCGTTCGATCCGATCTGGGCGAACCTGCCGAACAAGCGAGGAGTCGAGGCGCACCTCGAGCACATAACGATAGACGTCGAGCTACTGATGCCGCGCAACCGGTCGGCTTACCGGTACGAAGGTTCCCTGACGACGCCGCCGTGCTCCGAAGGCGTGAAGTGGATCGTCCTCAAGGACCCGGTTCAGATGTCGGAAGCGCAGATCAAGGGGTTCCGGTCGATCCTGTGGAAGAACAACCGTCCGGTGCAGCCTCTCAACGGCCGCCGCCTGATCGTCGAGCACGTGAAG
>CAZMUG010000258.1:0-3023 GCA_964569165.1 uncultured Gaiellales bacterium
GCACAAGCAGGGGCGCTACCTGCCTGGCAGCCGGATCCCGATCCACGCGCCCGAGCGGATCTTCGAGACCCGCCCCGACTACGTGTGGATCCTGCCCTGGAATCTCAGGGCCGAAATCGCCGAGCAGATGGCGGGGATCCGCGAGTGGGGCGGCCGCTTCGTGGTGGCCGTGCCCGAGGTCCAGGTCCTGCCGTGAAGCTGGTCCCGCTCGGGCTGCCGGGGGCCTGCCTGGTCGGCCTCGAGCCGCACGCCGACGAGCGCGGCTTCTTCGCCCGCACCTTCTGCGCGCGCGAGCTGGCGGCCGCCGGCCTCGACGTGCGCGTCGCCCAGACCAGCCTCTCCTGGAATCCCCGCCGGGGCACGCTGCGCGGACTGCACTGGCAGGCGCCGCCGCACGCCGAGGCGAAACTCGTGCGCTGCGTGCGCGGGCGGATCTACGACGTGCTGGTCGACGTGCGCCCGGACTCGCACGCCTTCCGCCAGCACCTCGCGGTCGAGCTCGACGCCGACGGCCGCGACGCCGTCTACATCCCGCCCGGCGTCGCGCACGGCTTCCTCACCCTCGCCGACGACTGCGAGGTGCACTACCAGATGTCGGAGTTCCACGCGCCCGAAGCGGCGCGCGGCGCCCGCTTCGACGACCCCGCCTTCGGCATCGTCTGGCCGGCGCCGCTCGAAGTGGGCTCGGCGCGCGATCGGGCCTGGCCCGATTTCCTGGGCGCTCCGTAGCGCTCCGCGCCTCCTGCTACACTCGCCGCCGACTCAGCTCGCAGCCCGCGCCGGGCGACCGGCGCGCGAGCCCGGACCGCGAAAGGGGGACTCCATGCGTCTCGCTCCGCCCACCCTGTGGCACCCGCGCGCCGCGCTCGTGGCGCTCGTCTGCGCCTGGCTCGCCGCCGGCCCCGCGCCGGCCCAGACCGGCGAGTTCACCCTCGAGCCGGTCGGTTCGACCGGCTTCGACGTCGACCTCGCCTCGCCCGCCTTCACGCTGACGGTCCGCCTGCTCGGCGCGCCCGGCCAGCCGCTCTCCGGCGCCGGCATCTCCTGGACGGTGACCCGGGGCTCGGGCCGCGTGACCCCGACCGCGACGCGCTCGACCACCGACGGTCAAGGCGAGGCGAGCGCCACCTTCACCGCGACGGCGGAGGGGACGATCGAGGTCTCGGCGGTGGCGGAGCGCGGGTCGAACACGGTCAAGTTCCGGCTGCAGGCGATCTCCTACCAGCCGCCGCCGCCCGAGCCCGAGGAGCCGGTGGTCGGCTACCTCGAACGGGTGACCGAGAGCCCCGTCGCGCTCGTGCTCGGCGACCGCCGCTCCTTCCAGGTCCGCGTCTTCGACCAGAACGGCGAGCCGCTCGAGGGGATCGCGCTCGCCTGGACGGTCGAGTCCTCCCCCGGCTCGCCCCGCGCGGCGGCCTCGACGGCGCCGTCGGACAACGGCGGCTACGCCGTGGGCACCTTCGGGTTCGCGGTCGCCGGCCGCACGATCCTCGCCGCCTCCTATCCGGGCGTCGAGCCCGTGCGCTGGCAGGTCGACACCGCCAGCCTCGGCACCCTGACCCCCGGAAACCAGAGCTACGAGTCGGCCGGCGCCGCGCTCGACGCGATCTGCGCCGAGGTCTTCTCGACCCCGACACCCGATCCGACCCCGCTCTGCGTGTTCATGACCGGCACGATGACCAACCGGGACGAGCGCGCCGAGGCCATCCGCGAGCTGACCGCGACGGGGCTCGGCTCGCAGACCTCGGCGGCCAGCGCCGGCCTCGCCAGCCAGCTCGACGCCGTCCAGTCGCGGCTGTCGGCGCTGCGCGGCGGGGCGCTGCGCCAGTCGCTCGCCCAGATCGCCCTCTCGCTCGACGGCGGCACGGTGACCGACTCGCTGCTTGCCTCGGCGAGAGCCGACGCGGCGCGCCGCGAGACATTCGGGCGCCGCCTCGACGAGCGGCTGGTGCGCCTCTACGCCGGCCTCGACACCGGCGACGCGCCGGCCGCCGCGGCGCCCGCGACGCCCGAACCCAAGCGGGACCGCCCCTGGGGCTTCTTCGTCAACGGCCGACTCTCCCGCGGCGGCCACGACGCCGGCGTCGACGAGACCGGCTGGGACTTCGACACCGCCGGCGTGACGCTCGGCGTCGACCGCGCCGTCGGGACCAACACCTTCCTCGGCGGCGCGCTCTCCGCGCTCGACAACTCGACCGATCTCGACGACGCCGGCGGCGACCTCGACGTCTCCGGCCTCGCCCTCACCCTCTACGGCATCTGGGAGGCGGGCGAGCGGGGCTACTTCCAGGCCACGGCGACCTACGGGCAGAACAGCTACGAGCAGGCGCGCCGGCTCGAGCTGCCGGTGATCGGCGCGCTCACCGCGCGCTCCGAGTTCGACGGCGACCAGCTCGCCGCCACCCTCGAGGGGGGCCTCTCCTGGGACGGGCCGAAGGGCACCGCGACGCTGTTCGGCCGCGGCAGCTGGGCCGACGCCCGGGTCGACGCGTTCCGCGAGAGCGGCGCCGTCGCCCCGCTCCCCGGCACGCCCTACGTCGCCGACTTCGGCATCGCGGTCGAGGAGCAGGAGCTCACCTCGCTGCTCGGAGAGCTCGGGCTCGACCTCTCGCGCGTCTTCCAGCTCGAGAGCGGCCTGGTCGTGCCGCAGGTCAACGTCTCCTACCTGCACGAGTTCGACGACGACGCCCAGGCGATCCGCGGGCGGTTCCTGGGCGACGTCGCGGCCGCCTCGACCTTCGAGCTGTTCACCGACGAGCCCGACCGCGACTTCTTCAACGTCGGCGCTTCGCTGCGCTTCCAGTTCCTCTGGGGCAGCTTCTTCGTCGCTTACGACCGCGAGCTCGACCGCTCCGACCTGGACCTCGAGACCTTCAACGGCGGCCTGCGCTTCGAGTTCTAGCGCGGAGGCGGCATCGGCGGCGAAGTGATCCAGGCCAAGATCGACCCCAAGTACGAGGTCTTGAAGAAGCTCCGCGAAGGGGGCATGGGGGCGATCTACCTCGTGCGCCACCGGCTGCTCG
>CAZMUG010000259.1:0-2993 GCA_964569165.1 uncultured Gaiellales bacterium
CGACCGCGCAGACACTCATGCGCGCGCGATATACAGCTTATGCGCTGGGAAAGATCGACTACCTCGGCAGCACGTTCGCGCCGTCATCGGGGGCTGCGGCCCATGCCAAGACGGCTGGCGAGTGGGCGGCAAAGGCCAAGTTCAACGGCCTCAAGGTCGTTAGCGCCTCCAAGGGTGGCTCGGACGACAAGATGGGCACAGTCGAGTTCTTGGCGACCTACGAGCAGGACGGCCAGACGTGGGAGCACCACGAGGTTTCGGAGTTCGCACGCGATAGCCAAGGGCATTGGCGCTACATCGCCGGCGATAGCCACAGGCATGCCGCCGGTGAAGGCCATGGGCATCATCACACCCACCATCGCCACGATCATGGCGGGCCTACGTTGCGGCGTGCGGTTCCCAAGGTTGGGCGGAATGATCCTTGTCCCTGCGGAAGCGGGAAAAAGTACAAGAAGTGCTGCGGGGCGAGCCCGTAACTTCCATTCCTTCACCCACCGCTTGGCCTTTGCACCTTCCGATGGCCAGGAATGAACGCATTGTGCACGACGCTTGTCCCCCTCCCTTCTAGGCCCCACAAGGGGGAGGGTGGAAAGGCGTGCGATCCATACTGTCGGAATTTGCACTAGCCGGGATGAGTTCCGGATACCGAGCAAGATGGACGGGAACCTGTCACACGGAGGTGCGGAAATCGATGGTAGCGGGAGGCGGACTTGAACCGCCGACCTAAGGATTATGAGACCTTCGCTCTAACCACCTGAGCTATCCCGCCACGCCGACGCTGAAGAGCGTTGGAGGCCCGTCTATAGGGAGGACAGGGTTCCACTGTCAAGACGACAGTCTTGCAAGCCCTTGGACCCACCGCGGACCGGAATCTTGAACGCGTCAGTTATTCGGCTGCAAGCGGGTGATGCACGGCGCCCGCCTGCTTCCGGAAGCGCATCATCGTGAAAATACCCCAGGGACGCAGTGATTTGCGCTCGACGAGCTTGAGATTGTCGCACCCCATAACGCGCGACATCTCGAACACGGAATGCCAGCCCACCAGATCGGCGAACGGCGCCATCTTGCGCTCGACCCAGCCGCGGACGCCTTCCTCCTGGCTGAAATGGTTGACGAGCATCACCTGACCGCCGGGTCTACAGACGCGGGCGAGCTCGCGCATCACTTTCTCAGGCTCCGGCACGACGGTGATGACATACATCGCGACAACCGTATCGAAGGAGGCGTCGGGAAACTGCAGATCGCCTGCATCCATTTCATGAAGGCCGGCGACGTTGGGGAGGCGCTCAGAGCTGACGCGCTCGCGCGCCTTCTGGAGCATCTCGGGGGCCAGATCGATGCCGGTGATTTCCAGGTGCGGTTTATATTCGGGTAGGGACAGGCCTGTGCCGACGCCGACTTCCAGCACCTTGCCGTTGGAAGCGTTGATGAGTTCGACGGCATGACGGCGGCCCGCAGTCGAAACCTTGCCAAACGTGAAGTCGTATACGGGCGCCCAGCGGCGGTAGGCGTCGCGCACATCGTCATGGTCCATTTGATGGGCCAAGACAGCAGATTGGCTTTGCGGCCTGCGAACCATGCTTAGCGACTCCTTCTCACTCACGTGAACCTCCCTCAATGGGCTCAACCCCCGTCACGGCGCCGATTGACGTTCGATCCCGGCCCGCTCCGACCTGGCCGCCCCGTCACCTGGCACAGCCGGCCCAGACTTCAATGCTTTGGCAATCCATCCACCCCCCAGCACCCGGGCAGCCTGTCCGCCATCATCGTAAAATACACAAGCTTGGCCCGTTGCAACACCTTCTTCGCCGTCGCACAGCACGACGCGGATGGTGCTGTCCTCATCACAAAACAGCATGGCGGGGCGTGGAGCCTGCGCGGACCTGTTGCGAACATATACCGGCAGGCCGTCATGGGCGACGTCTGCCAGTGGCTTGTCCCCGAGCCAATTTACCTCCCGCAGGACAAGGCTTTTTGTCTGCAAGGCCGCGCGGGGGCCTACGATGACCGTATTGTGGTCAGCATCGAGCCGAACCACATAAATGGGCTCAGGGCCTGGAATTTTCAGGCCTCGGCGTTGTCCCACCGTGTAGTGAATGATGCCCTGGTGGCGGCCAAGAACGCGGCCGTCGAGATGAACGATATCCCCCGGCTCGGCGGCGCCCGGCTTGAGCTTGGCAATGATATCGCTGTAGCGGCCGGCGGGAACGAAGCAGATATCCTGGCTGTCGGGCTTCTCGGCGATGGGCAGCTGGAAGCGCCGCGCGATATCGCGCACGGCCGGCTTCAGCAGGCCCCCGATGGGAAAGCGCAGGATATCGAGCTGGTCGCGCGTGATGCCGAAAAGGAAGTAGCTTTGATCGCGGTCGGGGTCGGCGGCACGCGCGAGAATGGGGCCTTCAGGTCCATCCAGGCGCTGCACGTAATGCCCGGTGACAAGCATATTGGCGCCCAGATCCCGTGCCGTATCGAGCAAGTCGCGGAACTTGATCTCGTTATTGCAAGTCACGCAGGGGATCGGCGTCTCGCCGAGCACGTAGCTTTCCGCGAAGCTGTCGATCACCTTGGCGGCGAAACGGGCCTCGTAATCGAGAACGTAATGGGGGATCCCCAGCGTTTCGGCGACCCGGCGGGCATCATGGATGTCCTGGCCCGCGCAGCAGCTTCCCTTACGGCCGGTGGCCGCGCCATGGTCATAGAGCTGTAGCGTGATGCCGATAACGTCGTGACCTTCCTCCTTCATGAGGGCGGCCGCAACGGAGGAATCGACCCCGCCGGACATGGCGACGACGACACGCTTCTTTGGGCCCTCAGGGCGGTTGTTCGACTCGGGGTTCAAGGGCGCCTGCTCGAAGTTCCAGTGTCAGCCACCGGTCAGCCTCATATCTGCGGCCTAGATTTCACGGCCGGCATTCGGAGACCACAAATATGGTGTATCCCGACAAAAAGCCAGCCGGTCCGGTGGGAACCAGCTCCACATGGTTCTCATTATT
>CAZMUG010000260.1:0-2992 GCA_964569165.1 uncultured Gaiellales bacterium
AAGAGCTGGGCGCCGATGGCGGTGATGCGCGAGCGGCCGAAGCTGCTGCGCGCCGGCGACAAGGCCGGCCTCGCCGAGCTCGAGCGCGCCGCGCTCGCCAACACCGCGGCGCACCGGGACTGGGAGTGCGACGAGGCGAAGATGGCGCTCACCCGCGGCGGCGCCGCCCACTACCTGCACTGCCTGCCGGCCGACGTCACCGACGTCTCCTGCGCCGCCGGGGAGGTCAGCCGGGCGGTGTTCGAGCGCGCGCGGCTCGGCACCTACCGCGAGGCGGCCTGGAAGCCGTTCGTGATCGCCGCGATGATCCTCGCCACCCGCTTCCCGGATCCCGCCGCGGCGCTCGCCGCCGCGGTCGAGCGCGCGAGGCCCCGCCGCTCCGTCCCATGAACTGGCTGCTGCAGATCGGGCTGACGCACGAGATCGCCTATGCGGTGATGCTCCTGTCGCTGGTCGCGATCCTCGGGCTCGCCCTCGGCAATCTCAAGGTCCGAGGCGTCTCGCTCGGCGTCGCCGGCGTCCTCTTCGCGGGCATCTTCTGCGGGCACCTCGGGCTCCGCCTCGAGGACTCCATCCTCGAGTTCGTCCGCGAGTTCGGCCTCATCCTCTTCGTCTACACGATCGGCACCCAGGTCGGGCGCGGCTTCTTCGCGTCGCTGCGCGCCCAGGGGCTGCCGATGAACCTGCTGGCGGCCGGGATCGTCGTTCTGGGCGGGTTGACCGCGGTCGCCTGCGGCCTGCTGCTCGGCATCCCGATGCCGGCGATGCTCGGCGTGATGGCCGGGGCGACCACCAACACCCCCTCGCTCGGCGCCATGCAGGACACGCTGCGCTCGGTCCCCGGCATCTCGTCCGAGCTGCTCGCGATGCCCGGGTTGGGCTACGCCGTGGCGTACCCGGGCGCGATCGCCGGCCTGATCCTCGCGATGGTGCTGCTGCGCGCCCTCTTCCGGATCGACCTCGACGCCGAGCGCGCCGAGCGCGAGCGGCGGCAGGCGGCGGCGGCGAAGCCGCCCGAGCGCGCGAGCCTCCGGGTCGAGAACGACAACCTGGTCGGCCTGCGGCTCGGCGACCTCCCGGGCCTGTCCGAGCTCGAGATCACCATCACGCGCCTGCGCGCCGCCGGCTCCGACGAGGTCGTGCTCGCCCGCAACGAGACGGTGCTCGCCAAGGGCGACGTCGTGCTCGCCGTCGGCACGCGGGCCAACCTCGACAGCTTCCGGCTGATCGTCGGCTCGGAGATCGACGAGGACCTGCGCTCGCTGCCGAGCGCCGTGGCCAGCCGCCGCGTCGTGGTCACGCGCCCCGGCGTGCTCGGCAAGACGCTCGCCGAGCTGGCGCTGCGCCAGCGCTACGGCGTGACGGTGACCCGGACGACGCGCTCCGACCTCGAGATGACCGCGGTCCCCGAGCTGCGGCTCCAGTTCGGCGACATGCTGCTGTTGGTCGGCCGCGAGGAGGACGTCGCCCGCGCCGCCGACCTGCTCGGCAACTCCACCAAGGAGCTCAACCAGACCAACATCCTGGCGATCTTCGCCGGCATCGCGCTCGGGGTCTTCGTCGGGTTGCTGCCGATCGAGGTCTCCGGGATGCCGGTGCCGCTCCGGCTCGGGCTGGCCGGCGGGCCGCTGCTGGTCGCGATCCTGATCAGCCGGCTCGGCCACATCGGGCCGGTGATCTGGCACATGCCCTTGAACGCCAACCTCGCGCTGCGCGAGCTCGGCCTGACGCTGTTCCTCGCCTGCGTCGGCCTGAAGTCGGGGGAGAAGTTCCTCGCCACGCTGTCGCGCGGCGACGGCCTGCTCTGGATGGCCTGCGGGCTCGCGGTCACGCTGGTGCCGGTGCTCGCCGGCGGGATCGTCGGGCGTCTCGCCTTGAAGCTCGACTTCGCCAGCCTCTCCGGCATCATCGCCGGCAGCAACACCGATCCGCCGGCGCTCGCCTTCGCCAACGGGCTCGACCGGACCGACGCGCCGACCGTCGCCTACGCAACGGTCTACCCGATGACGCTCCTGCTCCGGATCCTGGTCGCGCAGATCTTGACCATCGTCTTCTGCGCGACCTGACCCGGTCGCCGGCTCAGGCGCCGCCGCCCAGCGCCTTGTAGAGCTGGACCCGGTTGGCCCGCTCCGCCAGGCGCAGCTCCACGCTCGCCTGCTGCGCGCGGTAGAGCGCTTGCTGCGCGACCAGGACCCCGAGGTAGCTGTCGATGCCCGAGCGGAAGCGCGCCTCAGAGAGCCGCAGCGTCTCCTCGAGGGCGACCAGCAGCGCGTCCTGAGCCTCGCGCTGCGCGGCCAGGGTCCCGGCGAGCGCGAGGGCGTCGGCGACCTCGGCGAAGCCCGACTGGATCGCCTTCTCGTAGGCCGCCACCGCCATCTCGCGTTCCACCTTGGTCGCCTGCAACTGGGCGCGCAGCCCGCCGCCGGCGAAGATCGGCGCCTGGACGACCGGCGCGAATCTCCAGCTCTCGGTGCCCGAAGCGAACAGGCTCGACAGCTCGGGCGACAGGGTGCCGAAGGCCGCGGTCAGCGAGATACGCGGGAAGAAGGCCGCGCGCGCCGCGCCGATGTTGGCGTTGGCGGCGCGCAGCCGGTGCTCGGCGGCCAGGATGTCGGGCCGCTCGAGCAGCACCTCCGAGGGAAGGTCGGCGGCGACCTCGGCGGTCGCCGCGATCGACTCGAAGCCCACCGGCTCGAGCTCGGGCGCGAGCGGCCCGCCGAGCAGCAGCTCGAGCGCGTGGCGGTCGACGGCGAGCGCGCCGGCGACCTGCGCGCGGGTCACCCGCGCCTGCTCGACCTGGCTCTGCGCCTGCCGCACTTCGAGATCGGAGCCGATGCCCGCGTCGCGGCTCGCCCGGATCAGCTCGAGCGCGTTCTTCTGCGCCGCGATGGTCGCCTCGGCCAGGCGCAGGCGCTCGGCGTCGGCGGCGAGCCGCAGATAGGCCGAGGCGGTCGCCGCGATCAGCGCCGAGCGCGCCGCCCGCTCCCCCTCC
>CAZMUG010000261.1:0-2965 GCA_964569165.1 uncultured Gaiellales bacterium
GCTGAGGAAACTTGTAGAAAAACATGAACGATTATTTATGAAGGCTTGGAATGACTTCTTCAAAGGTTAAAGTAAAACCAGAGGCGCTTGCCGTCGAAGTAAGTTTCACAAAAGATGCTCTGCGCGTGCTTTTGGCGGATGGCAGAGAGATTTCTGTTCCTCTGGAATGGTCGCCTCGCCTAAGGAAGGCAACTGCCAAGCAGCGAAACAATTGGCGCTTGCTTGGAGGTGGCGTTGGAATCCATTGGGAAGATGTCGATGAAGATCTATCCGTGGAGAACTTGCTCGCGATTACCTAAAATTACTTCTCGGCGATAATGTTTAGTGTTAAACCGCGGCCCGATCTCCGAAGTCAATAATGATTGCGGCAGCAGCCGCGGTTTAGCACGCCGTTGAGCTGAGCTGCGTACCTAAGTGGTATGAAGCTTGCTTAAGGGGAAGGATAGCAAAAGAGAGGAGTGGTAAGCAAAGCTGGGGTTAAGAAATTGAGGGTAAGAGGGTAGCAAATCCGTGAAAGGGCTAGAGTTTTTTGGCTATTAGATACACGTCTGTGCTGCCCGATAGGAGCGGGTCGAAATTCATCCTGTGCTGAGAAAATGGTCATGAAGAGTTCCAAGATATAACCTTCGCTGGTGCAAGCTGTCCGATGACGACCAAGGAGCCGGTCAAACAAAACTGACAAAAGCCAGGTCTAAAGGTATCGACAAAGGCGCTGATGAGAGCGTCCTGCTTCTCTGTAATCTGGTTGAGAAGTTTTCTACAAATCGCCAAATTCTCTTTTTTATTGGCATTGCCGAGGAATCCGAAGTGGCGAATGCGGATGAACTTTGGAATGGGGATATGAAGGAGAAAGCGGCGAATGAACTCTATTGCCGATAGTTTTAGAGGTTTCCTTTGGCAGCCATCTGCGTAGTCGTTGAAGGAGAAAGAGACGGTGCCGTGCTCCATAGACAGCAGCCTTGAATTAGAGATAGCAACCTTTCTTGTATAGCGAGCCAAGTATTTTATGACGTCGAGCGGACCTGAGAATGGGGGTTTGCAGTACACCACCCAAGGTTTTGCCAGTGCCTCAACGATGAGCCGTTCGAAGTCACCGCCATAGCTAATTTTCTTTTTCTGATAGAGGCACCGCAGTCCCTTAATAAAAATCCCCTGGAATACGGCAGCTAACATTTTCTGAGAAACGAAGTAGCGTTTCTTGTTGCTTGAGTGAATCCAGCGTTGACCGTCCAAGGAGATGCCGCCACCGGGAACGACGCAGTGGGCATGGGGATGAAATGTTAATTTCTGACCCCAGGTGTGCAATATAGCAAAGAAACCGAGCCTAGCTTTGAGATTGTTCCTACCGATGGTGAGCAAAGTTTCTTTTACTGCGGCAAACAGCAAGTTATAGCAGGTTTTCTGATTCTCGAAGACGATTTCATTTAAGGTATGGGGTAAGGTGAAAACGACGTGAAAGTAGTGTACCGGGAGTAAATCCTTGACCCTCTCTTCCATCCACTGTGCGCACTTTGCCCCCTCGCACTGGGGGCATGCCCGGTGGCGACAGGAATTGTATACATGCTGTTTCCTGCCGCACTTGTCACACTGTACTACAGAGCCGCCCAGGAGCTGAGTCTGGCAGCGTGCCAGGCACCACAGGGCAAATCTTATATAAGAGGGTAGCCGAGGATACTTTTCTAGGAATTTCTCACCAAACTCCCAAAATATCTCGGCTACCGTGAGCCGGGATATCATGCTGCCAACTCTTTTAAAGGGTCTTTTAACGAACGGTACACATCGGTAGTGACCTGAGTATAAATGAGAGTCGTCTTTATATTCTCATGCCCCAAAAGCGCTTGAATAACCCGAATATCGGTGCCGTTTTCAAGCATATGGCTCGCAAAGCAGTGTCTCAGTGTATGCGGCGTGATAGGGGGCAACTTCCCAATCTTCTTACTCGCTCGGTGGCAGGCATGCTGCAGGGCAGTCTCTCCCAGATGCCCGTTGCTGGCCCCGGGAAAAAGATAATCCTGGGGACGATACTTTCGGTAATAGCTTCTTAGCTCTTCAAGGATAGTTTCAGACAATAAGGCTCTTCTCTCCTTCATGCCCTTGGCAGCACGCACCAGAATGCACATTTGCTTTGAGTCAATGTCTGAGACTTTTAATGTTAGAGCCTCCATCAGACGCAAACCGGTGGCGTAGATGAGTCGAAGCGCCACTTTACATTTCTCGTGGTCAACTGCTTTAAGAAATGCAGTGACTTCTGATTTGCTCACTACTCGAGGAAGGCGCTTTATGACTTTGGGGTAGCGAATCCGTTCTTTCAGCCACTCTCTGCCAAGCGTGTACTTGTAGCAGAACCTTAAGCCCCCCACCGCCTGCTTATATTGACTAATACCTATGCGAGCCGTTTCTCTCAAATATATGAGGTATGAGCGTACCTCATCGTAGCCAAGATCCTCAGGTGACTTATTGAAATGATTAGCAAAGTTCTTCACATGCCATGTATATGCCTTGATTGTATTATTTGAGTGGCTTCTTAAACGCAGATCTTCTATCATCCGACGAATCAGATCGTTAATTCGATCCATATAAATCCTCCGAAAAGGTAATTGTTAGTGTAAGCAACCAACTTCTACCTCCTCTCGGAGGATTTTTTCATCTATTTTCTTTCAATCGATTTCGGTACCCTAGGATCGGGCGGCCGGTGGTGGTGCTGGGACTGCACCCAACTTCCAAATCTTTCTACCTCAGTACAAAAAAAGCTCGCATCACTGCAAGCTTTCCTCATAAACCACTAATTATTGAAGTACGATCTTCCGCGTAGCGGCTCGGTTCAACGGCGAGGATAACCCGGCGATTTGCCTTAAGCAAATCGCTCGGGTTGATCCATTTGTTCTGCCCCTTTATACTGGAAAAGTACGGTAGACATATGGCTAAATCTTCACGTAAAAAGAATCCGTTTAGGCAGGCACTTAAA
>CAZMUG010000262.1:0-2951 GCA_964569165.1 uncultured Gaiellales bacterium
TAGGGCAGCACCCTGAAGAGAAGGCTCCGCGTCAGCCGGTCACCGTAGGATCGCTCGAGCTCCTCCTCGACCGCGGCGCGGGTCGCCTCGATGAGCCGGTCGTAGTGGACGCCGGACGGGCACGCGGTAACGCAGGCGAGACAGCCCAGGCAGCGATCGAAGTGCGTCGCGACCGTGGGGTTGAGCTCGATCGCCCCGTCGAGGCGGGCACCCATCAGGTGGATGCGCCCGCGGGGCGAGTCCGCCTCCTCGTGCCAGAGCACGTACGTCGGGCAGGTGGGCAGGCAGAAGCCGCAGTGGATGCAGTCGTCCACGTACTCGCGGATCACGCCGACAGGACTCCGCGCGGGTCGAGCTGCGTGCGCAGCGCGTCGAGAAGCCGAGCGACCGCCGGGTCGGGGTCGTCCGCCACCGCCTCCGGGACGTATGCGATCCCGGCCGAAGGGCGGACGACCGCCTTGCGCAGCGTGCCGAGCACGACGCCGAGGTCGACCGGCGCGAAGCGCACCCGTCCGCGCGCCGCCGCCTGGCGCGCGCGGGACTCGTCCCAGATCGCGGCCTCGCCCTCGGCTCCGCCGACGCACGAGATCGCGGCAGCGAGCTGCGACTCGACCGCGCGCTCGGAGCCCTCGAAGAGCACTGCGACCCTGCCCGGGTGGAGGACGTCGAGCGCGCTCGGCTGGAGCCGGGACGCGAGGAGGGCGAAGGCTGCGCCCGCAATGTCCTCGGTCTCCACGACGAGCGTCCGCGTGGCCGCGGGAGCCGGATGGAGGCGAAAGCTCGCGCGGGCGATCAGTGCCAGCCGGCCACGCGATCCGCACACGAGCCGTGCGAGGTCGTACCCGGCGACGTTCTTGACGACCTTGCCGCCCGAGCTCGCGACCGTCCCGTCCCCGAGCACGAGCGTCACGCCGAGGACGAGGTCACGCGGGGCGCCGTAGCGGTGGCGCAGCGGCCCCGAGAGGTTCCCGGCGAGGAGCGAGCCGACCGTGGGGTCGCCGGGCGGGTCGAGCGACAGGCGCTGCCCCGCCCGCGCGAGCACCTGGCTCAGGGCCGAGAGGCGCACGCCCGCCTCGACCGTGCAGGTCAGGTCGCCCTCCTCGTGCTCGAGGATCCGGTCGAGCCCCTCCGTCGTCAGGTCCTCGCCGATGCGGACGTGCCGACCCTCGGCGTGCGCCGACGCGAGGGCGGTCGCAGCCTCCTCCAGGCTAGAGACGCTCGGCAAGGCCCATCCTCTCGAGCGCGTGCATCCGGTACGGGCCGGGAACCTCGCCGCACAGGCGCGGCGTCGGGATGACCTTGCCCGGATTGCAGAGGCCCGCCGGGTCGAAGGCGCGGCGCAGGCGCTCGAACGTGCGGAGGTCGCGCTCGGAGAACATCCGCGGCATCGAGCAGGCCTTGTCCATCCCCACGCCGTGCTCGCCCGTGAGCGAGCCGCCCGCCTCGAGGCACGCCTCGAGGATGCGCTCGGCGAGCTCGCGCGCCCGGTCGGTCTCGCCGGCGGCCGCGTCGTACAGCACGAGCGGGTGGAGGTTCCCGTCCCCTGCGTGAAAGACGTTCCCGACGCGGAGCCCGTGCTCTCCCGACAGCTCCTCGATCCGGCGGAGCACCTCCGGCAGCCGCGTTCTCGGGACGACGCCGTCCTGCACGTAGTAGTCGGTCGCGATGTGGCCCATCGCGGCGAAGGCGGACTTCCGGCCCTTCCACAGGCGAGCCCGGTCCTCCGCGCTCGAGGCGGCCCTGAGCTCGAAGGCGCCGGACTCCGTGCACAGCCGCTCCACCTCGGCGGAGTCGTCCTCGACCTGCTCGGCGACGCCGTCGAGCTCGACCAGGAGGACGGCGCCGGCTCCCTCCGGGTAGCCCGCGCCCACTGCGTGCTCGGCGGCCTCGATCGTGAGGCGGTCCATCATCTCGATCGCGGAGGGAAGGATTCCCGCGGCCACGATCCGGGACACCGCCGAGCCCGCGTCGTCCATCTCGCGAAACGCCGCCAGGAGCGTCGTGACGGCCTCCGCCGTGCGGACGATCCGGAGCGTCACCCGGGTCACGATCCCGAGCGTTCCCTCCGACCCGACCACGACGCCGAGGAGGTCCGGGCCCTCGGGGTCGAGCGCTTTGCCGCCGAGCTCGATCACGTCGCCGTCGGGAAGGACGAGGGTGACGCCCGTGACGTGGTGGGCCGTGAACCCGTACTTGAGGCAGTGGGCGCCGCCGGAGTTCTCGGCGACGTTTCCGCCGATGGTGCAGACCTGCTGGCTCGAGGGGTCGGGCGCGTAGAAGAAGCCTTCGCGGGCGACCGCGCCGGTCACCGCGAGGTTCGTGACGCCGGGCTCGACGACGACGCGCTGGCTCGCCAGGTCCACCTCCAGGATCCGGTT
Organism: uncultured Gaiellales bacterium; assembly: GCA_964569165.1. Lineage (GTDB taxonomy): Bacteria > Actinomycetota > Thermoleophilia > Gaiellales > Gaiellaceae > GMQP-bins7. Next base: position 2,379 of record CAZMUG010000262.1, read on the forward strand.
CATACGGGCGGGCGAGACGACGACGCCGCCCGCGACCGGAGTCGCGCCGCCGGACAGCCCGGTGCCGGCGCCGCGGGCGACGAACGGGACCCGCTCGCGGTGACAGGCCCGCACGACCGTCTGCACCTCCTCGGTCGAGCCGGGGAGGACGACGAGCTCGGGGACGGCGCGGTGCCCGGTGAGCCCGTCGCACTCGTAGACGCGGAGCCGCTCGGGCTCGGTGATCACGTGGTCGCGACCCAGCGCCGACGCCAGCTCCGGGATCAGGGAGGCAGCGGCGCTCACGGCTCCGAGTCTAGAGCCGTCCGAAGCCCGCGAGCCCGCGAGCGAGCGGGCGTCCGGCGCACGCTCGCGACTCCTCCCGTGTCCGCCTCAGAGCACGAGCCCGATCCGCTCGGCTTGTGCTGCGGCCACGGCCGCCAGGCGCTCGGCCCGCTCGTGGTCGCCGGGGCGTCCGCGCGCGCGGAGCATCTCCGCGTGCCACGCGTGCGTGCGCGCGGCCATGGTCCGCGCTCCCGTCCGCTCGCACGCCGCGAGGCCGTCCTCGAAGTGCCGCTCCGCCTCGTCCCAGTG
>CAZMUG010000263.1:0-2896 GCA_964569165.1 uncultured Gaiellales bacterium
CGCCTCCATCGCCTTTCGCAGGCGGCGGGCATGCCAGTCGCCCGCGCCGTCCTCGACGAACAGCGCGATGCGCGGTCCGCGCGGGGTAGCATCGCCGAGATCCGTTGTTGTGACTGGCTTGTTCATGCCTTCCGTTCCGCGACGCCTTTTCACCTCTTCCGTCATGCATGGACGGGAGGAGGTGAAGCACCTTGACGACTACCGGAAGCTCGCATCGACGATGTCGGGGGCGAGCTGGCCGGCCTGGAACGAGGAGCCGGTGTCGAGGTTCGAGACCGTCACCACCGCCGGGCTGAACAGCGAGCCGTCGATCTTGTAGAAATCTCCGGCGACGGCCGCGAAGATCTCCGCAAACGGCTGGCCGTACTGCGCGCAGGTGCTCGAGGGCAGCGCGATGGCGAGCTTCTCGGCCTCCGCATCGCTGCCGCGCACGAAGAGCTGGATGCGCCCGCCGTAGATGATGGCGTCGTTGGTGCGTCCCATCGCCTTGACGAAATCCGGGATCGGCGGCGCGATCGGCGCCACGCCGTAGCCGTCGACGATGTTGTTGAGGTCGAAGTGCAGCGTGTGCGCCTTGTGCAGCGACACTTCGAGCACGCGTGCCGCGATCTGCACGGTGCCGGCGAGGCTGCCGGTCGGTGCGTAGAGCACGGTGAGGTCCGCCGTCTTGATCCCGCATGCGGCGGCGACCTTGGCGGCCACGACCGATGGCGGCGCGTTGTCGCCCTCGATCACGAGCGCGCCCGTATGGTGACGATCGACATAACCGAGCTCCTTGTAGAGCTCCTCGACGCGCGAAAGCGCGCGGGCGGGTCCCGAGCCGAGCGCGAAGAACCCGGACTCGTCGGTGATCGTCCAGCCCGCGTACTGGCTGCCCAGGCACGCGACGACCGGGTTCGACGAATGCACGACGACGCCGAGAGGCCAGCGCTCGAGCCCGGACGACGACGTGATCGCTACGGTTCCGAGCCCGCCCATGCAGATCTCACCGAGCCGCCGCCCTGCCTCGAGGCCGCCCGGCACCGACGCGCCGAGGTCGACGCGCCGCTCGCCGGCTTCGCCTGTCGTCACGGAGCAGCGCAGCGCCTGCGCATTGGCAACCAGGTCGTCAACCAGCTTTCCTGCGCGCGCGTTGACGCTCGGCGCGAAGGCTTGAGTGCTGCTCATGGGCGAGCTCCTTGTTCGTTTGACGTGTCATACAATAAAGTTTCGAGCCTCCCCAGGCGCTCCGCACAGACGGCCTGGACTGCGTCGATGTCGTCTCCCTCGGCGAGCACGGTGGCGAGCGGCTGGCCGGCGCCGATGAGGCTGCCCGGCCGCGGCCGGTCCAGAGCCCAGTCCGGCCAGTCCACCGTGCCGATCGTGAGCGGGCCTCGGTCTGCGTAGAGGAAGGCCGCCGCGCGGGCAACGGGGGGATGCCAGTCGGACGCCACGAGGGCGGCCGGATCGCCCCCTTGCGAGGCCGCGACATGGGCCTTGAACAGGGTGCCCGCCGCATCGTCGAATACGTCGAGCGTCGCCCCCGGACGCGGGTTGACCTCGAGGAGCGACGGGGTGCCGTCGTCGACCAGGTAGTCGAGCGACACGAGGCCCTTGAGCTTGAGGGCATCAGTCACGGCAAGCGACATCTCGATGAGGCGCGCTTCGAGGTCCGCCTCGAGCGGCAGCGAGCCGGCCGCGCCGCCGTACCGGAACGGCCGCCGGGGAAACGGGCTCGTCCATTGGCGGCTCGCGGCGAACGCGGCGCTCGTCTCCGAGACGAGTCCCAGGAGTGAGATCGGCTCGCCCGCGATCTGCCGCTGGAAGTAGCGCCGCGGGTCGGGGCGCGGCTTGGCGGGGCAGCGATGGATGTGCAGCCCGCCGCTTCCCCCGATGCGCTTCATGAGCCAGTCCTCGCAGGCGGCCGGCGCATTGAGCTCGGTTTGCGGATGCGGGATGCCGAGTTCGTCGAGCGCGCCGAAAAGCTGCCGCGGATCCTTGGCGCGTCGGATCGTCTCCGCGTCGTTGCCGATGAGCGTGAAGCGGTCGGCAAGCTTCGCGACGAGGCGCGGATTGCATTCGAAGCCGGACCCCAGCACGAGCCCGATGGGAGGCGAGGGAGCATCCGCGGCGAGGCTTTCGAGCGCGGCCATGAGCGGCCGCGCCGTGAATCCGACCTGGACGCGCGCCGGCAGGCACCGCGAGGCGTCCGCGAGGGCTTCCGTATCGAGGTCCCCGAAGCAGTCGACGACCAGCGGCCGGTAGCCGGCACGCCGCGCGGACGCGGCCAGCGCCCGCGCGGAGAAGGCGGCGATGAGGACGGTTCCGCCCGTCAAGCCGTGAGCTGGCGGGCCAGCGCGAAGGCGTGCCGGAAGTCGAGCGCCAGGGGCTCGCTCGAGCTCAGCATCTGCTTGAAGAGGCCGGACTCCGTCTTGTACTTGATGTCGCCGATGGCGAGCGGGCCGACGCCGAGCGCATTGCAGCCGGGCAGCGGCGCGCCGTCCATGAACAGCTCCATGCCGTCGACGCCCGGCGGCGGCACGGCATTGACGTCGGCGACGACCAGGAGGTTCTTGGCGACCTCCTTCTCTTCCTTCGAGATCACCTGCACGCCGGCAGCCGCTGCGGCGAAGACGACGTCGGCGTTCGCGACGATGTCGCGCTTCTGCTCGGGCGTCTCGCCGGGGACCGGCTCGAGGTCGACGCCGAACCGCTCCTTGGAGACGTTCGCCGACTTGATGACGCGGTCGACGCCGCGGTGTGCGACGAGCCGCACCTCGGCCCCTTCGAGGGCGGCGATGATCGACGACGCGAAGCCGACGACGCCCGTCGCGCCGAATACGGCGACCTTCGTGCCCTTCCAGCCGCGGCCGAACTTGAACTTCAGCACGCGCTCGACGCAGGCGACCATCGCTGC
>CAZMUG010000264.1:0-2811 GCA_964569165.1 uncultured Gaiellales bacterium
CGCCGTCGCCGTGGATCTCGATCAGGCTGCCGATGCCGGCGCGCTGCGGCACCTGGCCGGTCCTCTTGCCGTGGGCGTAACGCGCGCGGTCCTCGGTGTTCGGGTAGTCGAGCAGCAGCGCCTTGTAGTACTTGGTCCGCCCCGGCCCGCGCACGTCGACCACCCGGTAGCGCCCCTCGGGCGTCGCCTGGTCGCCGGAGTGCATCTTCTGCTTAAGGCCCTTGGCGCCGAGCTCGGCGTCGTAGGAGGCGACCCGCTCGCCGTTGGCGTAGACGTGCAGGCGGCGCTTGAGCTTGTCGACCACGAAGACGGTCGTGCGCTCCTGCCGCGAGCGGGCGATCGTCTCCTCGACCATCGCGCGCCAGGTCCGGAGGTTCCTGGGGTCGTCGAACCGGGAATGCAGCGCGAGGAAGCTCGAGCGGACGGTCTGGGTGAAGACCCGCGCTTTCTCGGCCTCGGCGATCGCCCGGGCGTAGTCGCCCTCGGCGGCGAAGCGCTGGGCGAACTGCCACTTCAGGGTGGCCTGTTGGGCCGCGGCGATCTCGCGCCGCCCGACGCCGGCCTCGCCCGACTCCTGGACGGCCTGGAAGACCGCCGGGGCGACCGAGGCCGCGATCTGCGCCCAGCTCTCGGCGAGCGAGGCTTCGCGCCGGCGCAGCTCGGCCAGGCTCTCGTGGGCGACCACCAGGGCCCGGGCCCAGGCGGCCTGCGGGCGTCCGGGGCTGCGCTCCCAGAAGGGGGCGGCGGCCTCGCCGGCCGTCACGACCTCGGCGTCGGCGACCAGCCGGTCGACATGGCGCGCCGCGGCCGGGACCTTGGGGCGCAGGGTCTTGACCGCCTCGAGCAGGGTGGCGCGGGAACGCTCCGGGCTGAACGGCGGACCGGCGGCGGCGACGGTGTCGTAGGAACGCGCCGCGAGGGATGCCCCGAGGACCGCCAGCAGGCCGCCGAAAAGCAACGACCGGCGACGGAGACCCGTCGCCGGTCGTGGGAAGCGCAATCGGACTGCGATCAACGCGTTCCGGCCGAGCTCAGCACTTGATCTTGGCCTTGGCGCCCTGCATGTCGGCGACCAGGGTGTCGACCGAGCCCTTGAGCGAATCGGCCTGCGACTTGGCGCCGAAGAAGTCCTCGGAGGCGACGGCGCTCTCGATGCCGGCGACCTGGGCGACCAGACCGTCGAGCGAGCCCTTCATGGCCTCCATGTCCTTCTTGAAGTCCTTCGGCTGACGGCGGCAGGCGGCGAGCTCGGTCATCGTAGCGTTGGCCGTGTCGATCGAGGCCTTGGCGGCGGCGAGCGCCTCGTTGGCGGCGTTCTTGGCGGCTTCCTTGCCCGCCACGCCCGCGTCCTTGGCCGCGGTGGCGGCGCTGTTGGCGGCGGTGATGAGCTCCTTGGTCTTGGTGTAGCTGCGGAACAGGGCGAACTTGTTCGCCTGCGCCTCGATCTCGGCGTTGACCGCGTTCATCGCCTGCTGCGCCGCGTTCCACGCGTCGGCGGCGTACTTCGGCGCCTCGGCCTGCTCGGCGGCCGACATGGCGGCCTTGAGAGCGTCGATCTCCACCTGCGGCGGCTTGGCGCAGCCGGTGGCCATCGTGAGCGTGAGCGCGGCAACTGCCAACAGAGCAAGCTTCTTGTTGCGCATGGTTTCCTTTCCCTCCCGGGGGTTCAGACGGTGGTCTGTTCCTGGATTCTCAGCTGCGGTTGTTTCGCGCGCGGCGCAGGTGCGAAAAACGCCACTCCTCGCCAGCTGCGGACGTGGGAATGCTACCACAGCCCGGCGGAATGCGTCACGGCCGCCCGGAGACCCGCCGCAGGAGGGTTTCCGCCCGCTCCACGACAGCCTCGGCGGTGAGCCCGAAGTGGGACGCGAGCGCCTCGGCCGGCGCCGAGGCGCCGAAGCCCTCGAGGCCGACGATCTCGCCCTGCCCGCCGACCCAGCGGTGCCAGCCGAGCTCCACTCCGGCCTCGACCGCGAGCCGGGCGGTGACCTCCGGGGGAAGCACGGCGTCCCGGTACGAGGCTTCCTGGGCGGCGAACAGCTCCCAGGAGGGGAAGGAGATCACCCGGGTGGCGACGCCCCGCTCGCCGAGCCGGTTCGCGGCCGCGATCGCCAGGGCGACCTCCGAGCCGCTGGCGAGCAGCAGGATCTCGGGGCGCTCGCCCGACCGGGTCTCGTGGAGGACGTAGGCGCCGCGGGCCACCCCCGAATCGGCCCCCGCCTCGGACCCGGCGAGCAGCGGCAGCTTCTGACGGGTGAGGGCGAGAGCGGTCGGGCCGTCGCGGCGGGCGACGGCGACCCGCCAAGCCGCCGAGGTCTCGCGGGCGTCGGCCGGACGCAGGACGACCAGACCGGGGATCGCGCGCAGCGCGGCGAGCTGCTCGATCGGCTGGTGGGTCGGCCCGTCCTCGCCGAGGAAGATCGAATCGTGGGTGAAGACGTAGACCACCGGCAGCTTCATCAGCGCCGCCAGCCGGATCGCCGGCCGCATGTAGTCCGAGAAGATCAGGAAGGTGCCGCCGTAGGGGCGGATCAGGCCCGAGAGAGCGAGCCCGTTGAGGATCGCGCCCATCGCGTGCTCGCGCACGCCGAAATGGAAGTTGCGCCCTTCGGGGTGCGCCGCCGAGAAGGCGGCGGCGCCGGCGATCGGCGTGTTGTTCGACTCCGCGAGATCGGCCGAGCCCCCCATCAGCTCCGGCAGCCGGGCGGCCAGCCCCTGGATCGCCTTGCCCGAGGCCGCGCGGGTGGCGAGCCCCGGGGCGTCGGCGGCGTAGCGCGGCAGGTCGGCGTCCCACGCGGCGGGGAGCTCGCC
>CAZMUG010000265.1:0-2804 GCA_964569165.1 uncultured Gaiellales bacterium
TCCCCAAGATCCGAGCGACTAAACCCTGAAGTCATTGTCGTCAAGTTGAGCGGTTTGTAAAGAGCAATCGGCGTGATACATCGGCGGCCCCATCTTTTCCAGGGAGATCCGCCACATGCCGAGTGTTCACGAGACCGCCTATCCGCGGTTGAAGAGCTCCTTCTCGCCAGCCGAACTCGCCGAGATCTTCACGCCGAAGACGGATGAACTCAAACTCGCCGTCAGCATCGCGACCGGCAAGAGCGCGCGGCTTGCCTTCCTTCTGATGCTCAAGACGTTTCAGCGTCTGGGCTATTTCGTGCCGCTTGCTTCGGTGCCCGCGCCGATCGTCGAGCACATCGGTCTCGTTACGGGATTGACGCCTCCGGCCGACGGATTTGCACGATACGAGGCCTCCGGAACGAGACTCCGACACGCGACGACGATTCGACGCCATCTCGGCATCACAGCGCCGGGACCCGCCGCCCGACGAGTCCTCGTGCGGGCCATCGGCGAAGCCGCGCTCACGAAGAACGTCCTCGTCGATCTGATCAACGTCGGCATCGAGGAACTTGTGCGTCGACGATTCGAGCTTCCCGCCTTCGACACACTGGATCGGACGACGCGTCGGATTCGAGCAACCGTAGCGAGATCGATTTGCCAGTCTGTCGCCGGCGCGCTCGGTGACGAGGAGAAGGCTCGCATCGACGCTCTCTTCATCCTGAACCCTGCCACGCGGCACACTCATTGGAACAGCCTGAAGGTCGAACCTGGAGCCCCGACGCTCTCCCATCTGCGCGAACTTATCGCCCGCCTGTCGATCGTTTCGGCCGAGAACGTCGGGGTCAAGGCGCTGGCATACCTTCCGGACGCGAAGCTCAAGCACTTTGCCATGGAGGCGCGGACGCTTGATGCCGGTCGTATGCAGGCGCTCGAGCCGAACAAGCGGTACACGCTCGCGGCGGCCTTCCTCGCCGCGCAGTCCTCGTCGGCAACCGACGACGTCGTCGAGATGTTCATCAAGCGGATGAGCAAGATTCACAAGCGGAGCCGCGAAGCGCTCGAACGATATCGACAGGAACACCGGCAGAGGACCGATGCGCTCGTGTCGACGCTTCGCGAGATCGTCGTCGCATACAGCGGCGACGGCTCCGCCGACGAACGGATGGCGGCCATCGAAGCCGTCATCGGCGATCGCTCGGAGAAGGTCATCGAGCAATGCGACGCGCACGCTGCCCATTCGGGCAACAACTTCTTCGGATTCGTCTGGGACTACTTCAAGAGCCACCGGACGACGCTCTTCCATCTGCTCCGGGTGATCCAGCTTCGCTCGACGAGCCAGGATCGCGGACTCGAGGAGGCGTTGCGCTTCGTCGCCTCCTGGCGTCGCAGGAAGACCGAGTGGATTCCCGTGGCCCGGCTCGTGCCGAGGCTCGACCTCTCCTGGGTTCCCGACCCGTGGTGGCGGCTCGTGACCGGAAAGCGAAATCGCGAAGCGATTCCGGAGCGGATCAATCGCCGACACTTCGAGGCGTGCGTTTTCTCCCAGGTGCTCACCGAGCTGCGCTCCGGCGACATCGCTGTCGACGGGAGCGATCACTATGCCGACTATCGGGATCAGCTCGTTTCATGGGACGAGTACCGCGAGACGATCGAAGCCTACGGCGAGCTCGCCGGCATCCCGGTTCGGGCCGACACCTTCGTTTCCCACGCTCGACTATCGCTTGCGTCGGTTGCGCGAAAGACCGATCGCGCCTTCCCGCACAACGAAGCCGTTCGAATCGAGAAGGGCGTTCCGACGATCCGGAAACCCGATCGCCGAATCATCCCCGAGAACCTCCGTGCCTTCGAGGAGTACCTCAACGCGACTCTCGAACCGGTCAACATTCTCGACGTGCTCGCCGACACGGAGCGATGGCTTGGCTGGACACGCCACTTCGAGCCCATCTCCGGACACGACGCGAAACTGCCGGATGCGACCGCGCGGTACATCGCGGCCGTCTTCTGTTACGGCTGCAATCTCGGCCCATCACAGACTGCCAGATCGCTCGAGGCATTCGACCGTCGACAGGTCGCGTGGGTGAACCTGCGCCACATCAGCGAAGAGAAGCTCGACCGCGCCGTCCGTGACGTCATCAACGCGTACAACCGATTCGCACTTCCGAAGGCCTGGGGAACGGGTGAACGCGCTTCGGCCGACGGCACGAAGTGGGATCTCTACGAACAGAATCTTCTCTCGGAGTACCACATCCGATACGGAGGCTACGGCGGAATCGGCTACTACCACGTCTCGGACACGTACGTAGCGCTCTTCTCGCACTTCATCTCTTGCGGCGTCTGGGAGGCGATCTACATCATCGACGGCCTGCTCAACAACAAATCGGACATCCAACCGGACGTGGTGCATGGCGACACGCAGGGCCAGTCCACTCCGGTCTTCGGCCTCGCCTACCTGCTCGGCATCCGCCTGATGCCTCGGATCCGGAACTGGAAAGACCTCATCTTCTTCCGGCCAGACACGACCACCAAGTACGAACACATCGACGGCCTCTTCTCCGACACGGTGAACTGGAACCTGATCGAGACGCATCTCCCGGACATGCTGCGCGTCGCGCTTTCGATCAAGGCCGGACGCATCACGGCGTCGACGCTCCTGCGAAAGCTTGGCACCTACAGTCGGAAGAACCGGCTGTATCAGGCATTTCGCGAGCTCGGACGAGCCGTCCGGACGGGATTCCTGCTCGAGTATCTTGGCGAGGAGAGTCTTCGAGCCTCGATTCAGGCGGCGACGAACAAGAGCGAAGCCTTCAACGGTTTCACGAAAT
>CAZMUG010000266.1:0-2769 GCA_964569165.1 uncultured Gaiellales bacterium
TCGCTATGGGACCTAGCCGCAAACTCAAGCGAACTTCGGAATCGGGACACTAGGCGAGTTTTGGATCGACGCGGTGCGGAGCGGCGGCTTCGCCCTCCGGCGCCGCGTGGACCGGAGGCCCGATCCCCGTCTCGATCACCACGTCGACCGGTCCGCCGGTCATGATCAGGTGCTCCACGTTGTCGCGCCGGACGAGGATGAGGCGGCGGCGGTTGTCGAGATTGAACTGCTCGGTGACGGCAAGGCGCCGCAGCGGCTTGGGCCCGCCGAACACGGCCTGGAACGAGGAGGTGCCGCCGAGATAGGCGCGCGCCGCATAGGCCCCGCCGATCAGGGCGACCGCCAGGAACAGTACGATCGCCAGATAGTAGACCATGTCCCACATGACGTCCTGTGCACGGCGCGCACGCGCGTCCTTGCGCCCGCTCCGTCCCTTCTCAATTGCTGTCCTGAGCCCCTATAGCGCGGAATTCACGTCAATTTAACCCTATTGATCGAACTGTGGACGACAGGGCAGAGGCGCGGTGCATCCCCCGCATCCGATCTCCGCCGCACCATCACACGGGCGTTGTGTAAGCGTATGAGTAGCGGAGTTCCCATGCAGGCATCCGAGGCGGCTCCTGAGGAGAATCAGATAGCTTTCGCCTTCATGAGCGATAGCGAGCCCCGCCCGCCTCGGCCCGGCACGGCAAACGCCCAAACGCTGTCAGGCAGCGTTCACGAGCCCGGTGCCATTCCCGTCATCGCCGCGTCCATGGCCGCCGGCGCCCTTGTGCTTGCGCTCGTGGCTTTGCCGGCGCGCGAGCCGATGCTGTTGACGCTGCTTGCCATTCTCGCCATGCTCGGGGCGTTCGCGATCTTCGGCTACATAGCCGGCCATATCCGCATCGGCGAGCGCGTCCGCGACGAGGATCTGGTTCGCGCCTTCGCCAACTGCCTCGACGACGGCCTGCTGGTCACGCGCCGCGACGGCCGCCCGCTCTATGCCAACCGCGCGCTCGCCGACATGGTCGGCATGACGGCGGCGGGCGAGATCAAGGCGCTCGAAAGCCTGTTCGCGAGCGACCCCCGTGCCGCGGCCGCCTACTTCCGCCTCGAGCGGGCGGCCTCGCGCCGCGAGCCCTGGCGCGAGGAGATCGAGATCGCCGGCGAGGGCGGTCCCGCGCAACTGTTCCGCGTCGCCCAGCGTCCGTGCAACGTTCCCGGTCACGACCGCGAGCTCGGGCCGCTCTCGCTCTGGACCGTCACCGACGTGACGGCCGAGCGTGCCCGCCAGGTGAGCGCCGTCGCCACCCTCGAGGCGACCCTCGAGCGTCTGGACGGCATCCCCGCCGGCCTCATGGAGGTCGACAGCCACGGCGTCGTGCGCCGCCTCAATGCGACGCTGCTGCGCTGGCTCGGCCTCGAGCCGCAGAGCCTTTCGCATCGCGCGCTCAAGCTCGCCGACATCGTCACGCCCGAGGGCGCCGAGCAGATCGCGGGCGCTGCCGCCGCGTTCTACACCACCGGCCAGGGCGTCGAGATCGACGTGTCGATCGACAAGGGCGCCGAGGTTCCGCTGCGCTTCTTCGCCCGCCGCGATGCGGAGGGCGGCCTTCTGGTCGCCGCGTTCCGGCGCGAGGCCGACGCCGCCGAGGATGGGCCGGCGGACGCCGAGGTCCGCTTCGCGCGTTTCTTCCAGTCCTCGCCGTTCGGCATCGCGACCGTGGGGGCCGACGGACGCCTCGTCAGCACCAACCCCGCCTTCGCCCGCATGATCCCCGACGGCGCGGCCGCGGTCGGCTCCTCCGCGGCGGACGTGCTCTGCCGGTTCGCCGATGCCGACACCCGGAGCGCCGTCGACACGGCCTTGCGCCAGGCCCTTGCCGGCACCGTCAGCGCGGCGCCGATCGAGATCACGGTCGGCACAGACAACGAATCGCGCCGCCTCTACCTCGCCCCCCTGACGCAGGCCAAAGAGGCCCGCGAGGCCGCGATCCTCTATCTGATCGACGCCACCGAGCAGAAAGCGCTGGAGGCGAAGTTTGCCCAGTCCTCGAAGATGGAGGCGGTGGGCAAGCTCGCGGGCGGCATCGCCCACGACTTCAACAACGTGCTGACGGCCATCATCGGCTTCTCGGATCTGCTGCTGCAGACGCACCGGCCGACGGATCCCGCCTACAAGGACATCAAGAACATCCAGAGCAGCGCCACGCGCGCTGCCGGCCTCGTCGCCAAGCTGCTCGCCTTCTCGCGCCGCCAGACGTTGCAGGCCGAGCCGCTGCAACTCGATGAGGAACTGGCGGAATGGTCGTCGGTGGTGAAGCGCTCCGTCGGCGAGAAGATCGAGCTCCGGATCCCTCCGGCGCGCGACCTCTGGTACGTCAAGACCGACCGCACGCAGCTCGAGCACGTGATCCTGAACCTCGCCAACAACGCCCGCGACGCCATGCCGGACGGGGGCACGCTCATCATCAGCACGCGCAACGTCACCGAGCGCGAGAGCCAGAAGCTCGGCCTGCACGGCATGCCCGTCGGCGAGTATGTGCTGGTCGAGGTCTCCGACACCGGCACGGGCATGCCCCCCGAGGTGATGGCCAGGATCTTCGATCCGTTCTTCACGACCAAGGGCGTCGGCAAGGGCACGGGCCTCGGCCTCTCGACCGTCTACGGCATCGTCAAGCAGTCGGGCGGCTTCATCTATCCGGAAAGCGTGCCGGGCCAGGGCACCACGGTCCGCATCTACCTGCCGCGCCACATGCCGGGCAGCGAGGGCGAGCCCGTCGGGCA
>CAZMUG010000267.1:0-2744 GCA_964569165.1 uncultured Gaiellales bacterium
ACTGGAACTCCTGCACGAGCCCCGTGGCGACGCCGATCGCGAAGTTGATGAGCATGAGCGTGCCGAAGAAGCGCGTGAGCCGCAGCCAGTGCTCCCCGTGGCCGCGGTACCACAGCGTCTGCATGACGGCGACGAGCGGCGCCAGGCCAAGCGTCAGGGGGACGTACAGGAAGTGGTAGAGCGACGTCGTCGCGAACTGGACGCGCGCCAGGTCGACGGTGCTGACCGCAAGCGCCGTCATCGGCCGACTGGGGCCACCCCGATGCCGACCTCGGTCGCGACTGTCGTGCAGGCGAACGCGCTCGCACGCGTCACGACATCCGCACCTGTATCTCTCCGTCCTCCTCGCGCACCTCGTACGTGCGAAGCGCCTCGGTCGCCGGCCCGCGCAGCACGGCTCCGCTCGTGATGTCGAACTGCGAGCCGTCGATCTGGCTCATGATGGTCGTCCCCTCGAGGCGCGCCGCCGAGAGCGAGCCGTTTTCGTACAGGTCATCGAACGCATACAGCGCTCCGCCCACGCGCGCGACGGCGACGCGCTGCTTCAGATCCTCGAGGTAATAGGGATTGACGTACGCCTCGTCGAGCTCGCTCGACGCGCCTACCGCCCGGAACTCCACCGAAGCCTCACTCATGGTTCACGCCCTTTCTCGGAACCAGCGCCCAACGCGCTGGGTCAGCGTCTGGAGCTCGAACGCTCCTTCCATCACGTGCCCGAGCAGGTGCCGCACAGGCTCGGTCTCGCCGTCCCAGCTCTCGGCGGCCTCCCGCACCTCGGCGAAGCTCTTCTTGCTCATGCTCGTAGGCGCGAGCAGCTCGGCGATCCTGCCGTCCCAGCCGCGCCCCGCGCTCAAGGCGACCTGGGCGGCCGGCCCGTCGAACGCGGCGGAATCCAGGAGGTCGTCGGCCGAGCCGGCCGGCGAGAGCTCGTAGTAGGCGAACGGCGTACCGAGCACCGTGCCCGTCTGCAGCAGCGTGTGCCCGGCAGCCTCGGCCGCCGCGCGATCCCGCTCGAGGTCGTCCGAGAACCAGCCGAAATGGTGCAGGCCGTTGCCGCCCCCGTCGACGAACTCACGGTAGATCGAGGTCTCTGCGTCGTCGGGGTGGATCAGCTCGAGCTGCAGCGGGCCCGCCTGGCCGAACGCGGCGCTGACGCGCGGGCTCGACCCGTGACCGCGGTACTCGTAATGGGAGAGCATCGCCCCGCCGATCGTGAAGAACGGCCCCACGCCCTGCTCGAGCCAGCGCTTGATCTCGGCCTCGAGATCTCCGACGACGATGCCGAGCTGGTCGGGCGGTCGCGAGAACGGTGGCTGCATCGGTGCCACCCCGTCAGCCCCGTGGATCCCAGGTCTCGGTCAGGTCGGAGACCTCGGTCGCGTCGAGCCGGTACTCGGCCGGCGCGCCCTTCGGGACGATCGGGTCGTGCGGCATGACCGGCGCGATCCGGTCGTAGCCGGACCCGAGGGGCGGCCTGGGATCGTCCTCGCCCTTGTTGGGCCAGAAGGACATCGCCCGCTCGGCAAGCGCGGAGATGGAGAGCGACGGGTTCACGCCCGGGTTCGCAGGGATGTTGCTCCCGTCCATGATGTGCAGGCCTGGGTGGCCGAACACCCGGTGGAAGGGATCGACGACACCTTTGTCCGGATGGTCGCCGATCGTCATCCCGCCGACGAAGTGCGACGACGTCGCGCGGTCGGCAACGGCGAACCAGGTCTGCGCAGGCCGGCCTCCGAGCTTCTCCGCGACGCGGGCGGCAACGTCGTTCGCGATCTCGAGGATCGGGGGCGGCGGCTTGTCGGAGCCGGGCTTGGAGCGGAGCATGCCGTGCTCCCAGTACAGGTCGAGCCAGTCGTCGTGGTCGCGCATGCAGAGCATGTTGAAGCCGCGCTGCGACCAGTCGCGCGCATCGTCGATCGACAGCGTCTTTCCGGGATGGTGGACGAGCTCGTGCAGCCAGGCCTTCATCGGATGCTCGCCGCTCTCCGTCTGCGCCGTGTACAGGAACGCCATCGCGTCACTGCCGACGCCGTAGTACACCGGCCCCATGGTCGACTCCTCGTCGGCCTGGATCGCCGCGGTGACGGCGGATGTCCCGGGCACGATGTGGTGGCGCTGCGGATGCTCCTTGAAGCTCTCCTCGGAGCGCTGCACCGAGATGAGCGCCTCGGAGTTCGTACGGGCACGCTTGCCGAGCTCGTCGGAGAGGTTCGGGAGATGACCCTCGTGGCGCATGTGGAAGAGAAGCTGGGCCGTGCCGAAAGCGTGTGCCGACACGACGACCTGCTCGGCCGTGTAGTGGTGATCGCGCTGCGCGCGACCGATCAGCCCCGGGTGGCGGGCGACGACCTCGTACCCGCCGCCCTCGAGAGGCTTGAGCTCGTGCACCTCGTGCAGGTCCTTGATCTCTGCCCCGCGCGCCTCGGCGAGGTAGAGGTAGTTCGTCGTCAGCTTGTTCTTCGCGTTGTAGGCGCAGCCGATCATGCAGTTCCCGCAGCTGATGCACCCGACCCGCCTCGGCCCGACCCCGCCGAAGTACGGGTCGTCGGCCTCCACTCCGGGAGTGCCGAAGTAGATCCCGAGCGGCGCGCGGACGTAGGGCCGCTGCATGTCCCGCGCGACGCTCTTCACGATCCGGTCGCCGTCCGTGTCCATGTACGGCGAGGGCATGACGCCGAACATCCGCTGCGTGAGGTCGTAGTAGGGGGCTGTCTCCGACTTCCAGTCGGTGATGTACGACCAGG
>CAZMUG010000268.1:0-2725 GCA_964569165.1 uncultured Gaiellales bacterium
CAGATTGGCTCATGTGAAGCTGTTCCCCGGCATGGGTGAAGCTTCCAGCCTCGGCGGCGGCGTGGAAAATGCGAAGTTTATCCCAGTCCATGAAACAGCATTCCAGATGCACCCGGGCTTTGATTATCGCATGGCTGCCATGCCGGATGCCGGCGCGAATGTACCTAGACTGCGCTGCGGCGCAACCGGTTTGCGAGAACTTCCGTACGGTCGCTTGAAGCCGTCACCTGCCCGTCTTGCGAATTATCCTTCTCAACGCTCGCAGTACGCTGACAGTCCTCCCTTCGGCTTAGACATGATTTGACGATCTTGATCTTTGGCAGACCCGAGAGGCCGTACAACCCGTCCGGCCGCCTCGGGACGGTCATGAGCACGGTGTTCGACGAACCAACCTCGGCGGCCTTAGTTCCCTGCCCGGCAGCGGCAACTATCTGACTTCCGGCTAGAGACTGACGAGTTCCACCTGCGGCGAGGCCGACGGGTTCTCAACAGCGGCCGGGGCATGGCGGACCTCGGCTATGTCGCGGCTCCCAAGGTCATGTATCCGCTACAGATTATAAGGTGTACACTGAGGGTCTGCCAGAACCGCGAAAATCAAACGGCCCTTCCAAAAGATGTGCTCGCATGACCACGGTGAAGCCGCCGGGAATATTTCCTGACATCTTCAATGCTCCGCAGGCACTTGGGGCGGTTGCCAATCCGATCACCATATCGCGAGATTAGACCAGCGTACTATGTGCGAATTTCATTCCAGCGCTTAGCTAATACTCGAACACTGCGCGGCCAAGCGCAGGCCAATAAATTGGAAACGCCGTTCGAGGAGACGCGATCATGAAAACATTCGTCCAGCTTGCAGCCCTAGCCGCAGTCTGCTCGGCGCTGGCGGCGTCAGCTGCCAATGCGGAGCCATTTGCCTACGCGGCGAATGAAAAATCTGGCACGATCTCCGTCATCGATACAGCCACCAACACGGTGGTCAGCGACATCCAGGCCGGAAAAAAACCTCGCGGCATGGCCGGCACGCTGAAGCAGCTGTTCGTATCCGACCAGCCCGCCAAGGCGCTTCAGGTCGTCGATATCGCGCAGAAGAAGGTCGTCAAGACGATCCATGTCGGCGAGTCGCCTGAGGGCGTATACATTTCTCCTGACAACAAGCTTCTTTCAGTGGCCGTCGAGGAGGACAATTCCGTCCACTTCGTCGATCCCGACACTGGCGAAACCACATTCGTCGTGAAGACGGAAGGTAAAAACCCAGAGCACGCCGTCTTCAGCACCGACGGAAAATGGGTCTACGTGAGCGCCGAGGACGCAGACTCGGTCGATATCATCGATGTGGCGCAGAAAAAGCAGGTCGCCAGCGTCCAGGTCGGCAAGCGGCCGCGCGGCATTGGCTTCACGCCGGACGGCAAGCTTGCCTACGTCGCATCGGAGCTGGCCGATACGGTCTACGCGATCGACGTTGCAACCCAGAAAGTCGTCGCCACCATCAAGGCAGGCGTCCGCGCCAATGGCGTTACCATCAATCCGGATGGCAAGTCCGTCTATGTTACCAATGGCGGCGACGGCACAGTCAGCGTCATCGACGTTGCAACCAACACGATCACTAAGACCATTCCTGTCGGCAAGCGCCCCTGGAACATGGCTATTACGCCGGATGGCAAGCGCCTCTTCGTGGCAAACGGCCGTTCCAACAGCGTCACCGCGATCGACACCGAAAAGCTCGAAGCCGTGACCGAAATCGCCGTGGGCGAGATGCCGTGGGGCGTATTCATTTCGCGCTGACCCCGGCATTGTGCACCAGATAAAAAAAGGCCGCCGGAGAGGCCTCTCCGGCGGCCTTTTGAATGGTCGCTTGCAGCCGATTATTCCGCCGCCGCCGCATGGACCTCGTGCTTGGCGAGATACCGCTCGGCTTCGAGCGCTGCCATGCAGCCCATGCCGGCTGCCGTCACCGCCTGACGGTAGACCTCGTCCTTCACATCGCCTGCTGCAAATACGCCGGGGATGGCCGTGGCGGTCGAATCCGGCGCCGTAATCAGATAGCCCGACGGCGTCATCGGCAACTGCCCCTTGAACAGCTCCGTCGCGGGCGCATGTCCGATGGCGATGAAGACGCCGTCCGCTGCGCGCTGCGTGATCTCACCTGTCTTGACGTTCCGGATGCGCACGCCCGTCACAGAACACGGTTCGCTGGTGCCGGTGATTTCCTCTACGGCGCTGTCCCAGATCACCTCGATCTTCGGATGCTTGAACAATCGATCCTGCAGGATTTTTTCGGCACGGAACGAGTCGCGGCGGTGAATGATGGTCACGCGCTTGGCGAAGTTGGTAAGAAACAGCGCCTCCTCGACGGCCGTGTTGCCACCCCCCACGACGACGACCTCCTTGCCCTTGTAGAAAAAGCCGTCGCATGTCGCGCACGCCGACACACCATGACCTTGGAACGTCTCCTCCGACGGGATCCCGAGCCAACGCGCCTGCGCGCCAGTGCAGATGATGAGCGCATCACATGTATAGATGTCGCCACTATCACCTTCGAGGCGGATGGGCTTGGACTTGAGATCCACCTTGTTGATGTGATCCATGACGATCTCGGTGCCGACGTGGGCGGCTTGCGCCTGCATCTGCTCCATGAGCCACGGCCCCTGAATCGTCTCAGCGAAGCCGGGGTAGTTTTCGACATCCGTTGTGATGGTCAACTGGCCGCCCGGCTGCGAGCCCTGAA
>CAZMUG010000269.1:0-2712 GCA_964569165.1 uncultured Gaiellales bacterium
CGGGCGGCCCGATGGCGCGCGTGGGAAGCGAGCGGCGCGCGGGCAGCGGCCTTACCGGTCACTCGGCGGCCGCGTGCCGCCAAGCGCCTCTCTCGCGACGGAGGCCGCGGCGACACGTCGCATCAGGCCGTCGCGACAGCCTCGTGGCGCTTGGCGTTGAACGGTGCGGGTTGGTTTCGAGCCTTCGCAACGATCTCCGAAGCACGATTCTGCATCCCTTTAGCGCGCTTGGATCATCCACTTACGGCGCTTGATGCTGCAACCCTTGGAAATCATCGCTGTATCCGAGAAGGCGGCTCGAAGCGTCAATACTTATCAACATTTCGTTATTGTCCTCCTCTTATAGAATTGATTCTGATCATTTGCATTCGGGGCAAGCCGTGCCTACGCTTGGTCCAGCAATCATGAGATCAGGGCCAAGTCCCCTGGTCCGCGTATTAAGGGAGTAGATGCGATGGCGATGGGGCACCCCACGGATTTCGATCCGAACATATTCGGACCCTTCGGACCGATGGTCCAGAGCTGCGTCACGGCCTTCGAGAGCATGGGTCTGCTGCAGGCCGATGCCAACGGAGCGGTGCCGCAACGGTTGAGCGCTCCGGTCAAAGCCGCGGCGCGCTGCCAACTAGAGGTCTGCGGGCTCGCGAACCGGCGGACGCAAGCCTACCTGCAAATTCCGGCACGCCTTGCGCAATGCCGCTCTCCGCAAGACCTCATGAACGAGCAGATGGCTTTCTGGCGTACGGCCGCCGAGCAGTATGGCGAGACCTACCGCAAGATCTTCGACACGTGGGCGGGCACCGACGTCTGGATCTACTCGAACGGACGGCCGGGCGTTGCAGAGCGCGACTACATCACTTTCAACGGCGCCAAGGACAGCGCGCCTCAGCGGAGCGAGCCGACGGTCGGCAAGCCGCAGCGCCGCGTCGCCTAGTCGCGCGCTTTACATCGCGACACTCATCAAGCGCCCGGTGCCTGTAGGCTCCGGGCGTTTCCGTGTGCGGAGGTCTGCAGCCGATGCGGAGCGAAAGAGCGTCCCTTCGCTCCCGTCGTTGCGCGGCATGATCTCTCCTCAAGCACGCTGCCTTAACCCCTGAGCGGCGCGATCCTTTGCGCCGCCGGTTGCGGCCGCGCGACCATCCCCGCGTCAATGCCCATTATTCCTACGCCGCAACCTAGTTGAGCGCGCTCAACCCGTCGCCGAAGCCCGCGAGAGAGATCGGGATGCCGATGCCGGCCTCCTCGGTCTGGAAGATGATGAAGATCGCCGTCTTGCCGGTCTTCAGCCGGTCGATGAGCTTGTCGTCGACCGTCACCTGGGCATAGCAGGCGAAGGTGTGA
Organism: uncultured Gaiellales bacterium; assembly: GCA_964569165.1. Lineage (GTDB taxonomy): Bacteria > Actinomycetota > Thermoleophilia > Gaiellales > Gaiellaceae > GMQP-bins7. Next base: position 1,342 of record CAZMUG010000269.1, read on the forward strand.
CAGCGCAGGAACGGTGCGTGGCCGATGTCGGCGCCGTCGACTTTGAGGCCGATGCCCGGCGGCAGCAGCACGCCGACCGGCGCAAACACGCGCAGCACCTTCGTGCCGTTCGAGAACTTCTGGAAATAGATGGTCAGGCCGACGTTCTTGCGGTCCTCGGCCGTCACGCTCTGGACCAGCGCGCAGACCTCGTTCTTGGCGCCCGCCGGGGGCGGCTTGCAGACGTACTGCCAGTCGCCGTACTGGCCTTTCACCTCGCCCTCGAACTGCTGCTGCAACGCGGCCTGTTTCGCATCCTGAGCCATGCCCGCCGCGGGAAGCACCGCCAGCACCGCGCCTAGCGCAGCACACAAGATGCCGAGCCTGTTGCGCCGGGCGTTGCTCGCGAGCCGTACCGGACTGCCGTCAGAGAATGCCATGAGAATCGAAATGCCCTCGATGAGCCGCGATCGCACGGCGCCTAACGACTGCAAACCACCGGTGCGTCCTGACCGCGCTCCGTTCGTCTCGGTGAGAAAAAGGGCTAAAGTGCGACTCTCTCGCGAGGCCCGCGTACGTCGCTTTTTACGTCTGAAACGGCTCTTTTTGGCTGATGTATATCAGGATTTAGAGCAGGCGCATGGTGCAATGCAAAACCGTCGTCTGCGTCTTCCGTGATGACAACGCGTGGTTATGACGCAGAAAACTTGACTTGAGACAAGATTGACGATTGTGCTGTGTGTCGGTGTGGGGGACTCCGACGTTGCCGCGCGCGCTCCAGATGGCGAGTGCAGCGAAACGCGGCTTTCGGATCGTCCTCGCCGAATCGGCGGCACGCCGGGCAGGAACGGTCGGCAGGTCGAACGACCGACATCAGGGAGATATCCGGCAGCTGTTGCCGGGATACGGATCGGGGAGCGGATGATGCTGAAATGGATTTTCAAGTGCATGCCTCAGACGGCGCTGGCCGGGCTCATGGCCTTGCTTCTGGCGCCGGGGGCGGCCATGGCCAACGCCGGGTTGGGGCATGCCCTGCCGGGCCAGATGGGCCTGCAGGAAGCCGCTTCGCCGATCGCGCATGAGCTGCACAGCTTCTACAATCTGACCAACACCATCATCATCGCCATCGCCATCTTCGTCCTGATCCTGCTCCTCTATGTGATGTTCCGCTTCAACGAGCGGCGCAATTCGACGCCGAGCACGACCACGCATCACACGCTGCTTGAGGTCGCCTGGACCGTGATCCCCATCCTGATCCTGGTGGTGATCGCCATTCCCTCGTTCAAGCTTCTGATGAACCAGTTCACCTATCCGAAGCCCGATCTCACCATCAAGGCGATCGGCAACGCCTGGTTCTGGGAGCACGAATATCCCGATTACGGCAACTTCACG
>CAZMUG010000270.1:0-2682 GCA_964569165.1 uncultured Gaiellales bacterium
CGACGTGGCGGACGCTGCGGCGGCGCGGCGCGTCGAGACGGGGACGGAGCTCGTCGCCAACACCACGAGCCTCGGCGGTGTGAGGTCGCGAATCGAGGCGCGGGCCCGCTGGGAGGGCGCTCGCGTGCCCCCCGGCCTGCTCCGGATGTCGGTCGGGCTGGAGGATCCCGAGGCGGTCTGGGCCGACCTCGAGCGGGCGCTGGCGAGGGCGTAGCGGTGGGCCTCTTCGACCTCGTCCGGCGCAAGGGCAAGCCGAAGACCCCGAGGGAGGCGGACGCCCTGGCGCTCCGGCAGCTCGCCGGGCGGGGCGCCGACCTCGCGCAGCCGCGCCATGTCATCCACTTCCTCTACTTCGAGGACGAGAGCGCCGCGCAGACGACTGCCGCGCTCGCACGGGACGCAGGCTGGACGGCACACGTCGAGCCTCCGGGGGAGAACGTCGCGGCCTGGACGGTCCGGGCCGACGGGACCCGGGTCGTCAGCGCCGTGACGGTCGAGTCGTTCCGGTCGTGGTTCGAGAGGGTCGCCGCGGAGCACGGCGGCGAGTACGACGGCTGGGAAGCCGCCGCCAAGCCGTAGCACGACCGCACGCGGCGCTTCAGCGGAGCGCGGTACGCGTGGGGCGGCGCTTCGCCCGGTACACGATCGGCGAGCGCACGAGGTAGCCGAACGGGAAGCTCCAGACGTGCACGAGGCGCGTGTACGGCCACACCGCGTACAGGAGCCAGGCGACCGTGACGTGCGCCTGGTAGACGAACGGCGCGCCCACCATGAGCGAGGCCTTCGGGTCGAGCGTGAAGATGCTGCGGAACCAGGGCGAGACCGTCTCCCGGTAGTCGTAGACGTCGAGCATCCCCCCGATCACCGTGCAGAGCATCCCGAGCAGGATGGTCGTGAGCAGGATCGGGTACAGGACCCAGTCGCTCCGCTGCGTCGTCGCGCGGATGCGGTCGATCTTGAGGCGCCGGTAGACGAGGACGAGGGCGCCGAAGCAGAGCAGGAGCCCGGCGCTGCCGCCGGCAACGACCGAGAGCAGGTGGTAGTCGTGCTCGGAGACACCGAGCGCCTCGGTCCACGACTCCGGGATCAGGATCCCGAGCACGTGGCCCGCGATCGCGCCGAGGATGCCCAGGTGGAACGCGTAGCTGCCCACCAGCAGCAGCCGCCGCTCGAGGAGCTGTGTCGAGCGGGCCGTCCACGTGTAGCCGTCGCGCCGGTAGCGCCAGACGTGGCCGAGGACGAAGCTCGTGAGCGCGATGTACGGAAGGAGCGCCCAGAGGAACACGTCGAGGCGGCTCACGTCGCCACCCCCGCAGGCTCGGGCGCGCCGAACGGCTCCAGCCCGACGAGCTCCGCCGGCGGGCCCTCCTCGGCGAGGCGGCGCGCCTCCTCGAGCTGCCGGGCCGTCGGCCGCGGCAGTGTCGCGCAGAGCGCGTCGAGGACGCCCGCGTACGGGCTCGAGCGATCGTGCAGCGCCGCCCGGACGAGCTCGAGCGGCGCGCGGAAGGAGGCGAGGAGCTCCCTCCCCTCCTCGGGCCGGAGCGCCGCGAACTCGAGCAAGACGGGCAGGTAGTCCGGCAGCTCGGAGCTCTCGAAGGGGAGGCCGGCCTCGGCGTAGCGGCGCTTCAGCCGGACGAGCTCGAGCCCGCGCTGGCGCCGGTCGCCGTGGGTGTGGTACGTGAGGTGGAGCCCGCAGCGCCGATCGAAGTCGAACGTCTCCACGTAGGCCCGCCGGAGCTCCTCGAGCGGCGTCGCCGCGAGCGCGTCGAGCAGCGGCCCGAGCGCGCGGCGCTCCGTGCGCGCAAGCCCGGCCGCGGCGGCACGCAGCTCGGGCACCGCCGCGACGAGCTCCTCGTCGGGGTACGAGAGCAGGACGGCGAGGAGCTTCGCGCTCGTCATCGGCGCCGGAAGTCGAGGAACGAGACGTTCGAGCCGCCTCCGCCGGCGGCCGGCGCCGCGAGCGGCTCCGCGCCGAACGGGTCCTTCACCTGCTCGAGCGCGCCGCAGCTCCCGGGCCCGCCCGGGAAGTCGAGGCCGCACGCCCCCTGCCGGGAGTGGGGGTTGAGCCCGATCTCGCCGTGCGCCTGCGGGATGACGTAGCGCTCGTCGTACTTCGCGATCGCGAGCAGCCGGAACATGGCATCGATCTCGGCGGGCTCCATCCCGACGGCGGCCGCGAGCGACGCGTCCGGCTCGCCGCCGAGGTTGCGCTCGCGCGTCCAGCTGCGCATGGCCGCGAGCCGGCGCAGCGCCACGCGCACGGGCTCGGGGTCGCCCGCCGTGAGCATGTTCGCGAGGTACTCGATCGGGATCCGGAGCTCGTCGATCGCCGGGAAGACGTCGTCGGGGTCCGCCTCGGAGCCGGGGCCCTCGACGAGGCTCATCACCGGCGAGAGCGGAGGCACGTACCAGACCATCGGCAGCGTGCGGTACTCCGGGTGCAGCGGGAGCGCGACCCGGTGCCGGACGGCGAGCGCGTACACGGGCGAGCGGCTGGCCGCGTCGAGCCAGTCCTGGGCGATCCCGTCGCGGCGGGCCTGCTCGCGCACCTCGGGGTCGTCCGGGTCGAGGAAGAGCGAGAGCTGCGCCGGCAGGAGGTCGTGCTCGTCCGGGACGGACGCTGCCTCGTGCACCCGGTCGGCGTCGTAGAGGACGACGCCCAGGTAGCGGATCTTGCCGACG
>CAZMUG010000271.1:0-2652 GCA_964569165.1 uncultured Gaiellales bacterium
TATCGGTTTAGGGGTATATACGGTGAGCGGCCGAAGCCGAGTTCCCTTGCCGCCGGCTAAGATGATCGCTTGCATCGGTAAAATAAATCGTTATCTAACTTCAGTTTAACAACACACAACTGGTGGTGCAAACGGGAATTCGGAACCAGTCGCATTGTCAAACAAAGTACAAAAAATGTAAAATACGTTGACACAAAATCTGTCACTATGCTACGTTCAAAGTGCAGGTTGAACGAAATTGCTGCCTGTAGTCTTCGAAGTGTCTTGTCTCCTTTCTCCCACGGCAATGGCCCGCAAGCCTGCATCTGCCTGGAATCATAACTAAATTAAATGGGTTTCGATAAATCAAAGGCAATGCGCAATGCCGAGAAATTCCTCGCCCAAGGGAAGATCAAAGCAGCAATAGGCGAATACAAGCAGGTAGTCGAGAACGACCCTCGAGATTATGGGACGATGAATCTCCTGGGCGATCTATCCATCAAGGCCTCAGACCCCAAATCCGCATTAAGATTCTATTTCACAGTGGCGGAGTATTACAGCGCTCAGGGCTTTGCACAAAAGGCCATTGCGGTCTACAACAAGATCAGCAAGATCCAGCCGAACTCGGTCGCCGTTTCGGAAAAGCTGGCGGAGCTATACAAGACCAAGGGTTCGTTTTCCGAAGCGAAATCGCATTACGTACTCCTGGCGGAAAATTACCAGGCGAAAGGGCGGATCGTTGAGGCGCTTGCAATGTGGAAGCAGATCGCCCTTCTCGACCCTTCTAACACCGACGTCTATTTGACGATCGCTGACGCATACTTAAAAGAAGGACAGAGCGACGACGCGGCCGAGGCTCTGGCCGATGCAGGCGATAGATTCGTTAGCCGCGGTAGGTTTGCTGAGGCTGAGGCAGCCTATCTGAGAGGTCTGGAAGTGATCGCAACACATCCGAGATCACTCGCCGGTTATGTGAACACCCAGATCGGATTGGGTAATGCGAGCGCCGCTGCCGAGAAGCTCGAAAGCATACTTGCCGAGCATGGCAACAACCGCGATGTCCTATATACGCTTGTGGATTGCTATATCGAAGCGGGCGAAAAGGACAAGGCTGAACGATCGGTCATAAAACTCGTGGAGCAGGAACCGGCCAATTACCCCAAGTTCCTTGACCTTGCAAACAGCTATCTGATCGCGCAGGAATTTGACGGTGCAAGCCGCATGCTCACGATGGCATCTGAGCATATGCTCGCCGGCGGCCAGGCCGAGGAGTTCGCCTCTGCGGTCCGCCATATATTGGATCATCAACCCGAGAATCTGGACGCTGTTCGGTTACTTGTGCGGTTCAGCACGTGGCAGCGGGATGATGAAGCACTGAAGGATTCTCTGAGAATGCTCGCCGAACTTGCGAAACAGCATGAATCGGTCGACGATGAACGTTTCGCATTGTCCCAATTGGTGATGTTTCTCCCACAGGAGATTGCCTTTGCCGAGCGTCTGCATGAGATCAATGAACTGCACGGCTTTGTTGATGATGCCCCGGTCACGCACAAAATGTTCGATGAGAGGTTCATCCGAACAGTTGAGCCGACAGGGCCGACGGAGGAGGTTGCTTCCGAGGCTGGATTTGCGTTCGTCGAGGCCGTGATCGAATCAACTAATGGCGACCTGCACGAGGCCCAGATTCACCATTCGGGATTGGACGGCGTCCAAAGTAACTTGACTGACGCTGAAGTGGTCGTCGACGATTCTCCTGAAGGAAAGCGCAGGCGCGAAGTTGAGAGCATCAAGTTTTACGTCGACAGCGGATATACCGAGCTTGCCGAAAAAGCGGTAGAAGAATTTTCGGTCGAATACGGTGACGTTCCCGAAGTAGCGGAACTCAGAGCTTACCTTCGAGAATCGAACACCCCAGGGCCGGATCCGGCCGCCGAAAGCGGCGGGCGACTATTCGATATTGGAGAATTCAGGAATGAGCTCGGTTTGGAAGATCCGGTCGCATCCGGCGATCAGGACTTTGAGACAAAATATCAGACCGCCACAGCCTACCATGAAATGGGTCTCCTTGAACCCGCCATTGCAGAATTTCAAGAGGCCGCCAGTCTTGTACGGCCAAACGACGGCACGCGCAGATTTTTCAGCTGCGCGAATTTGTTGGGCTACTGCTTTATGCAGCAGGGAATGCCAAAACTCGCATTAATGTGGTACGAGCGAGCATTAGAAATAAGCGACCTGACAACGGACGAGAAGCTCGCGCTTTGGTTCGAGCTCGGCGTTGTATATGAGGCCGATGGTGATTATGACCGGGCTGGAAAGTATTTTGAGCAAGTCTACGCAGAGAATGTCGATTTTCGCGATGTACGCGAACGATTGAAGAATATGGCGGTCGCGGCTTGAACGCTATTGTCCTCTCGAGATCAAAATAGATATAATTTGGCGGAATGGTTGAAAAACTGACCGTCATTTTTTTTATTGTGTTATGCGTATTACTCGGCGCTTATCTGATACTTGCCCCATGGGACACTCTTTTCGGGAACTGGTCTGAGAATTATCTTCTGGCTTTGGTCTCTGACCGATCTGGATTGCCTTCAATACACCGCACAGTCTCTTCGACTTGGTTTCGTGGAGCGGTCACCGGCCTTGGTGTCGTGAATATTGCCATTGCTCTTTGGG
>CAZMUG010000272.1:0-2648 GCA_964569165.1 uncultured Gaiellales bacterium
GCCCATGGATCGTAGGTGTCATGGAGCCGGTAGCTGTCACTGAACACCCGCAGGAAGGCGTCGAGAATGCCTATCCGCTCGCCCCAGCCCGGTGCGGTTGCCAGACAGGGATAGGCCAGCCCGGTTTCTTCCAACGAAAAGTAGGTTCGGCTGAATACGGTTTGCACCAGGGATTTTAGAATCTCGGTAATCACCTCGGTACGTGCTTCATTAAGGTCTTTTTGCTCATCGCCGCTGGAATCACGCCAATCGATGATTCCGTTGCTTTCATCGAATAAGTCTTGCCACGGGAAACCCTTGATTTCAGCCACACCAGCAGGGTCAGCCGGATGCAAGCCGATTTGCACGAACTCCCGGATCAATTGCGGCAGGGCGATACGATTTTCAGATCGCCGCCCTTGATAGTTCGGTTCAGAAGGGTCACCGACCAGATCGCGGATAGCGATGGAGTCATCGCCCGATGATCCAGCGATCTCCAAGCGTTGAGTAATCGCTTTGAGTTCCTTTTCAAGAGCAATTTCGGTGTCACCGGTCACTTCGCCGAGTTGCTTGTAGATTTCTTTTTTTCTTGACACAAGCGCCGCTCGATCCACACGCGGCATGGCTCGCAACGCCTTGACCAGTAATTCGCGCCGAGTGTCGTCATGGTGACGGCTTTCAATATCCAGAGCAGCGCGGGCTGCGTCCTGACGGCTGTCCGAAAAAGCCACGACTTTGGGATCAGTACGGTCAAGGCGCAGCAGATTAAAGAGTTCTGTGGCCAACAACTGGCTGGTCTTGGCAAATCCGGTGCGGAAACTGCGAATCGGTGAAAGCAGGAAATCCCGTTGTCGTCTGGAGTAGTCAGTATTACAAGCTGGGCAGGTGTAGGGTACAGCCGTGCCATTACTGGCATTATTACGATTGTGTCGATCCACATCGGAACGCAGGTAGAGGTAGCCAGAAATCCAGTCTTGCGTTTTATTTTTGGCGCTTACGCCGGCTTGGTTTAACCGAATCACAGCACTGGCGGGATTCAGCTTGGCTGGGAGCCATTGATCGTTTTTAGCGGCTGGCGGCGCAGGTGTTACTGGCCGAGTCGGTATCCAGAATACCGCATAGCGGTCGTGAGACAGCTTCTCAAACATCTGCAAGGCGGCATTGTCGGGCAATCCTTCCAGTTCCGGATCGGCTGGCGACAGTTCGATACCCTTGTCAGCGTCATGGCCGCTGCGCATTCCGCCAAAAAAGAGTTCGCCGCAACATTCGCAACGTAGCAATTCAAGCAGTCGTCGGGGTTCGCCAGCACTGGTGTCGTGACTCTGTCCCGGTTCGATATGTAGGGGGCCGGCGTAGCGGTTGCGATCTATCGGAATATCTGCTGGATGATCCTGGGGAGCGACCGGTGCAAACAATCCCTCCAGACCACGAAAGAATAGGTGCAACCGGAAGGTGGGCAAATCCACCGCTGATTGGAGCCATGAAGAGGGCAGTCCGTCCGTCATGCCGCGAACGACCAGTAATCCGCGCAGCGCTAACAGTGCGGCGTCATCGTGCTGGCCAAACAGTCGGCTGGCTAGCGTGTTGAGCGGCATGGCCCGCGCCCGGCCATCCACCTCAGACCAGCAGGCATCGGCCAGCCGCCAAGCCGCTTCGGTCACCGTTTCAACAATGAGCGCTGGCAAATCCTGGAGTTTGCTGGCCGGTAGCAACGCCTGATGAACGGCTCTCCACTCTTCGGCGAAGTCGATGGGTTGGCCCTGATACCGGGCCGGCTGTTCGGGCGTACCGTCCCAAAAGACTCTGAGAAAATCCGTGAACGGCGCCATATCGAGTACGTGGCGATGTTTCGGCGCGGTGTTAATCGTTGCGCCGGGAACAATGGCGTTGCGCCATTGGCCTTTGGCGGAAAAACCAGCGTGATCGGGTTGGCGGTACGTCCCCATGCGCCCGAACATATCCCACAAATAGGTCAGGCTATCCTCGCCTTCAGCACCTTCGGTCGGCAACGATGCACTGGAAGCCATGATTCGCAATTTATGCCGGTGTTCAGGAGCTTGCAGTCCCAACCGTTCGATTAACAACCGCAGCAGATAGCAAACTTCGGTGCCCGACGAACCACGTTGCAGGTGCAGTTCGTCAAGAATCAGGAAAAAGTAGGCGTCCTCATGTGTGGTGAGCCAGTGCCGAGTCTGATCGAAAATGGGCGCGTCCACTTCACGAGCCAACATGGCGTTGAGCATGGAAATATTAGTGATGAGGATGTCAGGCGGGGTCGCTTGCATGTCCCAGCGAGAACAGAGTTCGCCGCCGTCTACCGAGGGGAATAGGTAGCGAACCTCGTCATCCATGCTGAAATCGGGATTACCAGCACGGGCAGTTTGATCCTGACGGCGGGCAGCTTCCTGGGTGGTGTGGAATTCTGCAAACGCTTTGAAGAGTTCTTCATGTTTGCGCTTCTGCCTCTCGCGTTCCTTTTTCTCATCCTGCGGGCGGGGATGTTTCAGAAAGCTGGTGACCGGAGTAGCGCTGGTATAGCGACCGAAAAACAAGCGGTTGCCTTGGAAATGCCGGTTCAAAGTATCGCGGGCTGTGTCCGAATCCAGCGCCCGCCGTAAGCGAACCAATTGATCTTCGACCAAGGCGTTCATCGGGTAGAGAACCAAGGC
>CAZMUG010000273.1:0-2633 GCA_964569165.1 uncultured Gaiellales bacterium
GAGGGCGACGAAGCCGGATGTCGTGTCGGTGACGCGCTGGCCGCCGAGGAGCGAGACGAGCCGCGCGAAGACGCGGATACCGAGCCTCCGCGCGAGCGGCGGCCGGTAGCTGCCGCTGCCGTCGGCGAACCGAGAGCCGATCACGAGGTCGGCGACGCCCGCCTCCACCGGGGCGAGGATCTTCGGGATCTCGGTTGCGTCGTGCTGGCCGTCCCCGTCGAGCCGGACGGAGAGCGTGTAGCCCTGCTCGAGCGCGTAGCGGAAGCCGGTCTGCACCGCGCCCCCGATCCCGACGTTGAAGGGGAGCCGGAGCACGACCGCGCCGTGAGCCTCGGCAACCTCGGCAGTGTCGTCCGACGACGCGTCGTCCACAACGACGACGTCGATGGACGGGTCCACGGCCCTGATCTCGTCCACAACCTGGCCGACGGCGCCGGACTCGTTCCAGGCCGGGACGACGGCGACGAGCCTCCGCACGCTCACGTGGAGACCCCGCTTCCGAGCCCGACGAGCTCGAGCAGCCGTCGCGCCCGATGTGTGTACGTGTGCTCGTCGAGGACCCGCTCCCGTGCGCGGCGACCCAGCTCCTCCGCCTGCGCCGGGTCGGCCACCAGCTCCCGGTATGCCTCCACCGCCTGCTCGGCGCTCTCGACGAGGACGAGCTCGCTCCCCGGCTCGAACCAGCGGTCGATCCCCTCGTGGGGGTTGGACACGATCGCGGCGCCCGAGGAGGCGAGCTCGAACGGCCTCGCGGTCGAGGAGCACGTGACGGTTGCGTGCGGGCGCCGCGTCAGGTTGAGGTTCACACGGGCCGCGGAGATCGCGCGCGCGAAGACGTTGAAGGGGATGTCGCCGAGGAGCCGGGCCGAGCCGGTGTCGCCCTGGAAATCGAGGCCCCCGAGCGCGAAGTCGAGCTCGGGCGCGCGGCGCGAGGCCTCCCCGACCATCGCCTTCATCCAGTCGCGGCGGAACTTGTCGCCGTAGCCGTAGAAGAAGACGTCGACCTCCTTCGCGACCGGCTGCGGGGAGAAGAACTCGGGGTCGGCGCCCCAGAAGAGCGCCTCGGCACGGCGTGCCCCGAGCTCGAGGAGACGCGGTATCCCGCCCTCGGAGTTCGAGAGCACGAGGTCGTACTCCCACGGATCGGCGCCGTGGTACGGGTTGAAGCCGGTGTCCATGCCGCCGAACTCGGGGAGGCTCATCGGGACGTCGCCGTCGTAGAAGACGACGGGGACCCCGAACCGGGAGCGCAGGGCATCCGGGATGCCGCTCAGGTGGGCCATGGGGACCGAGAAGACGACGACCGCGTCCGGCCTCTCCTCCTCGACGAGGCCGACGAGGTGCCGCTTCCAGCGCGGCGTCACCAGCTTGCGGATGGTCTCGCGCGTGAGCCGGTCGAAGGCGGTGTCCTCGGGGCTCGACTCCGCACGCCTGAGATAGCGGTCACCCTTCATGCGCGCGAGCACGTTCCGGAGCGCCTGGTACGACTCGCCCTCCCGGTACGTGGGATTGGGTGCGACCCGCCACCACGGCGACTCCACGGGACGGCCGCGGTACGGCGTCACGACGAGATCGACTCCGGCCTCGTACATCCCCTTCCAGATCTGCCACCACGCAGGCGTGCAGCCGTACCGGAAGTCGAGGTCGATCGCGGATGCGACCGCGAGGATCTTCGGTGCCTTCACGGGATCCTAGAAGGCCCCACGGCGCGAGATCACCGCCGGGATCGTCTTCACGAGGATCGAGATGTCGAGCCAGATCGACCAGTTCTCGAGGTAGGTGAAGTCGAGGCGGACGAGGTCGTCGAAGGAGAGGCCCGAGCGCCCCGAGATCTGCCAGAGCCCGGTCATCCCCGGGAGGACGGCGTACCGCCTCCGGTGCCAGTCGTCGAGCAGGCGGTAGTCGCGAAGCGGAAGCGGGCGGGGCCCGACGAGGCTCATCTCCCCCCTGAGCACGTTCGCGATCTGCGGGATCTCGTCGAGCGAGAAGCGGCGGAGAAACCGGCCGACTCGGGTCACACGCGGGTCGTCGCGGATCTTGAAGAGCGCGCCCTCGGCCTCGTTCGCAGCCTCGAGCTGCGGCTGCAGCTCGGCAGCGTTGGCCACCATCGTCCGGAACTTGAGCATCCCGAACTCGCGCTCCCCGACTCCGATACGCCGATCGCGGAAGAGCACGGGGCCGCGCGAGTCGAGCTTGATGGCCGCGGCGACCAGGAGCCAGAGCGGGAAGCCGACGACGAGCAGCAGGGCGCTGACCACGACGTCGAAGGACCGCTTGACCGCCCAGTCCCAGCCGGTGAGCACGGGCGGGCGGAGCTCGAACAGGGGGAGACCCTGGCCCGGGATGTACTCGCCCTGCTGGATGAGGAGCTCGGTCGCGTCCGGCGCGAGGCGCACCTTGATCCCCTGCCGGTGCGCCTGGTCGACGATCTCGAGCACCGTGCGCTCGTCGTAGTCCGCCTCCGCGAGGATCACCTCGTCGGGCCGCGCCCGCTCGAGGACCTCTGCGAGGTCGGAGCGCGTGCCGAGAACGCCGAGCCCGCCCGGGCCCGCTTCGGCGACGACGCCCAGGAACGCATACGCGAGTCCGTTCCGGGACGCTGCCAGCGAGCCGTGCAGGCGCTCGAGGCTCTC
>CAZMUG010000274.1:0-2571 GCA_964569165.1 uncultured Gaiellales bacterium
GCAGGTCGACGTCCGATTCCTCGATGGGACGCGGCGGCGGATCCACTTCTTCGCCACGCGCTTGAAGTACTCCCGGTGGATTGAGGTCACGATCGTGCCGGATGAGCGGGCGGAGACGCTGGTCCGGACGCTGGTGGATCACTTTGCGGCCCTGGGCGGGATTCCGCTCTTGGCCGTCTTCGATCGGGCGACGACTGTGGCGGTCAAGTGGGCCCGCGACGGCCAGGTGACCGAGTGGAACGCCCTGTTTGCGGGCGTGGCGCTCGATCTCGGACTGGGCATCGAAGTGTGCTGGCCGGCGAGTCCGCAGCAGAAGGGGGCCATCGAGAATCTCGTCGGATGGGTCAAGGGGTCCTTCTTCAAGCAGCGTCGGTTTCTGGACGACGTGGACCTCCAGACGCAGCTCGCCGAATGGCATCGCGAGGTCAACACGGCGCGGCCGTCGCGGGCGACGGGCGTGATTCCTGCCGTCCGTCTCGCCGAAGAACAGCCCCGGCTGCGGCCGCTCAAGATTGCCCCCGCCGACCTGGCGCTGCGTGTGCCCGTCGTCGTGGGCCCCACGGCCGAGGTGCTGCACGACACGCATTCGTACTCGATGGCGCCCGAGGCCATCGGGATTCCGGGCACCCTGTTTCTCTACCGCGATCGGGTCCGCATCACGGCCGGCCGGTTCGAGTCGGGCCATACCCGACTCTGGGAGCGCGGCGCGAAATCGACCTTGCCCGAACATCGCGCCGAGCACGTGGCCGCGGTCTCCGGCAAGCGGGCGAAACGCTATCTGCAGCGGGAGCACCTGCTCGCGCTGGGCCGCCCGGCCTTGGAATACCTCACCGAGCTCACGCATCGACGCCCCCGGATCTGGCTGCGCGATGTCGACCGGCTGCACGCCCTGCTGGCCACGTACGGCGACGACGCCGTCCGATCGGCCTTCACCCGCGGGCTCGCCGAGCAGGCGATCGGCGCCGAGTACATCGCGCACTTCCTGGCCGAGCTCGTCACCACGCCGCCCGCAGAGCCACTCGGCCCTCCGTCCATAAGCGTGTTACCCGCCCCGCGCGGAGGCCGGGTCCAGGCCGCCGCAGGCGCCCGGAGGGCCGGAGCGCAGCGGAGGGCCTGGACGCGGCCGAGCACGGGGCTCCCCTTTGACCCGGACGGAGGGCCATCATGACGCTCTCCGACCAGGCACTCGACACCCTGCTCAAACGCCTGCACCTCGCCAATACGCGGCGGGCCTGGCGCGATCTGACCCGGCGCGCCGAGCAGGAGGAGTGGACCTATCGCGACCTGCTGGCGCTCGTCGTCTCCGAGGAGATCGCGCAACGGCAACAGACCCGCATCGCCCGGCTCGTCCGCCGCGCGCGCTTCCCGTTTCTGAAGACCGTCGACGATTTCAACTTCCTCCACCAGTCGACCGTCCGGCTCTCGCGGCTCGGCTCGGCGCTCGCCTCCGAATTCGTGACCGAGGGCCGCTGCGTGATCCTCAGTGGGAAGCCCGGCCGAGGCAAGACCCATCTCGCGGTCGCGATCGCTTACCGGGCCATTCAGAACGGCTTCGACGCCCGCTTCGTCACCGCGGCGGAGCTGATCGACGATCTCTCGGCCGCGTTTCGAGCGGGCCGTCTCGCCGAGGCGCTGGGACCGTACGTCCAACCCAGCGTCTTGGTCGTCGACGAAGTGGGCTATCTCACCTATGGCACCGACGCCGCCAACATGCTCTTCCACGTCGTCAACGACCGGCACCGGAAGAAGCGCGCGATGGTCTTCACGACCAACAAGGCGCTGGCGGCCTGGGGCCACGTCCTCCACGACGATGACCTGGCGCAGGCCATCCTGGACCGCATTCTCGAGCGGGGGCGACTGCTCACGCTCGATGGGCCGTCGATGCGGACCAAGCACTTGGGGCTTGACGACCCCACCTCACCTGGGGCATCAGATCAACCGGCCAGAATTCCCGGAATCCAGCGGCCAGAATTTCCGGAACCCACAAGGCACAAGGCACAAGGCAAAAGGCAGAAGGCAGAAGCGACGTCGTGGTCGTGGCGGCCGGCGCGCGGCACGCCCTGACGACCGCCGACATGCTCTGGCCGTTGCATCCGCCGGGTCAGACGCTGTAGGTTCGGTCTCGCATTCTTGTTCGAGTGTTGCCAGCACACCCTGAATGCGTAGCTACGTGTTTGATACAGGACCGCGGCCAGTGTTAAAAGGTGTCGCAGTGGCTCGCAGGATTCTGCTGCTGGCGTTCATCTTTTCGGCACTCGGTGGATGCGCTGAGGATCGCTCGCCGACGCAGCCTGACCCCGTGTCTCCAGCGGCTGCTCTGGTGGGACGCTGGACCGGGGCCGATCAAGGCATGGGCACGTGGGATGTGTCGATCACACTGTTCAGCGCCGGAGTGCCGGTCATGTTGTCTGGAACATGGGAGTGGACTTCCCCCCAGGAAGCACGCCAGTCCGGGCGGATCGTCGGCACCCGGCTCCCGACGGACAGTTCGGGCTCCAACTGGTTCCCGTGACTTCCTCCGGCTGCCCGTCGCCTCCGCCCTCGCTGGTGCCCGCCGGCGGCTTCGCAGTC
>CAZMUG010000275.1:0-2552 GCA_964569165.1 uncultured Gaiellales bacterium
TTGTCTCGAAGAAACGGAGGTTCGGAGAGGTCTGGGCGAGTTTGATGAGAAAACCCTCGCGGTGGGGTTTATACATTTCATAAACATGACATGTCGGAGTCAGCAGCAGTTCCGGGCCGCGTGTGAGGATCAATGCCTGCAGCACATTGATGGTCTGAGCCATGTTGGTCATGAACAGCCACTCCCCAAGCTCATGAAAGAGGTGAAAATTGACCGCTGCGAACAGTGCATCCTGCAGGGTGTTCTGCTGATAGAGGCCTGAGGGAACTGTGGCTTCTTTCCACCATGTTCCCCACTCATCCAGGAAAACCCCGATCTTCTTCTCCGGCGTGCCGGCAGCTTGAACCAGCCCGATAGCGCGCCGCAGGCATTGCCCGGTGATGTCGATCGAGGCAATCAGGTTGAGGAAGTCCTCATCGGAAAAGTTCACATCGGATTTCCCCCAGCCGAGATAGCTGTGCAGCGCGATGTAATCGACTGAATGCAGCATATTCCCATCGCGCAGGTTTGCCAGGAATCGTTCATCCCAATCCGGCAGTCCCGGGTGAGATCCGCAGGCAATCAGCTTGGCCTCGGGACCGGCGATGCCTCTCAGGTAAGCCGTATAGCGCCGATACAGGTCCGCATAATATTCGGGGCGCATATTGCCGCCGCATCCCCAGTTCTCATTCCCCACCCCCCAGAACATCACTTTGTGCGGCTCCGGGTGGCCATTGGCTTTGCGGAGCGCCACAGTGGAGGTGTTCTGGGAGCTGTTGCAGTACTCCACCCAGGCACACGCTTCCTCGACTGTCCCGCTGCCGACATTCAGACAGATATAAGGCTCAGTCCCGATCAATCGGCAGAAACGCAGGAACTCATCGGTGCCGAATTCATTGGATTCCGGCTGGTTCCACCACAGGTTGTGGCGCCTGGGGCGCTTCTCCCGCGGCCCGATGCCATCCATCCAGTGATAATTATCCGCGAAACACCCCCCCGGCCAGCGCAGGGCCGGGAGCTCCAGCTTTTTAAGGGCTTCGATGGTGTCGCAACGGATCCCTCCATCGTTTTCGATGCGCGGGTGGTCGCCCACCCAGATGCCCTCATAAATACAGCGCCCCAGATGCTCTGCAAAATGGCTGTAGAGGTAACGGCTGACTGTGTGGCGCTTCTCTCGGGGCGATAACGATATTCCGGCTTTGAAAGACATGATGGCAACGCCTTTCCGGGTTAATCCTCCAGCCTGTTCTGAAGGCTGTTCATCACCTATCCCAGGGTAATGACCTTGCCGCTCTGCATGGATTCATTGGCGGCACAGGCGATCTCGGTGGCACGCAGCCCATCTTCATAGTCGGCCAGGATTCCAACCGGTTTGCCGGCCTTGACCGAATCGATGAAGGCACGGTCTTCTCGCTCGAATATATTCGCCTCACCGGGGATCTCGATGGTCTCACCGGCCGGGCATTGAATGCGCACCGAATGCTCCCAGCCTGTGAAATCAGCACGCATATCAGTTCCCCACAGAGTCAGGAAAATTCCACCGCCGGAAGGACAGCTGACCGAACTATAGAGATTGGCAGCCGCTCCATTCTGGAACGAAATCTGGACCATCGAGGCATCCTCGATCGTGAAGAAATCGGGACGTTCCTTGCGGCCATGAACCGGCACCGCATAGACACTTTTTACCTCACCGAAAAGGTAACGGATCAGGTCAGTGGTATGAGTGGTCTGCTCGAGAAACTGCCCGCCGGAACGGTCTTTCTGGACCCACCAGGCCCAGATGCCTTCATATTTATCGGGGCCGCCGCCGATCCAGCCTCCATGCGCCAGAACCGGCTTCTGGGACTGAAGAAGCCCGCGCACCCGCTGGACCGAGGTGCGGTAACGGGTCATATAACCCACGGAGGTGATCAGCCCCTTGGCTTTGACTTTGGCATGAACACGGCGTGCGGTTTCGAGATCGATGGCAACCGGCTTTTCGATGAAGAAAGGCAATCCGCGGTCGATGACAAGATCTTCCGCCGGGCCATGGGCGAAGGGTGGAAGCATGATGTAGACTGCATCCGGCCTGGCCTCGTCGAGCATTTTTTCCACATCGGTGAAGGCCTTGCCCTGGCCGCCGACTTCACCGCGGCGGGCCTCGGCGATATCGGGATTGAGATCGCACCAGCCGACAAATTCGACATCAGGAAAATTTTTCAGGCCATGTTCGAGATGCGCTTTGACAATTCCACCGGACCCGATAAAACCAAGTTTGACTTTTTCAGGCATGACGATTGACCTCCGAGAGTGATGGCAAACGCAGGATACCACTTTAGCGAATCCCCGCTGATTGTGTTATCCCCCGGTGGAAACAGATGAGGAACCAGGCTGTAGCCAGCCAGCTGTTCAAATCCGGCCAAAGAGGTGCGCATATCCCTCCGCCACCTTTCCCTCTCCCCTTGATCGTCTTTCCCGCTCCCTTTTCGTCATTCCCGTTCCCTTTTTGTCATTCCCGTTCCCTTTTCGTCATTCCCGCGAAAGCGGGAATCCAGTGAAAGCCAATTCAAGTGGATCCCCGGTCAAGCCGGGGA
>CAZMUG010000276.1:0-1701 GCA_964569165.1 uncultured Gaiellales bacterium
CGGGCCGGACCCGACCACCGCGACGCGGCCGAGCCGCCGCGCCGGCGCCGGCGGCGCCGCCTTGCGCGGCCGCGCGTTGTCGCCGACGAAACGCTCGAGCCGGCCGATCGCCACCGGCTCGAGCTTGCGCCCGACCACGCACTGCGCCTCGCACTGCGACTCCTGCGGGCAGACGCGGCCGCACACCGAGGGGAAGAGGTTGGACTCGTTGATGACGCCGAGCGCGCCGTCGACGTCGCGCACCAGGATGTGCTTGATGAAGCGCGGGATGTCGATCGACACCGGGCAGCCCTCGATGCAGGCCGGCTTCGAGCACATGATGCAGCGCTCGGCCTCGGCGAGCGCGTCGGCGATCGAGTAGCCGAGGTTCACCTCTTTGAAGTTGCGCGCGCGCTCGAGCGGGTCGCGCTCGGGCATCTTGGTAGCGTGCGGCGCCACGTCCTTGTACTTCTTGTAGTTGGTCTTGTTCTGCTCGAACAGCACCTTCTCGACGTGGCACACGCGCGCATAGTCGTCGGTCGCGCGCGTCTCCTCGCCCTTGAAGCGGCGCTGCCGGAGCATCAGCTCCTTGAAGTCCACCTGGTGGCCGTCGAAGTCGGGGCCATCCACGCACGCGAACTTCACGTCCCCGGCGACGCTCACCCGGCACGAGCCGCACATCCCGGTGCCGTCGACCATGATCGCGTTGAGCGAGACCATCGTCTTCACGCCGAACGGCCGCGTGGTCTCGACGCAGGCGTTCATCATCGGCAGCGGGCCGATCGCGACCACGAGATCGGGCTTGTCGCGCTCGAGCACTTCCTGCAGCGCGGCGGTCACCAGGCCCGGCCGGCCGTAGCTCCCGTCGTCGGTGCAGACGACGAGGTCGTCGCAGTGCTGCCGGAAGCGCTCCTCCCAGAAGACGAGGTCCTTGCTGCGGAAGCCGATCACCCCCGTGGTGCGGTTGCCGGCGGCCTTGAAGGCGCGCAGCTGCGGATACACCGGCGCGACGCCGAGCCCCCCGCCGACCAGGACGACGTGTCCCGCGCTGGCGACGTGCTGCGGCAGGCCGAGCGGTCCGACGAAGTCGGCGAAGCTGTCGCCCGCGTCGTAGTGGTCGCGCATCTCCAGGGTGGTCTTGCCGAGCGCCTGGATGACCATGGTCACGGTGCCGCTGTCGCGGTCGTAGTCGGCGACGGTGAGCGGGATGCTCTCGCCGCCTTCGCGCAGGCGGAGCATCACGAAGTGGCCGGGCTGCGCGGCGCGGGCGACGTCGGGCGCCTCGACTTCCCAGAGGAAGGTCGCGTCGGAGAACGCTTCGCGGCGAACGATCCGGTACATGGATGCGGGCTGGTCAACGCGGGGCATCGGCTGCCCGCGCGTGCCGCGCGCGCAACCCGACCGCCGGGTCGGCCAGCCTAGTCTCTTAGACCGCCTCGTCCGTGCCGTTGATGTAGATCACGGCGCCGCGCCCGGGCTCAGGGGACGGCGAACGGCGAAGCGTCGCCCGGCGCGATCGCGAAGAGGCGCGGATTGGCAGGATCGACGTCGACGCGCACCCACTGGACCTGCGGGGCGCCGAAGACCTCCAGTCGGGTGAAGCGCGCGAGCCGCCGGCCGGTGGCCGGGTCGCCGAGCGGCTGGTCGACGCGGTAACGGTGCCCGTCTCCGTGCACGAACAGCAGCGGCTTCCCGCGCTGCGCCGCGTGCGTCTGCAGCGCC
>CAZMUG010000276.1:1711-2129 GCA_964569165.1 uncultured Gaiellales bacterium
CGCGCGGAAGCGGACGATGCCATCGAGCGGACGCGGCGGCCGCTCGAACCCCGGGTCGCCGTGCGCGAAGACGACCAGGCCCGCCGCCCCGTCCGCCCGCGCGCGGCGGGCGGCGTCGGCGAGCCACGCGAGGTTCGCGGCCATGCGCGCGGCGTGCTCGGCGTCCGTGCTGCCGTCCCGGCGCAGGTTGTTGTTGCTGCCCGGGATGTTGAGCGTGGCGAAGACCACCCCGCCGAACTCCCAGCGGACGTTCTCGCGATAGGCGGCGAAGCGCGGGTCCGCGCTCTGGCGCGCGAGCCGGATCGTGCGCCGTCCCAGGCTCGCATCGCCGGCGTGGAACAGCGTGCGCAGCCGGGCGAGGCGCTCGAGGGGGTCGTGCCCGCCGGCGAGCGCGCCGCCGCAGTCGGTCCACTCGTTG
>CAZMUG010000276.1:2139-2523 GCA_964569165.1 uncultured Gaiellales bacterium
CCGGCGACGCGTCGAAGAGGCGCCGCCGGTCGGCGAACAGCTCGTCGGAGCACGGGGCGACGCCGAGCTTGAAATCGCCGACGTGGACGGCGAACGCGACGTTCGCGCCGGCGAACCCCGCGATGAGGCGCTCGACGGCGGGCTCCTCGAAGCCGAAGTAGGGCGTGTCGCCGAAGGCCGCGAAGCTGAACCGCTCGGCGCCGTGGGCGGAGAGGGCGGATGCCGCCAGCGCGAGGGCGGCGAGCGCTCGCCTCACAGCCTCTTCAGCCGGTAGAGCAGCTCGAGCGCGTCGCGCGGGGTCAGCTCGTCGGGGTCGACCGACTCGAGCAGGTCCACCGCGGGATGGCGCTCCGGCGCCCCCGGCGGCGGCGCGGCGCAGAGGTC
>CAZMUG010000277.1:0-2502 GCA_964569165.1 uncultured Gaiellales bacterium
TTCGCCAGCGCAGCGGAGGAAGGAGCAGGCCTTAGAACGTGCTCGGCAAATAGCTCGGATAGAACGCAATCGTGTTCAGTGACCTGCCCAGAAGGCAAGACGGCAACGTGCTCGGGCGGCAATACTACCGAGGGCAAGGGTCCTTCAGACGTCAATTGCACGTGTAAGTAGTCTGTTACCGTAGCAGTGCTCATCGGCCGTAGCGTGGTGAGCATTGCTATTTCGAATTCATGAGCAGCTGATGTTTCTGCGATCCTCGCCATTCCGGGGCTCGAACGGCAATTGAGGTGATTGAGGAATTGTGATGTCACTTATTGGTAGCCTACTGATGATTTTGACCGGACTGGCGATTATGGCATTCGGTCTTTTCATATTTTATGCGTGGCTGCCTCTCCTTTACGCCATTGTCGGCCTGGACATTGGCCTCATGCTTGGGCGGTGGTTGACTGGTGCCGTGGGTGCGATAGCAATCGTTCTGGGAATTGCCGGCGCAGTTCTTCTCGGCGCCGCGTCATACTTTCTTGAACCCTATCGACGCCTTCTCTTGGGCGCCTCGGCTGGCGTTCTCTTTGGCTTATCAATGGCCACTGCGTTCAATCTAGACACCGTGCTTGGGGCTTTTCTGGCCGGCATTCTCATATTGCTCTGCGGCGTCGCCGGAGCGGCATTTGTGGCGCGCTTTTTCAATGCTTTCGTTGTTGGCGCCTCAGCAATCAGCGGGGCGACGATGGCTGTCGCGGGCGTCCACCATCTCCTCCCCAGCCTCGGATTATTTGACTTGGCTAGCGGCGACTTTCTGCCGCGAGCGCTCACATTGCTGCTGGCGGTACTCGGGGTGATCTGGCAAGCCCAGAACATCGGCAAGTGGGCTCAGATGCTGCCTTTGAATGATGGCAGCCCCGACAGTTCGAACAGATAATCTAAAGTCAGCTTGCGCTATCAGATAGTTCCCACGGCCCGTGCCGGACGTCATGACGGGCGTGTCGACGCTGCGCTTGAGACCCGTTTCGGGCACGACCGGAGCGGCCTTGCCCCCTGGAAACTCTCGCTTCCTGAATGGGAAGGCGCCGCGCTGACCTCGCCTCTGCCGGGTTCGCCGGGTCCATGGAGCGGGAACTTCGCGACGCCGGGCAGCGCCAGCAGTTGCCCGGAATGAAGTGGAAAGAGCACCGCGTTGAAGCGATCGCCTCCGCCTCCGGATTCCGTTCCCGCACGCCCGACGACGATGCCTGTCGCGCCATCCAGGTAAACCCGCTCATGGCGGACACGGAACCATTCGTCTCTAGCGTTCGGATGCCCGAAATCAACGCTGAACACACCACGCTCCCGATCATAGGAGATGAACTTCGGCTGTAAATCTGTGGCCCTAGCCGGGAGATTGTTCCTTGCAGAGTTCAGCGCATCCGTGAACGACAGGCGGTCGCGGCGCGCGACCAACCCTGGAAACTCCTCGGGTTCCGGCACCACGGTCGCGAAAATGTTGACGATCGGATTGAAGACCTCGCGCGGGAGATTGAGGTAGACGCTGGTCAAGGCCAGCATGCCAAGCAGCAACCAAAGCCATAGCCCGAACGCACGATGCAGGTCGAATGTGATGCGAAAGCGGCTGCCTTTAACTTTTACGAGCCACGCAGACTTCCAGCGCGTCCACCACGCAGGTGCGCGCTGCGAGGCAACCTGAGGTGTCTGCTCCACATTGGCGGATCGCCGGTTGGGAAACGTCAGATACGCTCCGACGAAGTTGTCGAAGAACCACACGATCGCGGCGCCACCCATGACCCACAAACCCCAAACTTCAGGCAAGTGCAGGGAATAGTGCAGGCTATAGACGAACGACATGATCCGCGGCGCATCCAGGCCGAATGTGCCGAGTTCGCGCGCACCAAGAAAGCGACCGTCGTAGGGATCGATGTAAGCCTCGTTGACATCGAGTCGGTGGGCAACGCCGGTTTCCGGATTGATGCGGCCTTCCAGGCCAACGCCAATCGACTGGCCCGGACGGCCAGCAAAGCGAATCCCGGTTGCGATTGAGTTCGCAACTCCCTTTTCTGCGCTACGTGTCAGTGCATCGGGGTTCAGGTATGACCCAGAGCGTTCGGGAACCGTCAGCAGGCTCGGGTTCAGCCAGGCATCCAGTTCGTCGTAGAAAGCCAGCAGAGAGCCGGTCAAACCTGCAACACTCAGGAAGAATGCCAGGCAAAGCCCCGCCCAGCGGTGCACGATGACCCACAGCCTTCGCGACATGTCCTCTCCGGATTGCGTAGCGCAGCCCATGACGAAGACCCGCAACGGCGTGGCAGCTATCCGCAACGCACCTACCACGGTGGCGCCGTTCGTCAATCCTGGCGGGCAGAAGCTAATCTGGCCTACCCCAAACTTCCACCGAGCCTGAAGGCGGCCACTTTCCTTTGAAATCTTTCTGACAGGCTACTAGCCTTCTGCTAGCGTTTTGACCCCCAGCCGAGGCGCAAGCGCCTATAAGCAGTGAACGAGCATGATACA